>CAYOEZ010000009.1:7384-47119 GCA_964402955.1 uncultured Ktedonobacterales bacterium | reverse complement strand
GATGGCCGCTGATCTGTTCGTGGAGTTTATGGGCGGGCTAATTGTGGAGTACGGGCCAGGTGATGCACCCACCAAGGAGTGAAAAATGGATTACACACACCGCTTCGATTTCATCGACACCGAGCTCGACGGCTTGCGTGCGGCGGGACTCTTGCGCAGGCTGCGCATCCTGATGGCCGAGCAGGGGCCAACGACGACCATTGACGGCAAGAAAGTCATCAACCTCTCGTCGAACAACTACCTGGGACTGACCACCCATCCCGCGCTGCGTGAGGCAGCCAAGAAAGCGATCGACGAGTGGGGCGTGGGCACGGGCGCGGTACGCACCATCATCGGCACGATGTCCATCCACGAAGCGCTCGAGCAGAAGCTGGCCGCCTTCAAGCACACCGAGGCGGCGCTCGTCTTCCAGTCTGGCTTCACGGCCAACGCCGGCGTGCTGGGGCCAATCCTGGGCGAGGGCGATCTGGTGATCAGCGATGCACTCAACCACGCCTCGATCATCGATGGCGTGCGCCTGACCAAGGCCGACCGCGCCATCTATCCCCACCTGGACATGGCCGTGCTCGAGCAGCGCCTGCAGGAAGCGCAGGCCAAGGGCTATCAGAAAGTAGTTGTCGTGACCGATGGCGTCTTCAGCATGGACGGCGACATCGCCCCGTTGGACAAGATCGCCGCACTCTGCCAGACCTACGGCGCCATCAGCATGGTCGACGACGCACACGCCTCGGGCGTGCTGGGCAAGAACGGGCGCGGTACGGTCAACCACTTCGGCCTGGACGGCAACTGGGACATTCAGGTGGGCACGCTGTCCAAGGCGATCGGCGCCATGGGCGGCTACGTGGCGACCAACCAGAAGCTGCGCATCCTGATGGAGCACCGCGCTCGCCCCTTCCTCTTCAGCACCTCGCACCCGCCCAGCATCATCGCCACCTGCTCGGCTGCACTGGACGTGTTGCAGAGCGCCGAGGGCGAGGCGCTGATCAAGCGCATGTGGGACAACACGGCCTTCTTCAAGAAGGAACTGCAGCGCATGGGCTTCAACACCGGCGTCAGCGAGACGCCGATTACGCCCGTGATCGTGGGCGAGGGCGCGCTGGCCATGCAACTCTCGGACGAGTTGTTTGGCGCGGGCGTCTTTGCCCAGGGCATTGCCTTCCCCACCGTCGCCCGCGACAAGGGCCGCGTGCGCACGATCGTCACCGCCACACACAGCCAGGCCGAGTTGGAGCAGGCGCTGGAGGCGTTTGGCAAGGTGGGGAAGAAACTGGGGATAGTCGGCTAGGGAAAATGAGACGGGGGGCCTGTCACGCTGCGTTCACGTGCAGCCGCTTGCGTCATTAACACTTTTGCGGTAACATGTTAATAACGAAATACGCTATTAACATAGATGTTAGTAACACGATGCCACAGACGGCAAGGGACGAGCAGAGACCCTGCCACGGAGCTAGAAGCTCCTTGTTGAGCAACCGGAAGCCTCTGCGAGGCTGGCGCGGTCAGCCCCGGAGGGGCTTCCATTTATTCAGCCGGAAGCTTCGAGCTGCCTGGCTGCCCGCGCAGGGCGCTATTCGCCAGACGGAGGCTGCATATCTCAAGAGTCCTTGACATGGGTGCTACAATCAGTGTTGTAGGACATGGCAGAGCGCTCACTTTTTTGGTAGCGTCCAGATAATCGGCTAGCCCATGATGTCAGCAATCGTGCGAAGAACCAGAGGAGTGCACCGGTGGAGATCCTTTTTGCGAAAGTGATTGAGTTGCTCACGTCCTCTACCAAGCATTGGCTATTGGTGGTAGTGATTGTAACTTTATTTCTGTTGTTGGCACCACTTTCTTGGCTTGAGCCGTTGGGGCTCATCACTTTCGTTTCGCAGAACCGCTCGCTGTTGGGCCTTGTGTTCTTGTCAGCAACGGTGATGGTACTAGTGAAAGCAGCGACAGCCTTGCCGGGGAAGTGGCCAAACATACGCCGCGAGTTCCTTCGGCGGCGACCGCGGCAGAGCAGGTTGAGATCACTGTCGGCTCATGAAAAGGCAATACTGCGAGGCTACACAAACAACAAGGTACGTATCCGATACTTGCCCCTAAGGTACGGTGAAGTGGCTGCATTGTGCGACGAAGGTATCGTTTCTCCGACGACGGGAGTTGCTGGTAGTTCAAGGGGGTGGCCCCACACCATTGAGCAGTGGGCATTGGAATACTTGAACAAGCATGCCGAGGTGCTCGCTCCCGATCCAGACGAAGCCCTGGATGACCATGGGAAACCCCGCGAAATTGGTTACGAGAGCATCCCATATATCGGCCAAACGCGCTGAAATATCGTGTAACCACCCAAAAACTGACTTGCACCAAACCAACAGCACCATCTAGCGAGGTAAACCCCATGAAGAGCATCCCGATCCTCTTTGTCCTGGCGGCAACTTTCCTCGTCACCATCCTTTGGGCCATCCCGGCCGGGGCCGCAACAACTCCGGGCAACGCGCCGCAACCGGCTACCGTAGCCAATCCTGTCCCAAACCTGCAATGGGATATCAAGAGCATCGACGGCCAGCAGAGCTTCAGCAACCTGAGTAATCGGCGCTTGCAGGTGGACAGCGCCGATCGCCCACACATGGTGTATGGTGGCAACCACCTCTACCATACCTGGCGCGATGGCGAGCGCTGGCTGGTGGAGATCGTTGACAGCGCCGCCGGCGTGGGCCAGTTTGCATCGCTTGCCATCGACAGTTCGGGCAACCTGCATGTCAGTTACTACGATGCAACCAACGGCGACCTGAAGTATGCGCGACGAACGGGGGATGAATGGTCAATCCAGATCGTCGACAGCGTCGGGGATGTAGGGCAATACACGAGCATTGCCGTTGATGCCGTTGGTAGTGCTCACATCAGCTACTATGACGTCACAAATCGGCACCTCAAATACGCTAGGTTAGTCGCGGGGCGATGGGCCGTTCAGACGTTCGACATGCGGGACAATGCGGGCACGTCGACCTCGTTAGCCCTAGATGGAAGCGGGAAGCCTCGCATCAGCTACTACAGCGGATGTCTGGCATATGCCCAGTGGACAGGGGCCGGATGGAACATACAGACAATAGACTGTGAGTGGGGCTCAGGAGATGGAAGCTGTCTAGTAGTGGACTCGCTTGGCAATCCCCATATTAGTTACATTGGCACAAATAAGCAGCATACAAATTGGTTTGCCGACGTTAGGTACGCTGAGTTGTCTGGTTCGGGCTGGTCAATCCAAAGAATTCAGGACATGGGTAACCGGGCAAATACAACCTCCTTAGTTCTCGATGCAGACGGCCAACCTCACATCAGCTACGCCTGGCAGAACCGGAGCACACCCGTTGCCTCATTGCTATATTCAACAAAGAACGGCGGCCTCTGGAAAGACTTCACTGTGAGTAACGACTCAAGCAGTTTTCCATCTCTTGCACTCGATCTATCCGGCACCCCCATCCTGAGCTACATTAATGGTACGGGGTCTGACCTGATCCATGCCCGACTGGCAGGCACGTCATGGATCACCAGCACGGTCGCGCGCTCGGGTTCGATTGGCGCTATGAGCTCGCTTGCCCTTGGTCCGACTGACAATCCGAGCGTTGCAGCGCATGGGCCACAGAGTTTGCGCTACGCTTATGAGGGCATGCCGTCGTGGGTTTCCAGCCTGGTCGATCTGGCCGGCAACGTGGGTGAGTTCTCGTCGCTGGCCCTGGATATGGGTGGAAAGCCGTGCATTGCCTACTATGACGAGGGCAACCATGACCTCAAGCTGGCACAGTGGACGGGCACAACCTGGACCGTAAAGGTTGTCGACAGCGCAGGTGACGTTGGCCAGTACGCATCGCTAAAGCTGGACAGGACCCGAAACCAACACATTGCCTACTACGACGGTACAAACGGCAACCTGAAGTATGCACGCTGGACAGGCGCAGCCTGGGCCATCGTCACGGTCGCGTCCAGCGGTGATGTGGGCATAGGAGCGTCGCTAGCACTGGACACGGCTAACAATCCGCACATCGCCTACTATGACAACACATTGTGGACAGTCAACTATGTGCGCTGGACAGGAGCGGCGTGGTTAACTGAGAGCGTAGGGCCAGGCGGCTGGCCGGGGGGCGGGTCAACGTCGCTGGCGCTTGATACAGCGGGTAACCCACACATCGCCTACTACGACGGCGCAAATGGCAACCTGCGCTACGGCCGCAAATCTGGCTCACTGTGGACAATCGAGACCGTAGACAGCGATGGCGATGTAGGACGCTACCCGTCCCTCGTTCTTGATGCTATAGGCCAGCCAAACATCGCCTATTACGACGTTATCAACAACGACCTGCGCTACGCGTACAGGCATAATAGCGCCTGGGCCACAGGTTGTGTGGATACGGCAGGAGATGTAGGCTCCTGGCCGTCGCTTGCTGTGAGCCAGGCCGGCAATCCTGTCATCTCATACTATGACGCCAGCAACGGCGATCTCAAACTGGCGCGCGGAACATTCGTTGCGACGCCTACACCAACAGCCACAGCCACGGCCACGGCATCCCCCTTGTCGGATTCACTCGTCGCCCCCTTCACAACGGCGGGTGGCGTAAGCACCCTCCATACCTACTCAGGAATAGTTCGCATGGTCGTGTCGGGTTCCGGCTCGACAAAGCCGCCGCATGAGGGTGATGCGTTCTACCGGTACAAGGATGCATCGGGCAGCCTGATTACTCCTCCCGTGTGTGGCAACGACTACACCACGGATGGGCTTTGGCTATCATTTGACGGCAACTCCCAATGGCCGCCATATGGTACGGGCGCGCCAGTGCTCACGTTCACAACTTATGTCGATGGCATCGGCTATGTCCCTCTCGGAACCTGCCCGCCTTATAACCCTGAGCATCTCTACTCCGTTTATCTTGATCTGGGTAACCACGCGGGCATTCTCACCTTTGGCGTGGGTGACGGCGGAACATATGATAACTACGGCGAGTACCACATCGAGATCTCACAGCAACAGCCACCGCAGCCTGTTCCGACATCGACAACAACGGCGACAGCTTCGCACACGCCGACTGCCACAAGGACAAACACACAGACAGCGACAGCCACAGCAACGAGCACGCCGACAGCGACGCTCACACCAACCAGCACTCATACACTGACACCGACCAACACACCAACTAGCACACTCACCAAGACGCCAACAGCAACACCCACACCTACGAATACTGCCACCCCAACGCGTACGGCAACCGCAAGCAGAACCGTCACCCCGACCAGCACAGCCACCATTCTCCCGACGTGGACGCCGCCGCCCGCGCCGTTCAGCGGCATCCTGATCAACGCCGGAGGCCCGGACTACACCGATCGAGCGGGCAGCGTGTGGCGCGCCGATCGCCAGGCGGGGGCTGGTTCTTGGGGCTACTATGGGGAAGGCGGGACATACGCCGACACAACCGGCCACGACATCCAGGGCACGGCGGACGACGCATTGTTTCTGACCGAACGCTGGTGGCTGCCCAGCGGGCCGGGCGGTGGTTACAGGTTCGACCTGCCCAACGGGCGCTACGAGATTGCGCTACGGTTCGCTGAGGTGTACTGCTGGGACGCTGGTCAGCGCGTCTTCGACGTGCACATCAACGGGGAGACAGTAATCGACCACCTCGACCTCTTCGCCCAGTTCGGGCGGTGGGTGGCGCACGAGTTCCTTTTCGAACGAGACGTGATCACCGGCACATTGGACATCTCGTTGACAGGCACAGGCACGCGGCATGGCCCTGCGCTCAAAGCGATCCGGGTGACGGGTAGGCCAGCCACCGCGACGCCGACAGCGACGCCAAGCGCCACGCCGTCGCACACGCAGACGACCACGGCAACGACGACCTCGACTGTGACGCCGACAACCACACCAACATCGTGCATCGACGTCTACGAGCCGGACGATACGCGCCCATTGGCTGCGCCGATCACGCCCGGCGCACCGCCCCAACACCACAGCCTCTACTTTGCCGGCGATCGGGATTGGTCGGTTTTCGCCGCGCTACCCGGCAACACCTATGTGATACGCACGCTCAATCTGGGAGCGGAGGTTGATACGATCCTCTGCCTGTATGACAGCACGAGCCTGACGCCAATTGCCTGTGACAACGACGGAGGGAGCGAGCCACGCGCCTCGCAGATCGCCTACATCTTCGCCGAGGCAGGGACATACTACACGATGGTCAGTGACCGTAACCCTGCCATTGGAGGCTGCAACCATACGTATGAGGTGGAGATTACCCTGACACCGTTCACTCCTACCACAACAGCGACGGTAACCGCCACGCCCAGTGCTCTGCCGACAGAGACAGCAACACCTACTAGAACGGAGACGGGCACGCCGACCGTGACGGCGACTGCCACGCCGACCATCACAGCAACTGCGACGCCCACGGCAACGAGCTGGCGCATCTGGCTACCGATTATCATCAGCGATGAGTGAGGGATGACGGGCTGATTTGGCGAAGCGAGACATGGAGAGTTCGCTTTTCCGTCGTCAGCCCGTTTGACACGTATGCTATACTGATACTAGCAGACGTACCACCCAACGTACTACCAGGAGCCACCTATGAGCATTATCACAATGCCTGTATCGGATGTACGCAAAGAGCTGAACGAATTGGTGACGACCATCGATCGCCCGGTCTTCGTGGCCACACGCGGCCGCGTCAAGGCTGTGCTGATTGACATCGATAGCTACAATGCACTGCTGGACGAGCTTGACGACATGCGCGATGAACGCGATCCCGGACTGCGGCAGGCTATGGATCATGCTCGCGGCGCACACAATAGGGGAGAAACTACCTCTCTGCAGGATGTGCTGAAAGAAAATGGCCTATGATGTTCAGCTCATGCCGTCTGCCCGCAAAGACATCGCTGGCCTGCCCTCAACCGTGAAGCCGCGCGTTGGCGCGGCTTTACGGTTGCTGGCCGATGACCCCCCGTCCTCAGGGCTGCAAGAAGCTCGTCAGCCTCGACGGGTGGAGAATCAGGGTCGGCGACTACTGGGCATTTATACCGAATCCGCTGCCACCGGAGATAACGTGGTCGGTGGAGCTTGTGGCTACACTGTCACATGCAGATCGGTCACTCGGCGAGCTATCCGGACTGGGCTGGCTACTGCCGAATCCCCACCTGCTCATGACGCCTTTTCTCCGTCGTGAAGCCGTCCTGTCGTCTCAGAATGCGCGCCGGTCTGCTGCGCGAGATCACCGGAAAGGAACGCGGGCGCATCTATCAGGCTGACGCTATCCTGGATGTGATAGATGGGCGCGGGAGGGTGGGATGCGTTCACCAAGATCTGGGGTAGCCAGGCGTGGACGCTCATCAAACACCAGGACATGTTGGCGCCCCGACGGCAGGCGGTGAGGGGGTACGCTCGATGCAGACGAGCGTGACTGTGCATGGGTGTCTGGCCTAACCGTGTTGACTTACCAGTCGCTGCGCCCGTTGCCAGTCCTCAGGGGTGTTGACGTTGAAGAATGACAGCAGGTCAGGGTCTAGCGCGCGCATCTCGTCGGGCTGGACGTTTCGCACGCGCACATCGGGCAAGAAACTGAACGCCTGCAGGTCGTGCGCCGAAAGGTGAGCCGTGATCGCTGGCAGGCAGCTGCGACGATACAGTGCATGCAGGGGCTCTTTGGTCGCCTCTCCTGAATGGGGCGAGAGCACATGGGGCATCACAACGTCGTAGCCTGCTGCTTGCTCCACCAGGTGGCGCACGAGATCCAGGCTGACAAAGGGCATGTCTGCAGCTAAGGCCAAGACAAGATCACAGTGTGCACCTGCCAGCCCGGCGTGGAGACCAGCCAGGGGGCCAGCACCCAGGTAAGTGTCCCCGACTGCACGCCCTGGGACAGGCAGAGCAGCCATCAGCGCAAGGATGCGTTCAGGAGTATTGGTGCTAAAGATGTACTCGGCGGCCACTGGCAGAACGCGGCGCGCTGTTCTCTCGATCAACGGCTGGCCGTCCAGCACGAGCCAGACCTTGTCTTGTCCCATGCGTCTACTGCGGCCGCCAGCCAGAATCAGAACCGAGAGTTGTTCGACCATTCCCCCGTACTCAGCCTTTCGTATGCGCTTGGCGCAGAAAGCGTCGCTCAATGAAATCGGCGAGACCAGCCGCGTCGTCTAGCCCAAAGGATGGCACGTCGAATGCCAGTGGCGTATCGGTCACCAGCGCGAGCAGCTCCCGCTCTTCACAAATCGGGTCGGTGCTTCGCTCAGCGCGCACGACCTCGATCCTGGGTTTGCCTGCACGTTTGTAACCTTCGGCCAGGATAATGTCCACGTCAGGCATTCGGCTGGCGACTTCCTCAAGTGACCACTCCCTATCCACGCGGCGTATCCAGGCGATCTTGTCGGGCGCAGCAATGACAACGTGGTCGCTGCCTGCCCGGGCGTGGCGCCAAGTATCCTTGCCGGGTTGGTCTATCTCAAACCCCGCGTGGACGTGGTGTTTCACTGTCCCCACACGGTAGCCGCGCCGTCTGAGTTCTGGGATCAGCTTCTCCAGCAGTGTGGTCTTGCCCACCTTCCCGCGTCCGACGAAACAGATGATGGGCGCTGTCTTCTCATCGTCTGACGTCACAGGACATCCTCCCGCTGCCTATCGTGCTGCTGCGCGCTACTGTCGGTTGCATTCAACCCCGCAGCGATGGCGCGGGAGCCTGGTCGTGCAACCAGCAGGTAATACCGCTCTCCCGCGCAAGCCCGACAAATGACCAGTCCGTCTTGCACAACCTCGCGGCCGTTGATGATCTCCTCTCGGCAAGCGGCGCACATGACGCGCTGTCCTTCCGCTCCCACGGCGGCCACGGGCGTGGTGACTTCGACCCATTGCCACGACAGCAGCACCTCGGCCGGCATTCCTTGATATGCGATGAGCTGCGCGTCCCAGCGGGACAGCCCATCCGGGGCGTACTCACGGGCGAGCTGGCGCACGCCCTGGCGCGGCGCGATGCGCACCGCCCGCTCTGTCCGGGTGTCCACAAAGGTGGCCGCGACCTTGCCCATGTCCTCGATGCGCATGGTGCGGCGGCCGATCAGGCAGCCCGTGGCCGCTTCGATGCCGTCCACGACGCAGCCATCGGTCTCCACGATGGCAAGCAGGCGCTTGGCGCGCTGAGGAAGGTCAAGGTCGAGCAAGTCGCCGGCGAGGATCCCCATGCGTACGCCGAGGACCTGGCGCGGGCACAGCTTGCTGTGGCGGGCGGCGCTGATCTGCAGCAGATCGTCCAACTTGGCCACGGTAGCGAACTCCTTGCACTGCCTGTGTGTTCCCGTCTATACCTTCACCACTTTGACCTGGCTGTCGTAGAACACGGCGCTGCCGCCGACGGGGTCAACCAGGCACGTGTTCTTCAAGTAGGGATCCACGAGCATCGCGGCGTTGGCGTGAAAACCCTTGACCCGCCGCGGGTCGCCCTTGATGACCTTGCCGTCAACGGTGATGTCCACACCGCCGTAGGCGAAGTGGCCATGACCCAAGGAGAAGGCAACGACGCCCGGCCGGATGCCCTGGATAATACGTACTTTACCCACGATGGGCACACGCGTACCGTTCTTGAGGTCCCAGGTACCCTCGGGATTGCTGGGCGAGAGGACCTTCACCCGATCGTCAGGCTTGAGCCCCAATCGATCTGCGTCGCGCTTGTTGATGAGTAGGGAGTTCTCGGGCAGGAGGGCAGTCAGCCAGTAGTTGCCGGGCGTGCGCGACTTCGTCTGCGAGATCTCGCGGTAGGTGATAAGTGTGAGGTCGTAGCCGTCCTTCTCATCGTTCAGCGGTTCGCCCAGAATGCTCAAGGGCGCCGGGATGTACGTTGGAAGGGCGGGCAGCGACTTGCCGGTCATGGCGTTCTTGATGCCCGCTGTCTTCTCCTGGTACATATTGATGAGCTTGCCGTAGGTGTTGGCCACCTTGTCGCCGTTGTAGATCTTGCTGTATTCTTGGAAGCGACCGCCCCGGTTCAAGACGTAGATCACCTTGCGCCACATGTCGTCGCCGACGATGGCCTTCCAGCGGTCGGGATCAAAAACGATCTTGGACAGGTGCTTGCGGCACTCCAGGAAGATGCGCACCTCGTTGTCGTCAGCGTCAGGAACGGCATCAGAGCCATCTTCTTTTTCGCCGAAGGCCAGGTTGGCGACCATGCGCAAGTAGAGATGATCCATGTGCGTGAACGGCTTGCCCTTCTCCAGGCCATCGGGTCCGAAGTTGGGCAGGCCCAGCTTCTCGGCCAGGCCGAGCACCAGCGCTTCCAGAGAGCAGGGCATGTCCTGGCCGTAGACCTTGACCGTCTCGATCAGAGGCGCGACCGTGGGTTGGCGCACGGGTTGCACCTTGGTGGTCATGTTGGGGTGCGACCCGGCGAATTCCCACCGCTCCAGGTTCGTCAGGTCCGGGAAGATGTAATCGGCGTACATAGACGTCTCGCCGACCACGATGTCTGACGCGATAAAGAGCGGCAGCTTGTTGACATCGACCAGGGTTTCAATGTTCGTGTTTCCGGCGGGCAGAGAATAGACGGGCGAGCCCATGTACAGGATGAGGCACTTGATCGGGTATGGGTAGGCGTCGCCAATGGACGGCAGGTGTTCCTGGTAGATGTCGGATGCTAACGGGTACCAGTTGCGCCTGGCGGGATAGCCGCTGAACACCGTTGTGTCCTCGTACTTGACATCGTGGCGGATCATGGAGATGCCGAAGGGCGCCGCCTTGCCTGGGTTCATCTTGCCCAGGTTGAACGGCTTGCCGGCCTTGGCGCCGCTGATGTCGTAGGTGCTGAGCCTCACCATGCCGCCCTTGGCGTCGAAGTTGCCGATGAGCATATTCAGGTTGTACCAGGCAATGACGTTGTAGAAGCCGTTGGTGTGCTGCGAGGCGCCACGGTGCAGGTCGGCGGCGGCCTTCTTGCCGTGGCTGACAAACTCAGTGGCAATCTCGATCAGGTCGCTGGCCCGGACGTCGCAGATAGCCGCCCACTCCTCGATGGACTTGGACGAGGCTGACTCCCACAGCAACTGCATGCTGCTCTTGACGGCCACACCCTTCACATCGCCGTTCACCATCAGATCGCCTTCGACGGCGGCCTTCGTGTCGTTGGGGTCGAAAGCCACAGGCTGGCCGTCCTTGAGGACAACCAGGGGATCGAACGCATATTCATTGCTGCCGAGCTTGTAGACTGAAACGTCCTTCCCAGCGGCGTCCTTCTTCGTCTCTTTGGTCGTGAGACCGACCTCAGAGGCGCGCAGGAAGTTGCCGGGCTTGCCGTCCGTCAGCTTGATCAGCCAGGAGGCGTTGCTCCAGCTTGGCTCGCCGTCCGCAATCGCGGCCGCCTTGTTGGCGTTGGCCAGGAACTTCACGTCGTAGCGCTTGTTCTCCATGACCCAGCGAATCAGAGCCAGGGCCATCGCGCCCTCGGCGCCGGGCTTGATAGGCACCCACTTCCAGGCCTTCGCCGCCAGCTTAGAGAGTCGAGGGTCAACGGCCACGTACTTGAGGCGACCGGAGACCAGACCATCGGTGATACGTGGGACAAGGTTGGTGGGGCCATAGTTGCCCTCGAAGGGCGACGCACCCACGTAGATGACGAACTCGGAGTTCTCCACGTCGGCCTGCCAGTAGAACTTGTCGCCGCCGCTGAACTTGCCGCCGGCAAACTGCTCGCTCATGGCCTTACCCGAGAAGTAGAGCGACCCCTGGCAGACGGTTGTGTGGCCATGGGCGTTGGTGGAGCCCACGCCGTCTCTTGTGAACCGGTTGATGAAGTCGCTGCGGCCAGCTTTCACGCGGCCCCAGATGAAGGCGAACTGGTTATTCTTTGGCCCCAAGTCAGGGTGATCGGGATCAATGAGCACCCCGAGCTGGTTCTTGAATTTTGCCTTGAAGGCTTCGATGGCTGCCTTCTTCTCATCTGGCGTCTTTTTGCCGTGGATGACCTGAACCTCGCTGGCCATGTCAGCCGCCAGCTTGGGGTCGCGCAACACCCACAGGTCTTTCAGGCCGGTTACAATTCTGGTTTCCTCGCCCGCGACGTTGGCGAAAAGCTTGCCGCCATCGGCGATTTCTGTCACGGCTTGATCGAAGGGTACCATCACCCACTTGTTCTCACCGCGCTTCCCCGCGCGCTTGAGCACCTTGACCAGGCGATAGGGATCGTAGGTCGTCTGCATGCTCGCTTGCCCCTTAGGGCAGAGGCCGGCGTCTAGCGCGGCCGCCTCGGCGACAGACGTCTTGTAGCTGATATGGGGCGCCAAGTTGAAGGGGTTGTACGGGTTGCCGTCAATCTTGGTCGCCACGCCGTTCTGAATCTTCACCTTGATGCCGCACTGAGTGTTGCACTGCTGGCAGGCCGAGTAGATCATGCTCTCCGGGTGGCCAAAGGGGTACGGCGCCGCTGCTGCTGCTTCGGCTCCGTCGGACAGGGTTGCCACGCCCTGGCTGATCAGCCCGGCAAACACGGCGCTGCCGCCCAGGAACGCGGCGCACTTGAACAAATCGCGCCGAGAAACCTGCCGCTCCTGCTTTTGACGTCCCTCTTGTCTGAGATGCGTCATGTTTGTGCCCATGTTATGCCACCTCCTGCCGAAGCTTAGCGAACAACTCAGTCCCGCCTAGGAAAGCTAACACCGCTCCAGCGCTGATACCGGCGGTCACTGCCCATTCCATCAGGCTGGGGAAGTAATCGAACGTCAGGTGCGGACCGCTGAATGCGCCGATCAAAGCCTCAAGCTCGGGTACGGTCAAGGCCGGGAACACGATATTGGCCCGGGCGGCGACGAAGCCAATCAGCACCAGAACGCCTATCCAGCCCGCCACCTGCTTCTGCCGGACAAGGCGCGGCTGCAGCAGAACAATGATCGGGATGAGTGACCCGACGAGCAACTGGATGATCCAGAACGCCCACCAGTACTGACCAAAGAGCACTTCGTTGACAGCCTGAACGTTCTGCGGCACATTGCCATACAGGCTCTGTGAAAAATCCGCCCACAGGAAGTAGAGCTTGATGAAGGTTAGCGCAATGGTCAGGACGGCCAGAGACCAGATCCGCTGTGCGCGCCGGGGATCATCGCCGCGGCCGAACAGCCCATCGGCAGCCAACAGCGCAGCGACTCCTGACGCCAGAGAGAACACAGGGAACTGCACTGGCAGCAAGCCGACATGCCAGAACATGCGGCTTGCCTGCACGCCCAACAGAGCGCCGACCGCACCACTCACAAAGAGCGAAAGCGGTAAGCCGGCAATCAGCAGCAAACGCAGCACAGGGCTGCTCGGCTTGAAAAGGGCAAGGTACAGCACGGCGAGGAGAAGCACGCCGAAAAGCGTGTACCCCCATACCATCTGGGCCATCAGCGATGCCGGGTTACCCTGCAGATAGACCTTCCAGATGCGCTCCATGTGGCCGAGATCGAGCCCGATGGACACAAGCGCGGCGCCTAGACTGACGAGACCGATCCATAGGCTGGTGATGCCTGTGCCACGGAATGCGTCCACCTTGAAGAGCAGGTCAAGCGTCGAGAGCATGAACGCGCCGACGGCGATACCGGCAAAGAACAAATACATGGCCACCCACAACCCCCACACCACGTACGAGCCGTAGTTGGCATCCTTATGGCCAAGTAGCAGGCGGTTAAGTATCCCCCACAGGCCAGGGATCAACGCCAGGATGCACACGATATAAGCGAGTCTCTTGAGTGTCATCGTTTCCTCCCATGTCCTCCCATGCGTTTCTTCGGTTCCAATGCGTTTCTTCGGTAAAGAGGCATGCATGGCCTCACAAAAGGTAATAAACACGCGGCTTAGTACCGAGCTCCTCCTTCAGGCGCATAACGTTCGGCTTGGCAATCATCCCAGCAATGAGACTGTCGGGGTCATTGGCATCGCCAAACAGTGTGGCGCGACCGATGCATGTGGTGACGCAGGCCGGAAGCATACCTTCCGCCAGGCGATGCAAACAGAAGTGGCACTTGCGTGCGTTGCCCACGGGGGAATCGTAGCTGTTACGTCGTTCGCGAGACTTGCGGTATTCAAAGTTTGCTGCACGCTCGTAGCTGCTGGCCATGCTCCGACCAACAATGGGAAGTTGTTGCTCTGGCGTACCTTCGGTGTAGGTTTTGCCGAAGTCAGCCGTGCGGGCGGCGTAAGGACAAGCGGTAATGCAATAGCGACAGCCGATGCATTGGTCATAGTCAATAACAACAACGCCGTCGGGGTTGCGATACGTGGCATACACCGGGCACACCGGAGTGCACGGCGGCTCGTCACATTGCATGCACGGCCGCGGCACGAACTTGCGCGTGACGTTGGGATAGGTGCCGAACTCCTCCTCCAAGACAGGACGGTAGACAACGCCCGGCGGAAGCTTGTTTTCGGCGATGCAGGCGATCGTGCAGGCGTGGCAGCCGACGCATTTGCGTAGGTCAATGACCATAACCCATCGCCGCTGCTCACGAGGCTTGCCCATAGCCCGCTTCAGATCTGCATCCATTCTGAGTAGAACATCCTGTCGTGGACCGACGTCAGCCATCTGAACACCTCCTGGGGACTCAGCCAGTGGCAGCGCGCAGGCGTCCCGCGCGGCCAGGACGATCATTGCATCTATTGTAGAAAGCATCACCAGATTTGTCTAGCAGGGGAAACCCGTCCTTTTCGTCACAATGTCGGGGAAAACCCTACGCTCGGCAACTCAGGAGGCGGGAAGCCACGGAAGCACGCTCGATACGGAAGCAATGTGGCCGGGGGCGTGGTTGTTGTGGCTATCTCGTGTCCGTTGGGCTGCTGAGCAGACCGCTCTCCAGGGCATAGCGCACCAGGGCGGCGCGATTCCTGATCCCCAACTTCTCCATTGCTCGCGCTCGATAGGTCTCCACCGTCTTGACACTGACGTGAAGCTCATCAGCGATCCATTGATTGGTGTGGCCGAGGGCCACCATGCGTACAACGTCGCGCTCGCGGTCGCTCAGACTGGCGGTCTCTGCCTTTTGCTCTCTGACACGATGATGTTGCGGGATGAGCCTCTCTAAGAGCGCCTTGGTCTGTGAGGGGTGAACATAGAGGTTGCCGCGTGCCACGGCGCGAATGGCGGCCAAAAGGTCGGTGTCGGCCGCGCTCTTGGGGACGTAGCCGGCTGCGCCTGCTTCCAGGGCCTGGCGAAGGTAATGGTCGTCATCATGCATGGTCAAAACGAGAACACGGACGTCCGGACACTCCTTGCGCACCTGACGGAGCACGCTTAGGCCGCCCTGGCCCGGCATGGTCAGGTCGAGGAGTAAGATGTCGGGGCGCAGTTCGCGCGTCAAAGCGAGAGCCTGGGCGCTATCCGCGGCCTCTCCGGCGATCTCCATGTCGGTCTGGCCATTGATGAGCAGCCGGAGGCCCGCGCGCAGGACAGCGTGGTCGTCGGCGATGATAATTCGCTGATGTACTCGGGAAGCCTCGTCTGTGCTCATGGTTCCCTCAACTCCGTGGAATTGTCACACGGACGGAGGTGCCTTTCCCTGGGGCGGAGTCAATCACAACCGTGCCGCCCACTAGAGACGCCCGCTCCCTCATGCCATGCAGCCCCAGGCGCGGCTCAAGGTCGTTGGAGGTGAGCGCGGCGGTCGCATCGAAGCCCTGGCCGTCGTCTTCAATGATGACGATGACGTGCTGCCCAACCTGGTGCAGCACGATGCTGACGTTGCTGGCGTCCGCGTGGCGCACGACGTTGGTCAGCGCCTCTTGGATGATGCGGTACAGCGTGACCTCGATCTCGGGCGCCAGGCGATTACCGTTGCCCAGCCCCATTGCCTGCAGGTCGATGTCCAGGCCGTGTTGTTGCCGAAAGAGGGCCAGGTGCCGTTCCAGCGCGGCGACAAGTCCCAGGTCGTCGAGTAGCGACGGGCGCAGATCCCAGGCCAGCGTTCGCACTTCCTGCAGCGCGTCCGCGGCCACGGCGCGTACCTGGCGGACGCGCGTTCGGGCCTCGTCCAATGTGTCCGCACCTTCGATGACCTTGAGACCCACCATGAGCGAGGTCAAGGACTGGCCTGTGCGGTCGTGCAGCTCGCGGGCAATGCGTCGGCGCTCCTCTTCCTGACCTGTAATGACTTTCGTCAGGAGCTGGCCGCGCAACTGCTCCTTGCGCATAAGCTCCTGTGTTGTCTCCTCGTTCTGCTGCTGTGCTCGTCTCAGATCGGCAATCATGGCATTGAAGGCTGCGCTCAGCCGGCCGATCTCATCTGTTGTCCCCACGCGCGCTTGCACGCTCAAGTCGCCCTTTGCCACCGAACGCGTGACCTGTTCCAGGTGCAGGACGGGCCGGGTGAGAACCCAGGTGAGGAGGACGGCCGAGAACAGAGCGATCACCGAGGCCAGCGCCGTGATGAGGAGAAGGCTGCCTGTGACATTGGTGACGGCCGCCTGCAAACTAGACTCGGCAAAACCGACGCGTGCTGTTCCGGCCTTGCCGCCGAGGATGGGCGCAGCCACGTCCCAGACCAGCCCGTCTTCAGTGCGCAGTATCTGCAGGTGGGCGCGCCGCTGTCCGTCGAGGACATTGGCGGACGCCAACGCGCGCGGAAAGCCAGGTCCGAATGTATGTGCGACCACGTGCCCGCTGTCATCCTGAATGAAGGCATAGCGGACGTCTTCGTTGTTGTCCACCGTGTCGCGCACCATGCCGTGCAACACAAAGATGCTGTTCACCAGCAACGGGTCAGTGCTACGCGCCGCCAGGTCACTCGCCACGGTGACGGCGCGTTTCTCGAGCTGGGTGCGCAGCGCGGCTTCGACAGTCCCGTGTACGAGTGTGGTGACACCCAAGCCAAAGATAAGCACGATGCCAACAACCATGCCCATGATCTTCAACCGCAGGCCGACGCTCCAGGCCAGGTCCCACAGGATGCCGGCCAGGCGTCTGAGCACACTCATGGCCGCCCCACAATCTCTGCCATCTGGCGGATAGAGTCATAGGCCGATTCATCAACCACAACGAAGCGGTCAACGCCGATTTCGGCCAGGGCAGCCAGGCCGTTCTGGTCCTTGTGCATGTTGAGGAGAACGTCGCGCAGTTGGGTCTTGAGGGCAGGGTCGAGGCTGGCCGGTATCACGACCGGCGGGATGCCGAAGGGCGCTGACTGCTGGATGACGCGCACCTTGTCGGGGACGCCCTGGCCACGCTGGACGAGGAAGTCGTAGACCAGGCTGTCCACACTCGCGCCGTCCACGACCTTGTCGGCGACGGCCTTGATGGAGTTGTCGTGGCTGTAGGTGTAGATCACCCGCTGGAAGAAGCTCTCTGGGCGTTCACCCATTTGCCAGAGCTGATAGATGGCCGCAAGACGCCCGCTGTTCGACAGGGGATCGGTGAAGGCGAACGCTTTTCCGCGCAGGTCCTGCAGGCTTTGGGCAGAACTGCCGGCGGGCACGATGATGTAAGAGTAGTACACCGTGTCGCCGTTGACCTGGGGTGCGACCAGCAACTCCATGCTCTTGTCACGCCGCCCTTCGACGTACGCGCCTGAACACACAAAGGCCAGGTCCACATTGGCGCGTGCGATGAGCTCATTGGTCTCGGCATACGTCTGGCGTTGAATGAGCTCGACGCGCCGGCCCATCTGCTCACCGACATACGTCAGAAGACGGTTGTAGCTCTCGATTGTGCCCCGTGGTGAGAGCACAGAGGCGATAGCGATGCGCAACGGCGGCTCGCCGACCGCAGTCCCCGGCTTGACGTGCACGGGTTCAAGCTCGCGCAGGTGAACCTCTGGGTACCCGGGGCTGCTCTGGCAGCCTGCCGTGAGGAGCACAAGCAAAACGCCGAGGCCGCACAACAAGACGTTTCTAGCGCACGTGGGTTGGGTCATGGCTCTCTCCTGGCCCACACTATAGACGCAGAGGGAGCGGATGTCAAGTGTGGTGAAGATGGCATGTCATTGAACAATTACCATGACATTTTCCCTGAACAACGACAGCGTGTTCTGCCTGAGTTTTCCACCACTGGCTATTTGCCCTGCCGATGTGTCTCCACGGTGGCCAAGCGGGTGAATATCCCAGCATCACACAACCGCGAGAAGTACGAGATCTGGCCAGTATGGACCTCAACCTCGCCATTCCTCATCACCGGATGTTCCACCACCCCCAGCGCCAAGGTGCGCACTTCTGCCCACTCTTTGTGGATGAGAGGAATCATGGCGCCGTCCACGCTCATCTGCTTGAGGGCGGGACCAGCGGGGGCGGGTGCAAGCTCCCGCTCCAGATGGCCGACTTCGGCGGTCTGGAGCGCGACATAGGCAGCTCCAGCCGCTTCCGCCTGGCGGAGGATGGTGCTATCCGACACATCGACCTGCCAGAACGGCTGCAGTTCCTCCTACGTTTGCGGAATCGGCATGTGGGTATGCCGACCGTGACCCCGACTGCCATGCCGACCGTCACAGCAACTATTACACCGACGGCGACGCGCTGGCGCATCCGGCTGCCGATCATCCTCGGCGATGAGTTAGGGATGACGGGCTGACCTGCAGCACGAGACGTGGCGAGTTCGCTTTTCCGTCGTCAGCCCAATTGACACGTATGCTATACTGATACCAGCAGACGTACCACCCAACGTACCACCAGGAGCCTCATATGAGCATTATCACGATGCCGGTATCGGATGTACGCAAAGAGTTGAACGAATTACTGACGACCCTGGATCGCCCGGTCTTCGTGGCCACACGCGGCCGCGTCAAGGCTGTGCTGATTGACATCGATAGCTACAATGCACTGCTGGACGAGCTTGACGACATGCGCGATGAACGCGATCCCGGACTGCGGCAGGCTATGGATCATGCTCGCGGCGCACACAATAGGGGAGAAACTACCTCTCTGCAGGATGTGCTGAAAGAAAATGGCCTATGATGTTCAGCTCATGCCGTCTGCCCGCAAGGACGTTGCTGGCCTGCCCTCAACCGTGAAGCCGCGCGTTGGCGCGGCGTTGCGCATACTGGCAGATGATCCCCGGCCTCAGGGCTGCAAGAAGCTCGTCAGCCTCGACGGGTGGAGCATACGGGTCGGCGACGACCGCATTCGCTACCTGATTCACGACGAGCAGAAGACTGTGACCATCGTCTGGATTGGGTTACGCGGACGAGCATATCGAGACAGTTGACTGCCAGTTGCGCTATTCACATGATTGTGGAAAAATGAAAATGGTGGGGATCGTTGTTCTAATGGGCGTAACTGAGGCCATGATCAGGATGACAGCGACGGGCGAAAGCAGGCGCCACTTGATGTGGCGTAGAAAGGAGTCGTACGATGCCGGTTGATCCGATGAAGCAGGCTCGCATCGATGAGGTGAAGATATTGCTGGCCGCTTTTGCCGCCGATAATCTGGCTGACGCTCCCGAGCTCGTTAGTTACATCAACAAGCTGTGGGACCAGGTTGGCCGCAAGCGCAACTACGTGATCACGGGGGGAACGAGGGAAGTCTGGGCTGCTGCCGCCATCTATGTCATTGCCCGCCTCAACTTTCTCTTCGACAAGAGCAATGCGCACTATCTTCCCCCCGATACGATCTGCGGGTATTTCGGCGTGAGGAAAAACACGGTGTCAGCTCGGGCTACGGAGATAGAGAACGCCTGCAAGATACGGATGGGGCAAGAAGGGCTATGCAGCCCTGAGATTTCGGATAGCTTGAGCTTCGTACAGCTCTCAAACGGACTGATCGTCAGCAGGGCTATGGCAAAGGAGATGGGTATCCTGTAGAGTCCAGCAGGACGCCAGGCCTCTTTTCGCTGCGGTGGGCTGTCCTTCGTCGTCGCCTGTCACCGCCTCTCCTCCACCATCCGCTCAGCCTGATCCAGGTAGCGCCTTGCCGTCTCCACATCGCCGGCGAGGATGTAGCTTGCGGCCAGCCGCGCCAGTGTGCGCACCTCAAATGAGGGGCCGTCGTGCGCCAGCCTGTGCGCCGTCGCACGCAGCACTGTCTTCTCTGATTGCAACTTCTGCGCCGGCTCCACGTGGACAGTGCTGCCCTGATCGGTCACGTCATCGGGCAGCCCGCTCTGCTTGTGCCAGCGCGCCACATCTCCCGGCGACGATTCGGACGGCTTGTCATCTGCCATGATCTTCCTTTGTCCCTGCGCCAGCCCCACGCGGGCGCGCAAAAGGGCAGTTCTCTCAAGAAAACTGCCCTGCGGTGTGTCGGTGTGGAGGCGACGAGCGGATTCGAACCGCTGGATAGGGGTTTTGCAGACCCCCGCCTTAACCTCTTGGCCACGTCGCCGACGCCGCACAGTATAGCATAAACTCAAATAGAGTGCAACCCATTTTCTCCCCGTTCGCACTATAGTCTGGAAAGGTTCTGCGTGAGGAGCCGCCACATGTATCGTCGCTTGCCAGCAATTATGCTCGTGTTCGTTGTGTGCGTCACGTGGGCCGGGACACTGGCAGCGGGCGACAGCCTGCTCCGCGCCGGCAGAACCGTCGCGGAGCCTACGCAGTCCATACCCGGCATAAGCGCCCAGGCAAAGATCTATATGCCTGTCATTATTAATAGCGACACATGTTCACCCATCGCCGGATCATCTTACCAGGGGCTAACGGTGGCGTCCGCCCCATCCGACCGCCCGGCCGAGGATCACGCCGACCTGAACCTGGCGCTGCGCGGCTACACGCCCACCGGCGGCGAGCTGGGGCTGATCACCTACAACGGGGGCAGCGACCCGGGCGCGCCGCAACTGCCGGGGCTGTTCGGCGATCGGCGCACGCCAGTGTTTCGCAGCGTCCAGCGCGTCTACGACTGGAATTGGGGCTGCAACTGCCGCGCCGCTGCCATCGCCTGGCCGCCGGTGACGCTAGCGAGGCTGGCGATAACGCCCGGCGAGATCATCTCGCTGCCCGGCTCCGGTTACAGCATTGGCGACGGCTTCATGGCGCTCGTCCTCTACGCCACCCCGGAGCGCGTGACGCTCAAGTACACGCGCGAGGACAACGTCGTCCGCGGCTACACGCTGCACCTGGAGGGATTGTGCGTGGAGCCGTCGCTGCTGGCGCTCTACCAGTCGCTCAACGCCGCCGGGCGAGGCTTGCTGCCGGCGTTGCGCGGCGGCCAGGCGCTGGGGCGAGCGCGCGACACGACGATCGGCGTGGCGATCCGCGATGCCGGCTCGTTCATGGACCCGCGCTCGCGTAAAGACTGGTGGCAGGGCCGATAGCAGCCTGTCGGAGAGCCAATGCCGGAGGTCATTTCTACCGCAGAGACACCCGATAGAGCGGGGTGAGCTTCGCAGAGATCGCCGAGAAAGAGCACAGAAAACCATCAAAACCTCTGCGTGCTCTGCGAAGCTCACCCCGCTCTATCGGGTGTCTCTGCGGTGAGAAAACTCTCTCCGACAAGCCATGATAGCACGCGCTGTTGCTTGTCATTACCGTGATCATTGTAGTATAATATGTGCGCACCGCTAAGCTCTCCATTACGCGCGTGTTCGGTAGGAGGCCCACATGAAACGGAGCTTGCTTCTTCTGATGACTCTTGTGCTGCTGCTGGCGTTGGCGTTGCCCAACCTGGCGGCCGCCGCGACAGATAAGCAATATCACTATGGCTTCATCAACGTCGATTACGCTGTCCAGACCAATGGCGACATCAGCGTCAGCGAGGTCGTGCAGTACGTCTTCACATCGGGCAGCTTCCACCACGTCTACCGCAGCATCAACATGAAGAACCTCGATGCAATCACGGACGTGCGCTTGTCGGAAGGCACACTCGCCTACCGGCTCGTAACCGGCGAGGCGCAGAACGGCTACACCATCGCCCGCTCGGGCAGCGTCACCCAGATTGACTGGTGGTTTCCCTATACGAGCAACGCCTCCCGCACATTCACCCTCACCTACACGATCAAGGGCGGCTTGCGCATTTATGATGGCGGCGACCAACTCTGGCTCAAGGCGATCTGGCCCGACCGCGGCCAGCGTGTCTTGAACACGACCACAACGGTCCATTTGCCGGCGGGGGTCGACGCGGCGCAGGCCAAGGTTTCCTCCTATGGCGCCTCCGCAAAAACCAGCCAGCCCGACGCCTCCACGGTCATCTACAGCACCGGCTCGCTGGCTGACGGGCAAGAGTTGGAGGTGCGCGTGCAATTCCCGCACGGCATCGTCCAGGCAGCAGCCCCATCCTGGCAGAAGGCCGCCGACGAACAGGCCCTGCGCGACCAGCAAATGGCGCCCATCAAGAACCTGGTTATACTCTTCTGCCTGCTCCTGTGCATCCTGATTCCGGTGGGCGGCGGCATTGGCCTCTATATGTATTGGTACAATCATGGCCGCGACAAGCCGGTTGGCCTGGTGGCCGACTACATCCCGAATCCCCCGTCCGATCTACCAGCCGGCATGGTGGGCACACTGATTGATGAGAGCGCCGACCTGAAAGACATTGTCGCATCGATTGTCGACCTGGCGCATCGTGGCGTTCTCACTATCAAAGAACAGGAGACGCCGGGATTCTTCGGCATGACGAACCGCGACTTCGTCTACAGACGGGTCAAGACCTCTGCGCCACTGCGCGACTATGAGCGGGAGTTGATCAAGGCTCTCTTTGGCAGCAGCTCGGAGATTTCCCTGTCCGATCTCAAAGAGAAGTTCTATGTTTCCATTCCCGTGCTCAAACAGAAGATGTACGCCGAAATTGTGAAAGAAGGCTTCTTCCCGGAAAGCCCCAATTCCACACGCAATCACTGGCTGGGCTTCGGCGTCCTGACGCTCATTCTGGCGGGCGTTGCTGGCTTCGTCCTGTTGGGAGTGGGCGCCAACTTCACTGGCGCGGTCGTCTTTCCAGCCGCCGGCCTGGGCATTGTCGGCTTCATGATGATGATCGCCAGCGGCGCCATGCCTCGCCGCACCGACAAGGGCTCCGAAGCAAGCGCCAGGTGGAAGGCCTTCGCTCGCTATGTACAGAATATCGAGAAGTACACCGACCTGAAGCAAGCCAAAGACATCTTCGAGAAGTACCTGCCCTACACCATCTGCTTTGGTCTGGAGCGCAGTTGGGTCAACAAGTTTGCCCAGGTCAACACGCCGGCGCCTATCTGGTGGGGACCCTATCTGGGGCCAGGCCAGCAGTACAATCCTGGCCACACCAGCAGCGGCGGGGTGGGCTCAATGGGCGGCGGCTTTGGCGGTGGCAGCGGTAGCGGCGGCGGGGCGCGAATCCCCAGCGTGCAGGGCACGAGCGATTCGATGATGGGCGGCCTGCAAGGGATGAGCGATGGCCTGATGTCCATGCTCAACTCAGCCGGCAGCGTGCTCAGCTCTGCACCATCTAGCTCTGGCAGCGGCGGTGGCGGCGGTTGGAGTGGAGGAGGAGGCGGGGGCGGTGGTGGGGGAGGGGGCGGCGGCAGCGGGGCAAACTAGAGAACAGGGTATCGGGTAGAGGGTAGAGGGTTCAGGGTCGAGTAGCTAGACTTGGGTTGCTGGATTGCGATGCTATACCCTATACCCAGAACCCTCTACCCTCTACCCTGTCCTCACAACGGCCTCTTCTCCGGCATGCCTGCCCGGCGCGGATAGCGGGCCGGCGTGGGGCTGAGCTTATCGAGCACGATGAGTTGGCGAGGGTCAACGCCGGGGAGTTGAATACGAATACTCGCACGTAGAGCGCCGCCCAGGGTCGATATCGCCTGGGCGGCGCTGGCTATTTCTCCGTCAATGCCGGCGCGCTTCTGCGCGATCACAATGCCGCCCACACGGCATAAGGGCAGCGTCAACTCAGCCAGCACGCGCAACTCCGCCACCGCACGCGCCACAACCACGTCGTACGTCTCGCGATAGCTGGCGTTCTGTGCATGGTCCTCGGCCCGGCCCTGCACGACCGCCACATCCGGCAGCCCCAGGCGGGCCGCCATATGGCGCAGAAACTCGGCTTTCTTGCCCACCGATTCCAGCAACGTCAGCCGGATATCCGGGCGCACGATCTTGAACGGCAGCCCGGGAAAGCCCGCCCCGCTGCCAACGTCGATGACAGCCAGTCCAGTCTGCACCGGCATGGCCTGCAAACAAGTCAGCGAATCGAGGAAATGCTTAACCTGCACTGCCTCCAGGCCGGTGATCGCCGTCAGGTTTGAGCGCGCGTTCCACAGTTCCAGCTCATCGGCATAGATCTGGAAGGCTGCGAGCTGGCCCTCCGTTAGCGGCCAGCCAAATGTACGTGCATAGTGATCAAGAAGCGATAGAGGCGTCATAAGCGTCAAAGCGTCAGAGGCGTCACAAGCGTCAGGGCGTCAAAGGCTACACAGGCGTCACAGCTTTTCGGGTTTCAACTCCCGGACCCCGGAACCCGAGTCCCTACCGCACCGTCACCGTACCCAGCACAATCATGTCGCCCGGCTGAGGCGCGCCGCCGGCGGAGACGGGGAGTCGAACACCACTGCCTGCGTCATACAGCCCAGCCACCAGCCGATACGTGCCCGGCTGTGCATCGGCGCGCACGGTGATCTGGTGCAGATCAGTCAGAATCTCGTCCTTCACCCAACTCGTCGTCGGCAGGAATCCATCCCCTGGCACGGCATCATGCTGCCCGCCCAGCCTGTTGTCGGGCCCCAGCAACTGCACGAAGACCGTATAGGACGTCGCCATCGGCGCCACACCCTGCCAGTAGAGGGTCAGGCGCATGCTCTCAGACGGGGCGAGCGCCAGCGGGCGGCCGGCGGGCGACAAGTCGTAGCCCAGCAGCGCCGCGCCCTCACCCAGCCGGGCCGCTAACTGCTGCTGCATGGCCGGCACGGCAAAGCTGTGCTCGCGCCCGGCCACGCGCACCACACCAAGGTCAACACTGTCCCTGCGCCCGGGCAAAAGCCCGGCCAGCCCGCGCTCAACCACCAGCCGCTGCTTGTCGGCGGAGCGGTACATGCCCAGGATCACGTGCATCTCGCCGTCGGGCGCATCAGCAGGCAGGACAAGCCGGTAATGATCACGCAGAACCTCGCCGGCGTCCCAGGCGGCAACCGGCGGGCCTTCGGCGGTCGCCCACAGCTTGCCGCTGCTATCCAGAAGCTGGACGAAAACCACGCGCTCGTCTCCGCCAGCCGTGATGCCCTGCCAGAACGCCGTCAGTTCCACGCTCTCCCCTGGCTTGGCCAAACGAGAGGAAACACTGTAGCCCAGCAGGCGCACCTCGCCGCCCAGGTTTGCACTGAGACGCTGTTGCAGCGGCAGTGTTGTTATGTCAAAATTCAGTCGCGCTTTGCCCACCTGGACCTCGCCGAGGCGTACAATCGCGCCCAGCGAGCGCCCTGCGTCGTCGTACACGTCCAGGCGCGCCCCGCTCCCGCCAGCATAGAGACCCGCTTGCAGCCGGTAACGGCCCGGCGGCGTCCCCACGGGAACAGTTAGCCGCCACATCTGCCGCATGACCTCGTTCTTAGCCCAGAGCGACGTGGCATAGAGCCGCCCCCCCGGCGCATCATCCCAATGCGCCCACTCGCGGCCGCTTTCGTCAACCAGGCTGATGAACGCACGCAGGTCAGGCCGGGTCGCCAGCGCCTGCCAGTAGACAGTCAGAGGTGACGATTCGCCCGGGTAGAGCGGGCCGGCGACATCGTAGCGTACCAGCCGCATCTGATTGCCCACGTTCGCCTGGACCTCCTGACCCACAGTGGGCGCAGTCGTGAGCGGCGTGCGGTACGTCCGGTAGAGTTGTACACGCGGTGAGCTTCCGCCGGCAAAGCCGGCGTTGTCCAATCGTAGAAAGTGGTCGTCCAGATAGCTGCGAATAAACCCCTGCGGGTCAGTGACCGTATCGTAGATGCGCAGCACCCAGATCCGCTCGTGGCGGCGGGCCACCTCGTCCAGCGCAGCGGCGGTCTCGGCCTCGGTTATGGCGTAGAAGTCCGATGTGGAGCTTCCCCAACCAAGGGTCGGGCCGCCGCCGATGGAACCCGTTTGCAGCACGACCGCTCCCGGCTGTGTGGGCAAATTCTGCTGCACATAGTCCACCAATCGCCCGCGCCAGGCCACCTCCCCTGTGAAGTAGTACACGAAGGTCGGGTAGGCATAGCCGGCGTTGATCAGCACCGCGTCGCCTGGCTCTATGCGATCGGCGATCCAGCGCACAGCGGAGCGATGATCATCCGGCGCATAGCCTGGATCGTAGAAATAGGATTGAGCAGAGCGTGCGCTGGTCAGGAGGATGACCGCCGCGGCCAGCACAGCGACGGCCGCCGAGTGTCGCCTGACCACGTGCAAACCCTGCGCCAGCACGATAGAAAACGCCGGCGCGTAGAGGAACACATAGCGCACGTGGAAGAGCGGCGTCCACAGTGAGATCAGGTAGATCAGGAACACGGGAACGAAGGTGTAGCCGATCAGAAGGAGCGTGGCGCGCCTCCCCTGGCGTTCCCAGAGCGCCGCAGCGCACAGCAGTCCTACCAGCACAAGCACAGGGGCGACCACGCCAATCGCCACCGATTGCCCGAGCGACAACGCCGCCCACGAATCACCCACGATTGAAGATAGGCTGGCGAAGCCACGCCAGGCCGGCACCGGCGGCTGCGTCACCTGCTGCCACGCAACCGGCAGCCAGGGCAGGTAGAGCACAAGCACCGCTGCCTGCGCCGCCATCCATCGCTTTGCACTTGCGTCCCCCGTGTGCCCGACGTCCCTCCTCTGTGCAACCAACCACGCCAACGCCGCCAGGTTCTCAAACAGCAGCAGAAACGCGAAATAATACAGGGTATACAAGCCCAGAGCAGCACAGACGATATAGCTGATCCAGAAGGCCCTTTCTGTATTCCCTGGCTTCTGGTCATGAGAGACAATGAGCGCCTTCATCAAGAAGTAGAACGACAGCAGCCCCAGCAGCGCTCCCAGGGTATACATGCGCATCTCCTGGGAGTACCACAGATGATACGGTGAGAGCGCAGCCAGGAGCGCCGCCAGCACGGCAACGCTACCGCCCAGCAGACGGCGCGCCACGACAAACGTCGAGACGATAAGCAGGATGCCAAAGAAGAGAGAGAAGAAGGCTGCGGCAAACTGGCTGTGGCCGGCGAGAGTGAGCCAGAAGTGAAGGACGATATAATAGAGGGGAGGATGAATGTCGCCGGCTGTGTGGGCAAGCAGCGCCGGAATGTTCAGATTGGCCAGATAGAGGCTGACCCCTTCGTCGTACCAGATGCTGTCAGCGCCCAGGCGGAACAGACGCACGCCAAGCCCTAGCAGCACGATAGCTGCCAGCGCCAGACGCATCCTAGCGTTGTCACGTTTCTGCATGTCTGAGTCGTGTTCATTCATCGCTGAGGGCATCTTACCACATTGCGGAGATTGGCGCAAAGGGCAGGCCTCTCCAGAAAACGCCACGCGCGCCGAGCGGCAGCTACGCACTCCGATGTAGCTTTCGCCTGCGCGCGATTGCGCCTACCAATCAAAGCTTCTGCTTCTGTACAGGACGGACAGATTGATTACTTCCGGTACTTCTGGAAACGCTGGGCCCGCATCCGCTTCCGGAGCTTATGCTTGTTCATACTCTTGCGTCGCTTCTTGATCACAGAACTCATGCCGCGGTATCCTCCTCTTTCCCCAGAATATGTGCACAGATTATAACACCCACAGGCGCGATTGACAAGCGCGTTGTCTAGTGGTATTCTGGCATGGACGCATGCGCCACAGACGTCAGGCAACGCGCCTGGCCTACTCTCTCCGTCGCCACCCACGGCCACTCGCAGTGTCTGCTTCATGCGCAAGACGTTATTACGTGGTGGTTGAGCAGTCCATTTCTGCTCTCAGTTGCCCCTGCACACCGGATGTGCAAGGAGGTATTCTATGCCTACCCATCCTCGTGGGCGACAAGGCATGATAACTCTACTCATCCTCTCCAGCCTTGCCCTCCTTTTCCTGCTGTTACCCGGCATGGCATCTCCTGTCTCCTCGCTGTCATCCACTTCTGCCGCGCAAGAGCTGTCGCCCGGCGCCGGGAGCGCTGGCGTACGCACCACACCGATGACAGAGATCGAGCTTGCTGCCTCTCCCCCGCTTCTGGCACAGCTTGAGGCGCTGGGCATTGCAGCCGGCCCGTCTGAGCGCGCCGGATTCGTGCATGCTGAGGTAACGAGCGAGCAGGAGGCCAGCCTACAGCAACAGAACATCCCTTATGAGACTCTGCGCTCTTTCGCCCTGGTCGAAGGCGGCCCCAGTCTCACTGCCGGGCTCGCTCACAGCTCAGCATTTGGCGAATCCGATTACGATGTCAGCCTTCCAGATTTCTCCATTGGATGGGCCGGTAGCCCGATCTGGATCACTGCCCCAACCAATGCCGCCGTCGCCTACGTTGACCTCTATGCTCGAGTCCCCGGCGCATCAGCCAGCAATGCCAGCCTTCGCTACTTTCCTGAAAGCCTCATTGGGCAACAGGAAAATGCCAGCAGCCTCTACTACAATTCAGCAATCGACACGGGCCAAACCTTCAGCGGTCTAGACAGCTACGCTGGATGGCGCGTGAATGGATCGTGGTGGTTGGCAGGCAAGGGCGCGGGCGCCATGATCGACTACTGGTCTGCCCGGGTGTATTATGGCTACCAGCAATGGATCAACGCCGGAGACGCCTCCGCAGATCCGATCAACAGGGGCAATATCCTGTATTTCGACGCCGACAAGCCGTACAGCCCAGGGAGCTGGGGCTACGTGGGCGGACTGACCAGAACCAGCAGCGAGGCGATCGAAGGAAATGGGGTTTACTTCTCGTGGGGGAACCCCGATGTGCAACACCTCTACCAGCAAGAGCGCTACT
This sequence comes from uncultured Ktedonobacterales bacterium, assembly GCA_964402955.1. GTDB lineage: Bacteria > Chloroflexota > DTOL01 > DTOL01 > DAOUCN01 > CAYOEZ01. The sequence goes on along the minus strand of CAYOEZ010000009.1, from coordinate 18,356 downwards.
GGACGGCCTCAGCCACGCCAGGTTATCGCTTCACGGTTCCAAATGGGTGGTACGACGTCGTTCTGTACTTCGCCGAGACGCTCTGGGACGCGCCAAACATGCGCAAGTTCGACGTGCGGCTTGAGGGTAACACGATCCTCTCAGCTTTCGATATCTATGCCGTTACCGGGGGCAAGAACAAGGGCGACTATCGCGGCGCCCGGGTCAATGTCACAGACGGCATCCTGGATATAGACTTCATCAAGTTAGCGGGCTTTGACAACCCCAAGATCAACGCCATCCAGGTCATACCAGCGCCCCCACCCGCGGCAACGCCAACGCCCACCCGCACTCCCACGCGTACACCCATCCCTGTCTGGACGCCGCCGCCAGGCCCGTTCCAGGGCACACTCATCAATGCTGGCGGGCCGGTCTATACCGACACGGCCGGCAGTGTCTGGCAGGCAGACCATGCCTACACGCCGGGCGGTTGGGGCTACTACGGAAGCGGCGGAAACTGGGCCGATTACTCCGGCAAGGATATTCAGCCAACGCTGGATGACCCCCTCTTCCGTACGCAGCGCTGGTGGCTGCCAACGGCGAACACAGTTGTGGGCGGCTACAAAATAGACGTGCCCAACGGAGTCTACGACATTGCGCTGCGCTTCGTTGAGGCATACGCCTGGTCCTCAGATCAACGTATGTTCGACGTACGTATCGAGGGCGAGACCGTGCTAAGCAACCTCGACCTCTTTGCTCAGTTCGGTCGCTATATGGCCCATGAGTTTCTCTTCCAGCGCACCATCACAGATGGACAGATCGACATCAGCTTCGCCGGCAAGGGCACTCAGCATGGGCCGATGATCGAGGCTATCAGGGTGACATACGCTGGCGGGACGCCAACAGCGACGGCAACGCCAACACCGACAGCATCGCCGACCTATACATCAACCGCAACGCCAACCCGCACGGAAACGGCAACGCCGACCGACACGCCAACCCAAACAGCGACCCACACGGCGACGGCCACGCCGACTCATACCCCGACGCCCACGCCGACCAACACCCCGCTTCCCTATGAGCAACGGGTGAACGCTGGCGGCCCAGACTACACTGACGCCAACGGCCATCTGTGGGCAGCCGACAAGCCATACACAGTCGGAAGCTGGGGCTACAGCGGCGGGATGACGTATGTCACGACCCACGCCATTGCCGGAACGGGGGACGCCACGCTCTACCAGTCGGAGCGCTTCTGGAACGCATCGGCGACGCCGGGATACCGCTTTACGGTTGCGCCAGGATGGTACCAGGTCAACCTAAGGTTTGCCGAAATATACCGCAACTCGGCCAATAACCGCATCTTCGGCATCGCCGCCGAGGGCGTGACTCAGGTCGCCAACTACGATCCGTTCAGCGCAGCCGGCGGCAAAAACCGGGCCGCTCCGGATGTCACCTTTGTCGTCCCGATCGCCGATGGCGTTCTCGACATTGACTTCACCCGCCACGTGGGGTACGATGGGCCCAAGGTCAGCGCCATCGAGGTGCTGGCTCTCGGCGCAAGCGCCGCCACGTTGACACCCACACCGACAACCACGCCACCCACTCCAACTTCCACCCCCACCGTAACGCCAACCATGCGCCCCTACGAGCAGAGGGTCAACGCCGGCGGCCCGGCCTACACCGACACACTCGGCAAGCTTTGGGCGGCAGACAAGCCCTACGCCTTCGGGAGCTGGGGCCATCGCGGCGGCTTCACCTACATGACAAACCATGCCATTGCCAACACTGGCGACGCTACGCTCTACCAGACCGAGCGCTTCTGGAGTCAATCAGCGCTGCCAGGCTATATCTTCACCGTGCCCAACGGGCAATACCAGGTCACGCTCAAGTTCGCCGAGATATACCGCAACTCGCCCTACACGCGTCGCTTCGGCGTCAGCATCGAGGGCATCCGGATTCTGCCGGTCTACGATCCATGGGGCGTTGCCAACGGCAGGTATATTGCGAATCCTGACGTGACCGCTCTCGTCACGGTAAACGATGGGCACGTCACGATCGACTTCATCGCCATGGCCGGCTTCGATGGCCCCAAGATCAGCGCCATCGCCGTGATACAGCGGTAGCAGCCCATCGAGTGCGCCAGAGAGGCAACAAGCCCTCCGAGGTCAGCCGACCTCGGAGGGCTTGTTGCCATGTGCTGCGGCTCTACCAGCGCACCTCAATCTGCACTTTCTGCCAGCCATCGAGATTGCGCAGCCATACCCAGCGGTTGCCACCGCTGACGTCAATGACAGACTTCTGCACAGCGCCGTCGACGGTTACCTGAGGTTCCACCCCAACCGGCAGCGGCCCCAGACGCACATCGAGCGCTGGAATAGGCCGATTGGCCGTGATGTCCATGCGCAGGCGATTCGACTCACGGATGAGTGTGTAGGCGATAGTGAGACGCTGGCTGGCGACCGTGACCGGATAGTCAGCCACCGACATGCTCGTCCACTGCGGCGGCAGCCGCGGTACAAGCGACAGGCGCTGCCCGGACAAATCGTCAACGCCGCCGACCAGAGCCAGTGTCTTGAGCACTTCGGCCTCGTGCACGGCGTTGCCCAGGTCGCCAGTGCGATACCAGTAGTTGCCGCTCGGGTGCAGGGCCACCCCTTCCGGCACCAGATAGGGCTCGGCGTCAGGATCGTAGATGAAGCTGGCCAGATAGTCCAACGCCTCGCCTGCGCCCGCCATATCATCGAGCATCAGCGCCGCCTGCGTCAAGAAGGCCTGGCCATAGCCAATCGTGCGGCCAGAGCGGAAGCCCGATGGCAGATCGACCTGCCGGCGGTACGTCTGCTGCGTGATCGTCAGCGTCGAGGCGGCCGCAAGCGTATAGCCGCGGCTGTCGGCGCTCATAAATGCGGGGGCCAGCGACTCGTGCCCATAGCCCCAGTTCCAGGCCACCGGCTTCCACGTCACGCCATAACGGGCGTCGCGATCCGTGAGCTCTTGCGCCATGCCGCGCCTAATCGTGTCGGCGCAGCCATCCCAGCGCTGCGCAAGCGCCGTATCGCCATGAACGCGCGCTATCTCCGCCGTACCATGCAACGCCTCGATGGCGATCTGGTTGGAATAGACATCGTAGCCACCGTCGTTGGCCGCCTCGCCCTCTGTGTAGAGCACCTTCGTCGCCCGCGAAAAGGCCGGATTCTCTAGCTGGAAACAATACCATTCGCTGGCGTCCTTCACCACTTGCCAGAACGGCTCCAACCAGCCGGACGAGCGCCCCCTTGCCTCCCACGCTCGCACGTAGGCAAGCAGCAGCAGGCCGTGTGCATCATTTTCCTGATTGTCGTCGTTCATTCCATCCGTATCGATGACGTTTGGCTGCCCCAGCACGGTGCCCCAATGCGCGGGAACACGTTCACCGCGGCGGTTGATCTCAGGATAGCCGTTGGGCAAATCATAGAGATGCTGAGCGGCAAAGCTCAATCCCGCATCCACTTCATCGCGGAAGCCCAGCCGCGCCAATTCCAGCAGCGTCCGCCCCATGTCGCGCGCCCAGGCCTGGTTGTAGAAGTAGCCGACGCCGCCGCGCCAGGTGCCGATGCCGCCATAGAGACCGAAGTTGACCGAGTTGAATGTCGATGCGTGGAACGTGCCATCCGTGTCCAGCTTTGAGCGCAGATCGCGCAAAGATCGTTCGTACACGTTGCTCAGAATGCTGGCGCTGGCTGTGCCTTCGAAGTGCAGGCGCGGGCCGCTGCGGCCGGCGACAGGCACAGACGGGAGCACGGTCGGAATGCGCGCCGGGCTGGTATACAGGAAATCGCGCAACGCGGTCAGCGCAGGCTCGTACACCGCCGACGCAATCGTCTCCGCCGTGATCGTGTTGTCGCCAAGCCAGGTCGAGAAATTCCTGTCGGCTGCTGGCGACGGCAACAGCGTCGCGTTGGGGCTGGGGCTGCGACTTTCCAGGGTGATGCCGGCCACCAGGGGAAAGCCCTGCAAATCGGGATTATCAACCAGGCGCAGCCGGGCGATTGTCTTCTTCTGCGGCTGATAGACCCAGAATGACGGCGCAATGGGGTTGTTGTCCAGACTGAAGACGTGCAGCGAGGCGATAAGCGGCCTGGGCGTGGTCACAAACGGCTCCAGGAAAGGGCCGCCCGAGGGCACATCGCCCCAGTGTTTCCACCACCACTGATTGAAGCCATAGATCAGGGGCACACGATCGCGGCTGCCATCCACATAGATCACTTCCAGCTCGCCCGCTTTGTCGCCAATGAACTGGCGATCCGAGCCATCGGCCCGCGCCTCGTAGTCGCCCCAGTGCCCGATTCCGTAATCGTATGAGCTGCGCCCGCCAAGCACGTAAATGCGATCGGCCTGGGCGTTGACCAGAATGCTGATGCTGCCGCCGTCATAGGTTGGGATGTTGCCGAGCGTGCGCGGCAGCTTGAAGGGGACGCCCTTCTCCTGATAACCCTGCCAGATATCCTTCTCCGGGCCAAGCACCTCGCCCCGCCAGAATAGGCCGTCGCCGGTGGTATTGCTAAGCTCGATGTAGTACTGCCCGGCCGGTTCAGCCGCAGTGCGCAACTCGGCCCAGGTGCGCTGAGACAGATTGGCCAGATCGCGCGAGGCGATCACGCTACCCTGCCGCCCGCCGCGCCGCAGGGTCAGCCGCACGCTGGTGGGGCCAGGGCCGACACGGCGCAACGAAACGGCCACCCCCGAGAAACCACGTGGAGCAGTGAAGGCCATGCCCAGATTGTGCCCGGCTGCCAGATGCGTGCCCTCCTCCATGTCGCCGACAAGCGTTTGTGTGTGCGCCAGGAGGCGATCGTCAAGTAGGAGCCGGACGGAGTGAAAGACGCCAGCCACGGGCTGACCATCGGCGTGGGCTGGAGCGGCGGTTGCCGGCAGATTGAGGGCATAGTAACGCACAGGCGGCTGCTCCATCATGGGCGGAGTACACGCAGCCACCACAGCCAGGAGAAAGAGACCGACCACAATCCTACGGCGTACGCTCAATTCGCACCTTTGTCAGGATGAGACTATCACCAACAGACGCGCCGCTGCTATCCCAGACGGGAAGGCGGCTGCCTGTGATGGCATCGTAGAGACCAAGCTCAATCTGGTACGTACCGGTCAGCGCGCCGGCAGGGACCACCAACGTGTAGCTATCCAATAGAACCTCGCCGCGTACCCAACTGGTGGTCGGCAATGTACCACGGCCAGGAACCGCATCATCCTGGCTAACGACGATCCCCCTGGGATCCTGCAGGTGCACAAAGACCGTATATGACGTCTGTGTCGGCTCCACAGCCTGCCAGACCAGGCGCAGGTGGATCGTCTCGCCCGGACGGGCTGCCAGGACAGCATTGCTTGCGCCGCCGATTGCCCCGATGCCGCTGTCGTAACCGACAAGCAGCGCCGCCTTGCCCAGGCGTGCATTGACGGTCTGCTGGATGGATCCAGGTATCTGCTGTGAACGCGCCCGGCCACGCACCTGCACTGTGCCCAGATCAACACGATCCAGACTACGGCGGGTCAACCGCAAGACAGTCAGTGGGCTGCCCGATGGGTCGTACATGCCCGCTTCCAGCCGATAGGTGCCATCCGGCATGTCACCGGGCAGCAGCAGAGTGTGAACGTCGCGGATCACCTCATTACGAACCCACTGGCGCGTGGCATAGGATCCTTCTCCTGGCTGGCTCTCGTGTGACGCCCACGGCGCGCCGTTCTTGTCGATCAATTGGATAAACACCACGCGATCAGCCGCCGGAGTGCGCGATGCCTGCCATAGCAACGCCACATCAACGCTCTGGCCCGGCACGAGCGGGGTCTCCGACAGACCGAACCCGTACAGAGTAAACTCATTTTGCAGATTGCTGCGCACGACGCGCTGAATGCCCAAGTGCTCGAGTGAGTAATCGAATCTCCCGCGCGGGATGGTCAGACCTGTGCGACGCTGCGGGCTGGCCGCCGGCAGGCTGTCGAGCTCCGGAGCGACATCGGGCCGGACGACAGACACCGGGCTCAAGGCGAGCAACTCGGCGCGCCCGGTGACGGGTAGCAATTGCAGGCTGGCGCCATCATAGAGACCAATCTCCACATCATAAAGCCCCGGCGGCGTCCCCACAGGTACCGACAGATCGTAGACATCATTGACGATCTCACCTGCCCGCCAGGCGCTGGTCGGATAGTTGCCGTGCACAGGACGTCCGTCGCTCTGCCAGAGCAAGCGCCCCGTCGGGGTCTTCAGACGCACGGTCACCTGATAGTCCCCCGCCACAGCCTTGCTCGCCTGCCACGACAGCGCCAGCCGCAAGCGCCCACCAGATTCGACCGTACCAGGTCGCTCTCGTTGCGGAAACGCCTGAGCCGCCAATTCTGACGACAGCCCCGTCATGCGATAGTTGAGCAACGCAATCCGCTCGCCAAAAACCGCCTGCGAGGGGACAGCCCCCAGCAGAGGCGCGCCGGCCGACGCGTCTGGTCGCAAGACGCGGATAAGCGGCCCGACGGAGCGTAGAGAGTAGGTTTTCTCAAGGCCATCCAACGAGCGCGTCAGATAGACAGGCTGCCCGGCGTCAACCAACCGGCGCACCGCAGCCAGGCGCGTTACATCGGTATCCGCAGCCACGGTCTCGATGTCAGGCCGCATCGCCTGGGTTTCCTGAAAATAGCGCAGCAGCGTCATCTCGCCCAGGATGCCGACGACGGACGCATTCGGCTCCAAGGGCTGGCTCAAGACATCGACCGCGTAGTTGTGCACAGCCCAATCGTGGCTGCGATCGAGACGGTGGATGTTGCCGGCAAAGATCATCCCTGGCACAAGCAGCGCCAGAACCGCGACCGACGCCAGGCGTGCGCTTGCCAGGCGCGCTGCCCACGCCGACGCCGCATGATAGCCCGCGGCGAGAGCGTGCACACCCGCTCCTGCCGCCAGCGCAATCATGATGAACGATGGCACAAGGAAAACAGGCGCATCAGCCACACGGTAGACGTACACGAAAAGCACAACCGCCAGCCAGGAAAGCGCCAGGAGAATGAACGTTCTGAGGCGATAGCACAATAGCCATGCCGCGCCCAGCAGCGCCAGTAGCACGCCGCCCCATCCAACTTGCTCAACAAGCAGAGAACCATAAGCCGAAGCGCTCAGTGCAGGCTGATTGAAGGGATTGGAGCTAAGAAAGACCGTGTAGGCGCCGCCAGAAACCCAGGAGACAAAGCCCGCCACGGTATTGACGTAGGTCCCATCCAGCGACGATGTCACCATGCCACGCAGTGGAATGTAGAGATAGAGGAGAAACGGCACAGCAAACAGAATCAGCAGCCTGAGCGGCCACCAGCGCGGCTGCGGCCCCGTCACAGATGCGCCGTCATTTGTTTTCGCGAATGGGTGGCGCAGAGTATTGGCCCGGCCCAGATGCGCCAGCAGCAAGTGGATGGCCAGCGCGGGGAAGAGCAGCGCCATCGTTCGATGATGAGTCAGGCTCAAGCCCAGGGTGAAGCAGAGTGCGCCCAACACAGCAAAGCGACGCTGCCCGGCTTCGCCCCAGGCTGCGACCAGCGCCAACGCCGTGACCACAAACAGCGAGTTGAGTGTGTAGACCTCAGCCACCAGCGCCTGCGACCAGAAGACCGGAGAAACCGCCAGCATCAGGGCAGCAGCCAGACTGCCCAGCGGATGAAAGCCCAAACGGCGCGCTGCCAGGTAGAGAATGGCAACCGCACACGCCGCAAGAAGCCCGGACATGAGGTGCAGGCGATAAGCAACGTCACCCAGCGGCAGGACACCCAATAGCTTGCCCAGCAGCTTACCCAGCAGCGTATAAAGCGGGTATCCTGTGGGATGCGCAATCGCCAGGCGCTGCACGACCAGCGGGAATTCGAGCGTATCATCATAGATCTCGGCCACCGTGGGCGCCATTGTGCTCACATACATGAAAAACGTCATGGCGAAGAGCGCCAGAGACGCCACGGTGTCGAGCCTTGGTTTCCAGGCTTGGCGGGCAGAACGAAGAACGTTAGTCATTCAACCTACTCTATGGTAAAGGCAACGACGGCTGCCGGCGATAGGAAATCGTCAAGATTGGCCGCAGAGCCGAATTATATGACTCAGACGAGGCAAGGCTGTACTGCACATGGTCGCCCGGGCGACCCTTGATCACCAGCCCCAGGTCACTCTGCGGGTCGCTGACCCACGCTTGCACAAGCGACGCGACCGAGAACGTGTACCAGTGGCCGACCGAGTCAAACACCTGCACGTCCACAGCGTCGCCACGGCGGTCACTGCCGATCGCATTACAGCCAGGCGCAGACCACGTGATCGCTTGCGTCGCCGACAACCAGGTCGTTTCTGTGACAACCCAGGGCCGCAGAACGGCATACACGTCGGCCGCGAGCAGATTCGGGTTGGTGCTGCCCGATGCAAAGACGCTGAGCGTCGCCTCTTCAACCTCCGCATCCGCAGGTATCGCTGCCAGATCAAAACGTAACAAGGCGGCCTTGAGATCGTTCGAGCGCACGTAGAGGCTGGTATTGCCGGCGTCGTTCTTGGTTGGCGCATAGAAATCGATCGACGTGTCTTGCATCCCGGCGTAGCCGGTCAGCCCCTGCTGCAGAACGACAACAGTCACGGATGGCGTCGGCGTCGTGGTCGCCGTCGCCGACGGTGTGCGCGTGGGCGTTGCTGTTGGGGTAACGCTCGGCGGCGGCGATGCCGTTGGCGTGCGGCTGACGGTCGGTGTGGCAGTCACCGGCGGTGGGATCGTCGAAAGATGCACAGTCAACCGTGGGCGGTAGTCCTCGCGGAAGGCCTCGGACGAACTGAGTTTGTACTCCACCGCGCCACCTGGCGACCCTTGCAGAATGAAGCCATAGTTCTGCTGCGGACGCGATACCCAATTACGGACCAGCGCAGAAACCGTGAAGGTATACGAGTCGTTGAGTGTGCCGATAGCCAGCGCGTCTTCCGCAGTTGGCAGCCGATCACTACTGCCCTGAGCCCCCGGCTCGGCCCACTCTAGTTGCTGCGTGGCGCTGATCCAGGTCGCCTGCGACGCATTCCATGGGCGCAGCATCTGGTAGGCGCCAACATAGAGCGCATTCACATTGGTGCGATCCGACACGTGCAGCGTGAGCCAGGCGTCGAGAACTGTCACGTTGGCGGGAATGCGCGACGTGTCAAAGCGCAACAGCGACGCTCGCCCCTGATCTTGACGATAGGGCCGGATAGAGAGATACTGCGTCCCTTCCATGTTCGTCGTCGGGCTGTACACGTCGATAAACGTGTCCCGTGCACCGGCGTAACCGGCGACGCCCTGTATCAGCGTCACCGTATACTCGATGAGCGGCGTGGGCGTAGGAGTGACCTTCGTGTTGTCTGACAACTGGCGCACGGCCATTGCGCTGATCTTGGGCGCATCGTTGAAACGCTTGGGGATGAAGTCGATGTTCAACTGGCCGTCTGACACCGGCACGGCGAAGACGCGGTCATAGGCGACGTTGGCCCCCACCTGAGCAAAGATGTCAAGATCAGTGATGGCGGGCTGATCTTCGATATTCACGCTGAAGATACGCCGGCCTGGCCGGTCATAGTCCGGGAAAATCTCGGCAAACTTGAGTGTGACCTCATAATAGCCAACCGGCACATCAAACACGTAGCCGGCCATGTTGAAACGCTCGCTCTGGTAGAGCGTCGGGTCAACCGTAGCGGCGATGGACGCGCCCGTCGTATAGATGCCGCTCGCTTTCTCGATATAGCCCCATCCAGCGGAGCGGTACTCCTGATCAGCCAACCAGATATTGCCCTGGGTATCGATGTACGAGTTGTCGCCGGCGTTGACGCGCACCTCAAACAGCGGACTGGCGGTCTTGAAGATCAGCGGCAAGTACACGCGATGGCTCATGGCCAGCTCGCGGTAGGCAAAAGCCTGCACGCGGTTGTTACCGCCATCAGCCACATAGACGCGCCCTGCGTCGTCGGCAGCGACGCCCAGCGGCGAGCGCATCTGCCCGTTGGCGTTGCCCGTCTCGCCAAACCAGGTGACACAAGCGCCGTCGAGGGTCAACTCACTGACCCGATTGGCCATCTGGTCACTGATGAGGATGTTGCCATTGGGCAGCGGGGCGATAAACGCTGGCCCATCGAATTCACTGCAACGCTGGCCGACGGAGCCAAAAGCGCTGAGAAACCCGCCCTCTGCATCAAAACGCTGCACGCGGTGGTTGCCGCGGTCAATGACGTACACCGTGCCATCAGCAGCCGCAGCCACGCCCCAGGGTGAAAAGAACTCACCGACCAGCCCCCCATAACCGCCCCAACGACGCACAAAGGCGCCGCCCGTCGTATAAGCAAGCACACTATGGCTGGCCAAATCGGTCACATAGACGGACGAGCCGCTGACAGCGATGCCTGTGAGTATGCTATTGGGAATATCCCAGGCAGCAATGAACTCACCATTGGCGCCAAACACCTGCACGCGTTTGTTGTCGCGATCGGCCACGTAGACGCGGCCGTCAGCCAGCGCGATGCCCCAGGGATGGTTCATCTGTCCCTGGCCGCTGCCCAGCTCGCCCCAGACAGCCAACACAGTGCCGTCGACAGCAAGCCTCTGCACACGATGGTTGTTCGTATCGGCAACGTAGATTGTGCCGTCAGAAGCGACAGCAACACCGGCAGGCGCATTGAACTGTCCGGGCTGCGTGCCGTAGCCGCCCCAGGCAGACTGAAAGGCATATTCGTGCTGGGGAGCACTCGCTGCCGCCGAGGAGAGAAGCAGAAGAAGGCACACAAAGGCGACAAGGATAACGCCAACACGCAGGAAGCGCAGCGCAGCGCTGCCTACCATCAGGTGATATAATGCCATGCCAACAGGTCCGCCGAGACGCCCGTATCTGCGCCCCGCTGCCTGGAACTCAGAGCTCGCAACCCGAGCATTGTCCCTCACGCTTGCCTTTCCTCCACGCCTGCGCTAGTATACTCTGCCAGCGG
>CAYOEZ010000009.1:0-7284 GCA_964402955.1 uncultured Ktedonobacterales bacterium | reverse complement strand
ATGGACGGGGCAAAAGACTCCGCTGTCACTCATACACGCAAGGCTGCGGCCAGCGCCTCCTGCACGGCCTGCACGCGCTGCGTCCAGCTATTGGCGCGAGCCAGCGCCAGCCGTTGTTGCACGGCAGCAGGCTCGTCGCGCCCGCTCAGCGCCGCGTCAACGCCGGCGATGAAGCTCCGCACATCGGCGGCCAGCATGCACACATGCGCATGCGGCAGCAGCTCGGGCAGCGCCGTCGCCACAACGGGACGCGCTGCCGCCATGTACTCGTAGAACTTGACCGGGTTCACCACCCGCGTCAGATCATTCACCTGGAACGGAATGAGGCACACGTCAAAGCTGTGCAGATAGGCAGGAATCGCCTCATAGGGGCGCTCGCCGAGCACGTGCACATTGGGCAAACGCTGCAGAGCGCGCACCTGCGCTTCGGCGCCGCTCAACACCGGGCCCACCAGCACGAGCGCGCACTGCGTGCGCTCACGAGCGACAGCTTGCAGCAGATCAAAGTCGAGCCACGGCGCAATCGCTCCCACATAGCCCAGGCGCGGCGCAGCGATGGCAGCCACGTCAGACGGCGCCGGCAAGCGATTGTGCGGCGAAAAGCGGTCTGCATCCACGCCGTTAGGCACGAGAACGACGTTGGGATTCGTCTCTGCACAGCGCAGCGCCAGCTCGCGCGCCGAGGCAAACACAACGTCGGCCCGCCGCAGCACGGCGACCTCTTGCGCCCGCAAGGCAGAGCGCGACACAGCGGGCGGGGCGAGCAGAGCATAATCATCCATGCAGTCGTAGCAGACGAGCCGGGCAGAAACGGAGTTGAGGAAATAAAGATCGCGGGGGTCTTGCAGCCACACAATGGGGGCCGCCATACCCAGGCGGCGCACCGCCCAGCGCATGAACAGGCGGTGAATCTGATATTGGCCAGGCGGCGGCCACCATCCGGGTAGAAACGGTAGATAGGCGGGGCTAAGCACCGTGAGACCCGGGGCCGGCTGTGACAGCAGCGGACGAACGGGTCGATGAGCCTGGAGCGGCTTAAGGAAACGGCGGTTGAACGTCGACCGAGGCGTGTCAACATAGAGCACGCGTGCCGACCGGGCCAACCCCACGGCCAGATGCTGCGGACGCTGGTAGAGGCTGTCCCACGGCACACGACTGAGGTAGACAATGTCGCGCTCAGCAGTCATGGCGGGCTCTCATAGCTGTGGAGTGCGACGACTCCTGTCGTCGCGACGCTGCGTACGCGACGACAGGAGTCGTCGCACTCCACACCGTCGCACTCCACACAGTTCTCACGTTGCATCGGCCAGGAACGGCTGTACCTGCTCAAGAATCGCGGCGCTGACCTGCTCGATCGTGCGCCCGCCGTCGCCATCCACGGCGCGGATGTCGAAACCCTCGCTGCGCAACTGGGCGGTGATCTCATGATAGCGCTGGCGCACGCCCTCGAGAATACTCTCTTGTTCGTAGATCTCCACATGCCAGCGGTGTTCGGCGATGCGCTGGCAGCAGACATGCGGTGACACGTCGAGCAGAATCGTCAGGTCAGGACGGATGCAGCGTGCGTGCAGGCAGCGCAGCCAGTCCAGGTCCATGCTGCGCGACTGATAGGCGAAGGTGGACAGGTAATAGCGATCACACACGACATGGACGCCCGCATCGAGTTTGGGAATGATGTCGGTCGACAGGTGGTCCATGCGATCGGCGGCGAAGAGCAAGGCGATGATGGCATCGTTGTCTGCGTTCGAGGACGATAGCGTCAGCCGCCTGCCCAGCGCCAGACGAATCAGCGCCCCCACCGGCCCCGCGGTCGGCTCCTTGGTCAGATACACAGACATGTCCTGCTTTTCCATCCACTCTTTGAGCAGATTGGCCTGGGTGCTGAGGCCGGAACCATCGAGGCCCTCGATGACGATGAACTTGCCGCGTCGCTTCGTGTTCGTGTCCATGTATCCTCCTGTCGTGCGGGGATTATAGCACAGCCGGCAGTGCCAGGCAACCGGCGCCCTCTATCATCAAAAATGTCACCGACGTGGTATAGTCTTCTCGAACGAAAATGTCACCAAAGAGAAGACTATGCCAGCCGCAGTTAAGATGACGATTGACGAACGCCGTAAGTATCTGACGATCATGCTCCTACGCTATGTCCGAGCTACCAAGGAGGAACGCGGACACTTGCTGGACGAGATGGAAGCGGTCACGGTTCTGGACCGCAAGACGCTCATCCGTTTGCTCAAGGGCGATCTTGCCCGCCATCCGCGCCCAGGCCAGCGCGGGCGCACCTACGGGCCAGAGGTTGACGACGCCTTACGGTCAAGCGGCACTACGATGATGCCAGGCCACCCTTTGACCGGCTCTGTGCCACCAAGACACTCGCCGCGGACAAGCAAGAGGAACTGGAGCGCCTGCGTGACCAAACAAATCCGCGCCGTCTCAAGCAGGATATCTACGACCTGTTGGACTACATCCTTGCCCTACCGTGTGCAGATAGCTGCACATCATAACACCCTCGCCAAAGGAGGACGTGGCTTGGTGACATTGCTTGATAGAACGACCCGCCGTCAGTGACATTATCATTTGATTGACAGCGGGGCCTGCACAGCCGTAGGTGATCGTCATCTTTTCTGAAGACAACGCCAGCCTTGCCAAGCTGTGTAGTAAGACGCTCCCTTGCGCCGTCCAGGCGGTAACGACAGCCCTCATTCTGGCGCGGAAGAGACCGCGCCCTACACGATCAGAAAAGATGACGTTCACCCCACAGCCGTTCCTGCTCACCATTACTCAAGCAGCGTCACGCTGGGAGGGAGCGCCGGCCATCACTGCGTCGTACACAGCCAGGATGCGATCCACCATGGCCTCGCGCGAAAACATGGTGCGCGCACGGTTGTATGCCGCCTGGCCCATGCGCCGGCGCAGCTCATCGTCGGCCAGCAGGCGATTGATGGCGGCTGCCAGCGCTGGCGAATCGCACGGCGGCACAACCAACCCCGTCTCGCCATCCTGATTGACAAACGACGTCCCCGTCCCTAGCTCGGTGCTGATCGCTGGCAAGCCGCAAGCCATCCCCTCCAGCATGGACACGCCGTAGGCTTCGCTGCGTTGTGATGAAGGCAGCACGAAAATGGAACTGGCGTGAGCATAGGCGGGCAGGTCAGCATCGTGCACATCACCCAGGAAGATCACCTTGTTGGTCAGGCCCAACTCAGCCGTCAGCGCCTTCCACTGCTTCTCCATCGGCCCGGTCCCCCCCACCAACAGGCGCGCCTGCACCTGGGTCATGGCCCGAATCAGAAACTCCAATCCCTTGTAGTAGCGCAGCCTGCCGACGAAAAAGAGCAGAGGCTGGCCGTATTGGCGGTGAATCGCTGCGACCTGGGCGGGATCGGCGCTGGCAAAGCGCTCAAGCTCGATGCCCAACGGCACCACCGTACACTTGGCAGCCACAGGCCTGAGGAAGGGCGAGGTTTCGATATAGCGTTGGTTGGTGGGCAGAATGCGATCGGCGCGCTGCAAGACACGGCGCAAGAATGGCGCATAGACACGCAGCAGCCCTTTCTGGCGCACTATGTCACTGTGGTAGGTGACGACCATGCGCCGCGCCTGCCCGCCGGCCAGATACGCCATCTCGCCGATCGGGTAGGGAAAATGCAGATGTGCGACGTCACAAGGCAAGCGGCGCAACCAGCCAAACAGGCTCAGGCTGATCGGCGCCGACGCCACGGTTGCCAGTCGCCCGGCCTTGATCAAGTGGACGCCGTTGCTCTCGGAAACCTCGCCCCGCAGGGAGCGGCTGGTCACGAGCACTGTCACGTCGTGCCCACGTCGCGCCTGTTCTTCCGCTACCATGCGCACATGGTTTTCGATACCGCCGAGGACGGGATAGTAATCTTTGTAAACGTGGACAATCTTCATTTTGGCCTCACTTCCCTGCTGCGCGATACACCTGCAGCGTCTCCGCCGCAGCCCGTTCCCACACAAAGCGCGCTGCCTGCTGCCGCCCACGCTGGCTAAGATCATGGCGCAGCTCTGTGCTGGTCAGCACACGCAGCATCACCTGCGCCAGAGCTTGCACATCGAGGGGGTTCACCATCAGCGCCGCGTCGCCTGCCGTCTCCAACAGCGCCGGCGTGGTCGAGCATACCACTGGAACGCCGCACGCCATTGCCTCAAGCACAGGCAGCCCAAACCCCTCGTAAAGCGAGGGGAAGACAAACAACATGGCGCCACTATAGAGCGCCGGCAGGTCTGCTTCCGCCACATCGCCCAGGAAACGAATGGACTCGCCCAGGTTCAGCCTCTCTGCTGTCTCACGCGCTTGCCCATAGCGCGGGTCTGAGCGGCCGGCCAGCACAAGCTGTGGGAAGCTGGCGCCGTCTTCCAGACCGCGCCGCTTGCTCTGCACCAGCCCCCAGGCCTCGATCAGCCGCACCACGTTCTTGTGCGGCTTGTTCATGCCCAGGTACAGGACATACCGTTGCGGCAGATCAAGCCGGCGGCGCAGATCAGCCAGCAGTTGCGCCGGCTGTGGCTCGTAGCGCGGGTCAGCCGCCTCATAGACCACGGTCAGCCTGGCTGCCGGCACAGCAAAGAAGTGCACCAGATCATTAAATGATGCACGCGACACAGCAATCACCTGTCGCGCCGCCATCATAGCCAGACGCATGGTCGTCTCGTATGAAAAACGAGCAGTCCATGATGGCAGATACTGGGGATAGCGGCTGCTGATGGCATCGTGCACCGTCACGACGAGCGGGCAGGGCAGCAGGTACGGGCCAATGTAGTACGGAGCATGCCAGACGTCCACCCCCAGCCGCCGCGCCAGCCGCGGCATCTGCCACTGCTCAGCCAACGAGAAGGGACGCGACTCTGTGCTGGCCAGCTCGATGTTGGGCAGGTTGCCCAGCGCGGCCAAGTCATAGCGACTATTGGGCAAGCCCGGGTTGTACGCCACAACAACCGTATCGTCACGCACAACACTGGCCAGGCCCTGGATCAAGTTGTAGGTATAGCGGCCAATACCCGGGAAATGATCATGGATAAAGCGGCCATCGATACCGATACGCATCGCCGACTCCCCACCAATTCTAAGTACGGCAGCAATCGTAGGGCAGGTTTTCATACCTGCCGCTTTACACAGCACAGAGCCTCTGTCGGGTATGGAAACCCGACCTTGCATCTTGCCGCCGGCCCTCAACTGTCTCTCACGCTTGCGTCTTGCTGCCGGCCCTCTACTGTCTCTCACGCTTCAGAAACCAGATGACCGCCGCAAAAGAAGCGACAGACATGCCGGCCAGGACGCCGAGATTAATGAGCGAACTGGTCAGTGTCGCCGTATTGTTCATGCCCTGAGTCACCGCTGCTGCCAGGTAGTGCGTCGGTACAAGCTTCATGGCCGTCGCGATCGGTTCCGGCGGTGGCAGGAAGTCGCCAAACATGCCCGGAATCATGAGCACGAGCATGACGATGGAGCTCCATGAGTTGACCTGGGTGAGCTGCTTGAAGGCTGCTCCCATCAACAGGCCAACCAGAACGAGGAGGGTCGATCCCAGAACGATGGCCGACACTGTCACAAGGACGTTGCCCGTCAAGCCGTTGTTCATCACCAGCAAGATGGCGGCGACCAGAAGCGCATAGAAGAGACCAACCAGGCCTTTACCCAGTACCACGTCGGTGTAGGTGGCAGGCGAGACCAAAATGGCCTTCAGCGTTGCCTTTTCCTTCTCCTCGACCAGGATGTAGGGCACAATGAAGACGCCGACCATGGTCAAAGACATGATCAGGAAGAGCAGCAGATAGAAGCTGGACAGGTTGAACGACGACGCACTCGTTGCTGCGCCCGCTGTTGCGTCGGCTGTCTCTGAGAAGATGATCCTGGCCGGCAGCGCTTGACCGGCGACACTGCGTAGGCCGCTTTGCACCATCTCATAGAAGGCCGATTGCCGTAACCCGCCGCGACCGCTGTTGTAGTAGACGCGCAATTCAGGCATCTTGCCGGCTTTGACATCATTGTCGAAGTTGGCTGGAATAACCAGGCCGCCCAGTTTATCTTTGTCGACCTGGGCTTTCACCTCGTCGGCGGAGCCAACGAAAAACATGCTGAACTGCTTCGAGTCGGTCAGATACTGCACAAGTTGGGATTTGCCCGGGTCGTTGATGACAATATCGAGCATGCCACCGCTGCCGCTGCTGCCGGCATCGCTGGGAAAGAGCACCCGGAAGAGCAGCGACATGGCGATCGGCAGGATGATGGCAAACAGCAGGTACATGTTCTTGAGCGCGTCTACCAGATCCTTACGCGCAATTGCGAAGACAATACGCGGATGCATAGTCGTTATCTCCTGGCGATTCTCTACAGCAGTGTACGGCCGGCGAGCTTGATAAAGATATCTTCCAGGGTTGCCTCTTGAGAATGGATCGTCAGCACCTTGCCCTGGCTCATGTAGGCGCTGAGGCGTTGGGCGTCGGCCGGGTCATCCAACCCCAGGCTCACGGTTTCGCTCTTGCTGCCGTCGTCGTTGCGCAGAATGACGGTTGCTTTGCGTTCGCCGTGGGCGATCTTGAGGTTCTGCGGTGTGTCGAGTGCGACGATAGCGCCCTCGTTGATGAAGCCCACGCGTGCGCAGAGTTGGTCGGCTTCTTCCATGTAGTGTGTGGTCAGAAACACGGTGGTTCCCGATTTGCCCAGGTCGCTGACAGCGCTGCGAATGTCACGTGCGGCGCCCGGGTCGAGCCCTCGGGTAGGTTCGTCGAGGAAGAGTACCTGAGGCTTGTTGATCAGCGAGCGGGCGATGATCAGGCGCTGCTTCATGCCGTTGGAGTAAGCCTTGACCTTGTCCTTGCCGCGCTGCTTGAGGTTGACGATCTCGAGGACTTCATCCACGCGGCTGGGCGGCGCTCCGAAAATGCGGGCAAAGAACAGCAGGTTATCGTGCCCGCTCATGCGCTCGTAGAGGTTCTGTTGCTCGAAGACGACGCCGATGATCTCCTGCATCTTGTCGCTGTGGCTGGCGCAATCATAGCCGGCAACGCGCGCTGATCCGCCGCTTGGCAGCAACTGGCCGGTCAGCATATTGATGGTGGTTGATTTGCCGGCGCCATTGGGCCCGAGAAACCCGAATACCTCGCCGCGCTCCACGGTGAATGAGATGCCCTTCACCGCTTCGCGCCCGTTGAAGCGGCGGCGCAGTTCTATTGCCTCGATCATGGGCATGGGGTGCCTCCACTGAGTGTCGTTTGTCCAGGCATTGCTCTCATTACTCTCTACGCTCACCGCCCGGATTACTT
>CAYOEZ010000008.1:0-48169 GCA_964402955.1 uncultured Ktedonobacterales bacterium | reverse complement strand
GACACGGGGACGGTTGTTCTCTTGCGTCACGCTCCACAGCGAGACAACTTTGAGCGGAACGCCCAGGCTGACGTCACCCGAGATGTACACTTTTCCGTCGGTCAGGTGCACCTGCGGGTTGAGGAATGGCGAACCGGGCAGGCGCAGCGCCAGCCACGAACTGACCTCTCCCTCGCTGAGATCGAGAGAGAACGGCCCAAGGGGAGCATCCACAAAGCTTTGCACCTTGTCTTCAGCCGCTTGCGCGGCCGCGTCGGAGATAGCCACGGCCGGCAGATCGAGCTTCGGTGGGCGCGGGCTGGCGGCGAAACAAATCGTCAGCGCCAAACAGAGGATGAGCGTCACGGCAAGAGCGGCAACAAGGTAGAGCGTGCGAGGTGCAAGGCTTCGTCTGTCGGAATTCAAGCGGTCACTCCTGCTGAGATCGCGTTCGGACTCTCGTCGTCCGGGCGGCGCCCTTTCAGCATTATAGCACACGACGTTTCTTTGTGGCAAGGAGCACCATGAACACAGCAGAGGTCACCAATACGATCGAGGCCATTCTCTTCGTCGCCAACGGCGCGGTGACGCTGGAGAACCTGCGCAAGACTCTGGAGGTCGAGCCGAAGGTCATCCAGGAGGCGCTGGACACGTTGGCGCAAACGCGAGCCGAGAGCGGCGTGCGCCTGCAGCGCAAGGGCAACGAAATCCAGATGGTCACAGCGCCCGCCGCTGCCCCCTTCATCGAGCGTTTCCTGGGCATCCAGGTGAGCGGACGGTTGTCGCCGGCAGCGCTGGAGACTCTCGCCATTGTCGCCTACCGCGAACCCATCACCCGCCCCATGGTCGAAGCCATTCGCGGCGTCAACTCCGACAGCGTGCTAGGTACCCTGCTGACGCGTGGGCTGATCAGCGAGGCCGGCCGCCTCGAAACCGTCGGCCACCCCATCCAGTACGCAACGACGTTCCAGTTCTTGCAGCAGTTCGGTCTCAAGAGCGTTGACGAGCTGCCGCCCATCGAGGAGAACACCACCAATGCCCAAACTGTGGAAGCCCCCGTCGCCGGCGCCTGACGACCTGACCCTGGCGCTGCCCGACGTATCACGTGTGATCGTCCAGACTCTCTACAATCGCGGTGTGAACACGCCTGATGGCATCAAACGCTTCTTGTCGCCCGACGGCGACGCTGAGCTATACGACCCGTTTCTGCTGAAGGATATGGACGTCGCGGTCGAGCGCGTCCAGGCTGCCGTCAGAGACCGGGAGAAGGTCGCCGTCTACGGCGACTTCGACGTCGACGGTATCTGCAGCGCCGCTCTCTTGATGCAAGTCCTGGTCAGCCTTGGCGCCGAGGCGCAGGTCTATATCCCGCATCGTGTCGAGGAAGGGTACGGGCTCAACAAGGACGCAATTGCGCGCTTGGGCGCTGATGGCGTCCGCTTGCTGATCACAGCCGATTGTGGCACAAGCTCGGTCAGTGACATTGCCTTTGGCAACACGCGGGGCGTCGATACCATCGTCACCGACCATCACCACATCCCGCCCACGTTGCCGCCGGCCATCGCTGTGCTCAACCCGCACCGTCCCGACGGCGACTATCCCTTCCGCGATCTGGCTGGCGTTGGCGTTGCCTACAAGCTGGCAGCCGCGCTTCTATCACAGTCTCCCAACGCGCATTCCGTCGAGAGCTATCTCGATCTGGTTGCTTTGGGCACGGTCGTTGATGTTGCCCCGCTGCTTGGCGAAAACCGCGTATTGGTACGGCAGGGACTAGATTCCATGCGCCGCTCGCCTCGTCCGGGGCTGTTTGCCCTTATGGTAAGTGCGCGCGTCCAGCCCGCAGCGGTCAGCACCGGCCAGCTTGGCTTCACCTTGGGCCCCCGCCTCAACGCCGCCGGACGCCTGGACACAGCCATGACGAGCTACGACCTGATCCAGAGCGAATCGACAGACCAGGCCAGACCGTTGGCCCAAAAACTGCACGAGCAGAACCAGGAGCGCCAGCAACTGCTTGAGGCCGCCCTCATCTCGGCGCAGGAGAGCGCTGCTAGCCAGGCCAGCGACGGACGGCTGATCTTTGTCGCCAGCAAGGACTATCGTCCCGGCATCGTCGGCCTGGTCGCCGGCAAGCTGGCCGAGCAGTTCTACCGCCCCGCCATCGCCATCGAGCGGCAGGATGACATCAGCCGCGGTTCCTGCCGCAGCGTGCCAGAGTTCAACATCGCCAACGCCCTCGATGAATGTGCAGACCTGCTGGAACGGCACGGCGGGCACAGCATGGCCGCCGGCTTCACGGTGCGCACAGAGCGACTGCAACAGTTGCATGAGAAGCTGGCCGCCATCGCACAGCGCGAGCTTGCTGACGCAGCACGGGAGGCCAGTCTGGCCATCGATTGCGACGTCCCGCTCGCCGAGGCCACCTGGGCGCTACGCAGGGAAGTGAAGCAGTTGGAGCCTTTCGGCGTGGGCAACCCCGTCCCGCTCCTGCGCTGCTGCGATGCGCGGGTGGGCAGCGTGCGTGCGGTTGGCAGAGACAGCGTGCAAATCAAGCTGACAGACGGCGGCAGGCAGACATGGGATGGCATCGCCTTCCGCCAACCGGGCCTTGCCAACACCGTCAAGGCCGGAGACCACATCGATCTCGTCTATAACCTGGAGGAGCAAACGTGGAATGGGGAAACAACACTGAGCGTGGTCATCAAGGACGTACATAGCCTGTAGGAACAGCGAAGCGGTCTGGCGTCGTCTTGACGCTAGACCGCTTCGCGTTGCGCCCTTGCGCGAGCTGCTACCAGAGAGTGAACCCGCCATCGACCACCAGAGTGTGGCCGGTCACGTACGATGACGCCTCAGACGCCAGGAAGACCACCGCCCCGCCCAGATCGCGCGGCTCGCCCACGCGGCCAAGCGGCACACCGTCTGTCCACTGCGCCGCGCGCACCGGATCGGCCAGGAAGCCCTCGTTGAGCGGCGTCCGCATATACCCCGGAGCAATGGCATTCACCGTGATGTTGAACGCCCCCCATTCTGCGGCAAGCGCTTTGGTCAGCATGATCACGGCGGCCTTCGAGGCATAGTAGGGCGCCTGCGGCACATCCTTGTTCACGATAAGCCCCGACATCGACGCCGTGCTGATGATGCGGCCATAGCGGCGGGCCTTCATGAGCGGCGCGAATGCCTGGCAGCATAGAAAGACGCCCGTTATGTTAACATCCATCACCTTCTGCCAGTCAGACAAAGGCATCTTGTCGCTGTCGATGTGGCTGCTGATGCCGGCGTTGTTGAGGAGGATGTCGATTGGCCCCAGGCCTTGCTCGGCCTCCCTGGCCATGGCCTGCACCTGATCTTGCTGCGACACGTCAGCCTGAATGACAATCGCCTTGCGCCCGAGCGCACGAATCTCGGCAGCGGTCGACTGGCCAGTCTCCGTGCGCAGATCAACGACAGCCACATCGGCGCCGGCCTCGGCCAGCGCCAGCGCCATGCTTCTGCCGAGTCCCTGTCCGGCTCCCGTCACAAGAGCTCTGCGTCCCGTCAGATCAAAGAGAGAAAGGACACCGGCCACGGCAACCTCCTTTGAATCTCGAACTACGGCTCTACCTGCTGCGGAGCGTCACCGGGTGCGTCGGGCGTGCTGACGGTCACTTCCACATCCTCGTCCCAGTTCACGTCGGGCATGGCCTTTTCCATCTCCGCCGTGAATCGCTCGAGGTCGAGAATCTCCAGGTTGTAGATGGGATCATCGACCATCGGATCCTTGGGCAGAGAGAGTTTGACCCAGCCCTCCTGGACACCATCGATGACAAGGCCCGTCACGGTGTAGCAAAAGACATCGTAGTTGGTCTCTTGCGGAGCCAGGTTCTCGTAGAGGCCCTGCGGCTCAAACTGCTGCTGCCACAGACGCTCGATCAAGAGGCGCGCCCGGGGCTGGTCAACGTTGCGCTGCCAACGCCGGGGGTAGTACCATTCGTCGAGCAGAGATGTGACCTGATCGATACGGGGCAGATTGTGCTGGCAATGCGGGCACGACACCGTTTCAGCGGTCAAGTCCGCTTCATAGGACTTCCCACATTGTGCACAACGTAGATTCTTCTTGATTCCCACTCTTGCTTCCTCCTGGACGTACGGGTGTTGGGCAGGTTTGCCTACGCGAGCATTCTATCGGATGCAGCCACGACTGTCAAGCACAGCAGCGATGGTTACCCGTTCACCGTTGGAGTAAGGCAGCCTCTGGTAGGTCGGCTTTCCATAGCCGACATGGTCGATACAACGCGAAATGCCAGGTATGGAAACCTGGCCTACGACTTAGAACATCTACAAGCTCCGTGGGACACCGGCACCAGTTACAGACTGCGCTGCACTGGCGTTTTGGCCGCAGATACGCTATAATGCCGCCGTGTGACACACTCTACCAGCGAGGATACGTCCAACGTGAGTGGCCTCTCTTGTCGTCTTCGCCTGCTCTGCGCGGTCTGCCTGGCGGGCTTGTTCTTTGCCCTTTCTGTGCAGCCCGGCGCAACCACGCCCAAAGGGCTGCCCATTCAGTATACAATGCTCGTCGATGTCGACTATGACAAGGCGTTTCTCAACGTCACGCAGGTCGTGAAGGTACCCAACCGCAGTGATAGTCCCATGACGTCGCTTGTCTTCAACGTGCCCCCCGTCTACTTCGACGCGTTCATGCTTTCGAGCGTCACGATCGATAATGCCTTCGTCACGGCCAAACAGACCGCCGTCCTGCTCGAGATACCGTTGCCGCAGCCGCTGGCGCTTGGCGACACAGCAACCGCCACGTTGCGCTGGTGGGGGCAATTGCCACCCAGCGATGGCCGCTATGGCGCGGCCGATGGCGTGCTTGTGCTCGGCAACTGGTACCCGATGCTGGCAGTCTTTCGCAATGGCGACTGGGAGCGTCACCAGTACACTCCCATCGGTGATGCCTTTTTCTCCGAAGTGGCTGACTACGATGTAACAGTGAAATTCTCACCGACAGTGAATGTCTCACCGACCGTAACTGTGGCGGGCAGTGGCGCCTTGGTTTCACGCAACGGCGGGCAATGGGTCTTCCGTTCACAAAACGCACGCGATTTTGCCCTCGCCGTTTCCAGCAAGTTCCAGACGCTAACACGCAAAGTCGACAACGTGACGATCACCGTTTACTACTATGGCGACCGCGGCGATGGCGCCAAGACAAGCCTCGATATTGCCGACCAGGCCACGCGCTGGTACAACAAGAAGATCGGCCCGTACCCATACCCGACGCTGGCGATTGTGCAGATTCCCAGTACGGGCCAGCACGTTGCGCAGGAGCATGCCGGCCTGTTCACGCTGCGCTCCGACATTTTCACGCCGCAAGCCGTGGGCATCTACACCGCACACGAACTGGCGCATGCCTGGTTCTTCGGCGCTGTTGGCAACGACCAGATCCGCGAACCGTGGATGGACGAAGGCCTGGTCAACAGCGTCTCGTTGGACTTCTACCGCGAGATGTATCCCAAGGAGTTTCCCGGCGTAT
Source organism: uncultured Ktedonobacterales bacterium (assembly GCA_964402955.1). Taxonomy (GTDB): domain Bacteria; phylum Chloroflexota; class DTOL01; order DTOL01; family DAOUCN01; genus CAYOEZ01. Next base: position 42,675 of record CAYOEZ010000008.1, on the reverse strand, counting down.
GGGGATCGTGGGGCGGCGCGGCCGCGGACTTCAAGAACACGGACTCCCTGAACCGCGGCATCTTTGATTTTCAGAATGGCTCGGTCTACTTCTACTCCGTCTACCGCCAGGGTGCGGCCTTTTTCCAGGCCGTGCGCGACGCGATGGGTGACGACGCCTATTGGCAAGCGCTGCGTACCTACTACGACACATTCTACAACAGTATCGCTGAACCGCGCGACTTGCTGCGGCTGCTGCGCCAGGCGGGAACGAGGACAGATATCCTCCCTATCTTCACGCAGTTCCTCGACTATCCGTATCTCAAGTACGCCAACCTCGCCATAGACATCGCCGTTCCGGACGACCAGACGTGGCAAGGCAAGGTCGCGGTGCCCATCCTCGTCGCCGCAGATTGTCCGACCTATACGCTCTCCGTCATGCTCGACGGGAAGACCATCACGACCACCGCGAGCGCTGTGACCATTACAGTTGATACCAGTTCCCTTTCTGATGGCGCCTATGTGCTGCGCGCCGTGGCCAGCGATGAGGGGCTGAACCGCAGCGATGTGCAGCGCTCTTTCGGCGTGTCCAGACCCACACCGACACCATCGCCAACGGCAACGCGCACAGCGACAGCCACCGTGGCCGCGACCGCTGTCCCCACAACGTTAGCCACGGCGTCGCCAACACCCGCCGCTCAGGCAGCCGCGCCCGCCGAAGCATCGGAGTTGCGCTGGAGCGCCGTCGTGCTGGGTCTTGTGCTCGCCTTTGCCGCGCTTGTCGCTGCGTTGCGCATGCGTCGCAGCTAGCGTAGGCTTTTTCCCGGGCAGGCACCCGCAAAGAAAGGAGCGAAGGGGGTGGATTCCCCTTGCTCCTTCTTGTTAATTCTCAGGTCTTTCACATCAGTTATCCATGCCTTCGTGGGCACAAACGGGCATCAAAACCGTCCAGCTATGTGGAGTACGACGAGAGCCTGCCCCGCTGTATCGGGCACTCCTGTCGTCGTAGCGACGAAGGGATTCGTCGCACTCCGCAGACACATTTCACATCAGCGGCGAGTACCGCCGCCACACCCAGCGGTCGCCTTGCATCACCCCTGGCGCATCGTACCACAGGAAACCGGTCTTCTTCTTGGGTGGCTCCGGCGCGACATGGATGAGGATCTCCTGGCTGGTCGAGATGTTGCCAGCCGCATCGAACGCTGTGGCTGTGATGATGTGCGTCACGGTGATCATCTCCCAGCCGCTGGCGGTGATCGTCGGCGTGAGCACGATCGGCCACAGGATGTTGTAGGGCGCAACGCTACTCTCGCCCAGCAGGTTGCCATCCATATAGAACTCGACACGCCCCATCGCGGCATTGTCCGTCGCCTCAGCCTGAATACGAATCTTGTCGCTGTCTCCCTCTTTAATTGCGATGAAAGTATCGTCGGTATAGGGATATGTCACCTTGACTGTCGGCGAGATATTGTCCACAAACACAGGCACCTGCATCTGCCGGAAGTTGCCTGAGCGCTCGATCACGCTGAGCTGCAAGCTGTAGACCCCTTCCAGGCCGGTGGTGTCCCATTGCTCCAAAATACCATTGCTGATCTGGTTGCCGTGCTCGGGCGCAACCTGTTGGTATGATTGCGGTTGTAAGCCCTGCCCATAGGCCACCTTGTACGACTTGAAGCTGCCGCTGCGTGCGTTGCCCTGGATCGCCACCATCCCTGCCACGTACTCGTACTGTGTGGGAGCGGTGATTGCCACGTCATCCGTCACCGAGCCGGGACCGTTGCGGTCGCTATACTCAGTGGGAGGCTGGGGAATCTTGTCTTCGCGCACCCAGTCGGCCGCGTCCGGGGGATAAACGGCGAAAACCTTCTCTTCCACGTCTTGCGGCGGCGTATAAGGCGTCGCCAGCTTGCCGTTGACCTTATCAATGCGGAAGACCTGGTGCATGTCGTCTTCCTTCGTCGGCTCCGTTCCCTTGATGAACAATTCTGTGTAGCGATTCTCGCACAGGTCAGTCGGCTTCAAACCCGACAACGCACAGACCTCCATGCGCACCAACCCTGGCGGCTCAGTGAACTTGGTCGGCGGCGTCGTCTTGAGCGACTCGATCATGAAGTCATGCCAGAGAGGAGCGGCTGCGGTTGAGCCAAAGCTGCGCTTCATTTCCTCGTTGTTCGCATTGCCCACCCACACACCGGTAACCAGATCAGGAGTGTACCCCACGGTCCAGTTGTCTTTCCAGTCGTTCGTTGTTCCCGTCTTGGCGGCGGCTGGCCGATCCAGCTTCAGCGGGCTATCCGAGCCAAAGGTCATCACGCGCGCCGCATTGTCCGACAGGATATTGGTGACGAGATAGGTCTGCTCAGGCGGCAGCACGCGCACCGAGGTCGGATAGTTGAACTCATACACCACTTTGCCCTCGGCATCGTCGATGCGCAAAACCGAAACGGGGTTCACCTGGCGGTAGCCTGCCTTCTGATCTTGCAGCGGCACTGCCTCACCGTTCAACACGCCAAGGTTGGCGAACCCTGTGTAGGCGAAGACCATGTCCAGAAGCTTCACCTCGCCGCCGCCGAGAGTGATGGACAGGCCATAGAAGCCTTCACGGGTCAGAGTCGTGATACCCATGCGGTGCGCCGTCGCCAAAACCTCGTTTATGCTCACGAACTGCGTCACTTTCACGGCCGGGATGTTCATCGAGTTGGCCAGCGCCTGGCGCAAGAGAACAGGGCCGTGCCACTTGCGATCCACGTTCTCCGGGATATAGGGCGGATTGGGATAGTCGTCAAAGGAGGTGCGAACGTCCATGACCATCGCGGCGGGCGTCCATCCTTTCTGGAACGCCGTTACGTAGGCGAAGGGCTTGAATGACGACCCGGGTTGCCGCTCCGATGTCGCCACGTTGACCTGGCCGTCAATGGAGTTGTCGAAATAATCCACGCTGCCGACCATGGCCAGTATCTCACCCGTCGAAGGGCGGATAGACACAAGGCTGGCGTTGTTGGCGTTGTTCTCCTGGCGCAACTTCGTCATGAAGGGCGTCCTGGGGTCGAGCAGATGCTCAGCCGTCTGCTGCATGTTCATGTCCAGGGTGGTATAGATCGTCAAGCCGTCCTGGTAGATGCGGCGCTGTGCTTCCTCGGGCGTGATGCCAAACTTGCGCACCAGCAGGTTCTCCACCTGATCGCGCACGTAGAAGACAAAGTGCGGAGCCTTGATGTCGAAGCGCTGCACTTTGAGGCTAATCTTTTCTTGTTTTGCAGTCCAGGCCTGCTCGGCCGTCGCGTAGCCGCGCCGCACCATCTCATCGAGCGCGATTTCCTGCTGCCGCTTGGCCTCCGTCGGGTTGTTGAATGGCGAGTTGGCAGACGGTGCGCGCGGCAGCGTGGCCAGGAACGCCGACTGGGCCAGGCTCAAATCCGCAGTAGTCTTGCCGAAGTAGCTTTGCGCTGCTGCCTCGATGCCATAGGCCAGGTTGCCATAGCTGATCTCGTTGAGGTACATCTCAAGAACCTGGTCCTTCGTATAGCGACGCGAGATTTCGAGGGCAAGGATGATCTCTTTAATCTTTCGTTCCCAGGTGAACTTCTGGGTGAGCAGCACATTGCGCACAAGCTGCTGCGTAATTGTACTGGCGCCCTGGACATCCTGCCCGGTCACTGTCAGATAGGCGCTGCGGGCGATGCCTTTAAAGTCGATGCCAGGGTTCGAGTAAAAAGTGGCATCCTCAAGAGCGATTGTCGCCTCGATCACATGCTTCTGCTTCTTAAGCACATCGATCGGCGCCAGTGTGCGTTTTCCGGCCTGCGGGTCGAAGACCTCGTATAACAGAGGAGCTTCCGTCTTGCCGGTGGTGGGATCGAGCATCGGGCGACCAAAAATCTTGGTCGTCTTGAACGCGGCGGCATCGCTGTGCAGTTGGCCCGATTCCGGCAGATCCTTGGCGTAATACATATAGACGCCGGCGGCCAGCGCAACGCTGGCAATCAGCGGTACGAGCAGCAACACGAGCGCGCCCAGACAACCCGTCGCCAGCAGTGCAGGTACAACCCGTACTGCAACGCTGACGGGCTGCGCTTGGCGGCGCAATTGGCGTTGGAGGAGAATGGCTTTGGTGCTGTTGTTCACGAAGATCCCCTGAATGAGAGAATAGAGGCCCTTGGCGCGGAAACGCTACTCGCCTCTGCGGCGGTACATATCATAGTATAAGACGGAAGAATAGGCAAAGTCCTGTCACCTGAGCAGGCAGCAGGGAGCCGGGTGTAAGCGGCGCAGGCTGTAGCAAATGTGCGCCCTACTCCCTGCTCCCTACTTGGCAACCGTTTGTCGCTTTTCGAAGGCGATGGCAGCCTCACTCGAATAGCCGAGATGATCGAGCGCATTGCCGACCGCGCTCTCTTCCGCCTTCTGCACGAACTTGGCAAAATCAGGTTTGTGGCAGTCCCCGTGCCCATCAGATCGCGCTCCCGTCGAAGGCACGACAAGCGTGATCTTGAACTCGGCGTAGTCGTCGGCGTGGACGATGTGGTCGCTCGTCAACTGCAGATCGGGGTGCTCAAAGCGCGCCCAGCGCAACCGCTCGTCGACGCCGACGTACTTGGTGCCGCCATGTATGGTCATCTTGGTAAACATGCTACGTCCCCCAATCGCGCAAATAGAGAAAATCGACGCCGACAGTGCGCGTGCTGATCTTGCAGATCGGCGGCGGGACGCGCTTGAACTGGTTCTGGCGAATCAGGCGCACCACGCGCCGCACGACCGCAGCATCGAAGCCACGAGCGACGACTTCCTCCGCCGTGTAGCGTAGGTCCACCAGCAAGTACAGAACCTGGTCAGCCTCGTCATAAGTGAAGCCAAGCTCACCCTCATCCGTCTGCCCTGCCCACAAGTCGGCGGATGGCGCTTTAGTGATGACGCTGTCCGGTACACCCACCGCCCGCGCCAGTTGGCGGATCTGGCACTTGTACAGATCCGCAATGGGATGGACAGCCGCGGCGTTGTCGCCAAAGACCGTTGTGTACCCGAGCAACGTTTCGGTTTTGTTGCTCGTGCCCAGGACCAGCCCTTTCCACTCCTCCGATTGGTCATAAAGACAGATCATGCGCGTACGGGCCATGATGTTGCCGCGCCGCCGCGAGGCATCGGCGGGAACCTGCGCCAGCAGCGGCTCCGCCATCGGCGTAATGTCTATCTTTTTCCAGGGAATGCCCAGGGCTGCGATCACCTTGCGTGCATCGCCTTCGCTCTCGGGGTTCGATGTGCGGTAGGGCATCATCACCGCCAGCACATTCTCGCGGCCCAGCGCCTCGGCAGCCAGAAAGGCAACCAGGCTGGAGTCAATCCCTCCCGACAGGCCAAGCACCCCGCGCGAGAAGCCCATCTTACCCAGCTCATCGCGCAAGAAGCCGACAATGAGCCGGCGGGCGAGATCAGTGTTTAATTGCAGCCGTGCAAGTAGATCGTCCATGAACGCCTCAAGAGAATAGTATAAGGGTCAGAATCTCTGTAGGACAGGGCTAGCCGCGCGCCACACTGAGCGCAGCCCGGATCGATTGGGCCACCCGCTCCATCTCAGCCACATCAGAGTAATGCTGGCGCGGCCAGAAGAAACCATGCCAGCCATCGCCGTGCCGCCGTGGTACGATGTGAATGTGCACATGAGGCACGCTCTGGCTGACGCGGTCGTTCAGCGCCACAAGTATGCCATCTGCCTCCATCGCATACTCCACAGCGCGCGCCACCACCTGAGTATTGACGAAGAGCCGCCCCGCCAGATCAGGGGGGAGATCGAGCATCGTCTCATAGTGCTGGTTCGGGACAACCAGACAGTGGCCCAGAAAGAGTGGACGAACGTCCAGAAACGCCAACGAGACGTCATCCTCGAAGACGATGGAAGCCTGCCCCTCTCGGCGCGCAATCCGGCAAAAAAGACAGTCAACCATCTGCCTACCCCTTGCCTATAATCCTCTGCAACTCACGCAGCGTGAGCTCTGGGCGCTCGTCACGCAGGAGCGGGTAGTTGATGCGCTCGCGGCGCAGACGGGCCGGATCGAGATCAACAATCACCAGGTCTGCATCCAGATCGGCGGCGCGGGCAAGCACATGGCCCGATGGGCCGACAGCCAGCGAGCTGCCAAAGAAGCTGACGCCATCTTCATAGCCGACCCGGTTGACCATCGTCACATAGGAGGTGAAGAACTGCGCCAAAGTGCGTCCAAGCGTCTCCCAGGCCTCCGCCGATGCCAGGCGCGGACTGCCGGCGTGTACACCGCGCCCCGGCGAAGCCACCAGCCCCACCAGATAGTCAGCGCCATCGAGCCAGGCGAGATAGGGCAACGACAAATGCCACATATCCTCACAGATCAGCAACGCAACACGCCCGAACGCTGTAGCAAATGAGCGCACACCGTCGCCGGTGGCAAGAAAGCGTTGTTCATCAAACATGCCATAGGTCGGCAGGTAGACCTTGCGGTGGATATGGACCACCTCGCCCGCCGACAGGTAGGCAGCGCTGTTGTGGTACAGGTAGCGCGGGGTCTCTTCGACGAAACCAACCACGATATCGATCTCTTTACTCGCTGCCAGGAGCTGACCAAACACAGGATCGCTGGCTTCTGGTCGCGCCGCAACGGTTGCCGTGAGATCGCGCAGGTAGTAGCCGGTCAGCGACAGCTCGGGAAAGCACACAACCTGTGCGCCGCCGCTCTTTGCCCTGGCAATGACGTCCAGATGTTGCTGTAGATTCGCGGCGACGTCTCCCAGCCGCGGGCCGATCTGAGCAAGTGCAATCTTCACGTTGGTGTACACATCCTGGTCGGTTGTTTGATCCACATCTATGCGCGCTGCATTTCCTCAACCACCTGCGAGTACTCATCGAGGAGTTGCTGGGCGCGCTCCTGAGACTCGCCTTCGCTGTAGACGCGACACAACGGACGGTCGGGGTCAGGCAACACAAGCACCCACTCTGCGCCCATCTCGATCTTAATGCCATCGATCTGCTTGCCCTTCTGCTCCTTGTAGCGATCGTTGAGCAGGCGCATCACCTTGCCCTTCGCGTCCCACGGGCAAGGAACATTGCGATTGGCGACATAGTAGGCCGGGACAGCAGCGACAACCCGAGACAGAACGGTCTTGTGCTCGGCCAGATACTCCAGCAGCTTGGCAAAGGCGATGAGGCCATCAACGGCAGGCTGGAACTGCGGGATGATGTAGTTGCCTGCGCCATCTCCGGCGAGGATCACATCATCCTTGGTCGCTGCCTGCATCAGGGCCGATGGGTCAATCTTGGTGCGCAGCACCTTGCCCCCGTACTTAGCGGCGATGCGCTCGAACACAGACGGCTGCGTGACCGGCACGGCGATCGTCCCTCCGCCGTGGGACTGGAAGGCAAGAATGGCAAAAGCGGCCAATGCCGTCGTACCCTGCAGAATCTGTCCCTGATCGTCGATCAGGAAAATCTTCTCGCCGCCCACATCAAAGCGCAACGCCAGGTCTGCTTCGAGCGGGTTACAGATACGCGCCAGCTGCTGCAACGCGATCTCGAACTCTTCGGGAGGAATCGTCACCTTGCGTTCTTCGATCGTCGCATTCAGGTAGACAGCTCGCACGCCAAGCTGGTCAATAATGGTCGGCAGAATGAGAGAGGTCGTGGCGAAGGCATAGTCAACGACGACACGGAAACTCTCTTTGCGAATCACGTCGGCATTGACTGCTTTCATGAAACCCTGGACATAGTTGGCAGCCGACTGCGCTGGCGCGACCGTGGCAATCGCCCCGATGTCGTCCAGATAGACGCGCCGAAAGTCCTCACGGAAGAAAGCATTCTCAATCTTGCGCTCGGTGGCGCGGTCGATATCGAGGCCACGCTTGTCAAAGAACTTGATATCGACGACACGATTGTCGAATGGCGACACGCGCACGTGAATGCCACCGGCTGCGTTGCTCCACCGTGTCAAATAGCGGGCAACAGGAATCGGCATCGTCCGCACGTCGTCGACGTTGATACCGGCAGATGGCAAGCCGGAGATCATCGCCCGCTTGATCATCTGCGGAGTGCGATGGGGATCACGGTTAATCGTCACCAATGATCCTTTGGGCAGCGTTGCGCCGTAGGCGGCGCCCAGCTTCGCCGCAAACTCAGGAGTGACATCCACATTCACCAGACCGGTCACTCCGAAGCGGCTGAAGAGGGCACGGCGCGCCTGCGATCCCCAGATCAAGCTGCTCTTGATAATCGCGCCCGACTCGATGTTCTTGTTTGGCCATATCTTCACGTTGGGGTGGATGATCGCAGACTCGCCGACAGTCGTACTGTCGCCGATAACGGCGCCTTCGGAGACGAACGCATTGCTATGAATATTGCACTGCCGGCACACGATCGCTCCGCGCAGTTCCACCCGCTCGCCGATGTAGCAGTTGCGCCAGATCAGGCTGCGCTCGATAAATGAGCGTGCATCGATGATCGTGTCATCGCGAATCACCGTCGGTCCGTGGATTTCGACGCCCCCTTTGATCTTGACGCCACGTCCGAGGTAGATCGGTCCATACAGGCGCGCGTCAGCGGCGATCTCGACATCTTCTTTCACGAAAATGTCGCCCCCAATGTTTTCACCAATCGGCTCATTCAGTCTGACCTTGCCGTAGAGAACGTCGGCCGACGCCCGCATATACTCCTGGATGCTGCCGACATCTGTCCAGTAACCGGACGCTACGTAGCCGTAGATAGGGTCTCCATTCTTCAGTAACAGGGGGAAAAGATCCTGGCTGAAATCGAAAACCTTGTTCTTGGGGAAGTAGTCAAGCGCCTTTGGCTCAAGAACGTAGATGCCCGTGTTGATCGTGTCGGAGAAGACCTCTCCCCAGCTTGGTTTTTCCTGAAACTGGCGCACATGACCGGCCTCGTCGAGGATGACGACGCCAAATTCGAGGGGGTTCGGCACACGGTACAGGGTCAGCGTTGCCATCGCCTTCTGCTGGCGGTGATAATCGATGACAGCAGTCAAGTCGATATCGGTCATGGCGTCGCCCGAAATGACCAAGAACGTGCCGTCGAGGAAGTCCTGGGCGTTCTTGACGCTCCCACCCGTACCAAGAGGCGTCGCTTCCAGCGAATATTGTATGTTGACGCCGTACGCCTCGCCGTCGCCGAATGCTTGCTGGATCTCGTTAGCCAAGTACTGCACGGTCACGACGATGTCAATGATACCATGCTGCTTCAACAGATCAATGATGTGGGCCATCACTGACTTGTTGACGATCGGCATCATAGGTTTTGGGCGCTCGATCGTGAGCGGACGGAGACGTGATCCCTCACCACCAGCCATCACCACTGCTTTCATTGTGTTGCCTCCGTTGTGGACCTCTGGTTCTGCATCCATCATGGACACAGTAACGCCATTGTCCGGCTACTAACTCAACCAACCTGCTATCATGGTGAAAAAACGCTCGTGGCGGGGATCCGCAGATGACACCCGATACTGCGGGGTGAGCTTCACAGATGCACGCAGATGAAAAGCCGCAGACTCGGGCAAAGATGGCAGACCAACGGTCGTCCTATCTGCGAAGCTCACCCCGTCTATCGGGTGTTGATCTGCGAAGCTCACCCCGCAGTAGAGCCTGCCCCGCCCCATCGGGCATCGGGTGTCATCTGCGGATCGTCGTCCGGCGACCGCCAGCCCGGCTCAGCGCTGCCCGGCATCTGGCGCAACGGGCTCCTCGCCGCTGGCCACGTCTTCCTCGACGTCGTACACTGCCGTGGTGATCGCCCATGCCACGACGCCCCACGATCCGCCGGCGATGAGCACCACCAGGAGCAATGAGACAGGGGTCAGCGCAACAAGCCCCGTATTGCGGATCATGCCTGCGATCGAAAGAACAATGGCAACAGTGGCAGCGCCAATTCCGACGTAGAACGGCACGCGATTGGGCCGGACAACAGCTTTTTTGTCGTCACTCATGTTGTGTCACCTCATCAACTCTGTGGTTGTAGCAAGACCTTCATCATCCCAGGCGTTGCGGCGCGCGCCATTGCTTCGACGCCGGCTGCAAGCGGATAGACCGCCGACAACAGCGGTCCGACGTCAACCAACCGATTCTGCAGCAGGCGCAACGCTGCGGCGAACGGCCCGCACCGTGAGCCCACGATCGTTATCTCATCGACAACATATGGCGACAGAGCAACCGGCGCCATGCCATGGAACGTACTCTTGAGCACGATGGTCCCGCGCGGATGAACGAGCCGGCGCGCCGTCTCCAGTCCCTCAGGTTGCCCCGTGCACTCCACCACAATATCGGCGCGCACGTCCGCTGCCGCCGGCGCCAGCATCGTTGCGATTCCCAGCCTGTCCAGAATCGCCAACTTCTGCGCGTGGCGGCCGATTACCAGCAGATCGCACCCGGTCAGGCGCAGCACTTGCGCCACGAGCGCGCCCAGCTTGCCATCGCCCAGAACAGCCACACGGTCTTGCGGATGAACATGCACTTGCTGCACAACCTGCAAAGCCGCAGCCAGTGGCTCGGTGAAAACCGCCTCGTTATCGCGTATAGGGGCCGGCACAACATGTAGATTGCGCTCAGGAAGAGTCAAATAGTCGGCAAAGGCGCCGGCGTGCGCGCGGATGCCCAGCACGTTACGGTTAGCGCAATGCGCCGGCATCTCCGACAGGCAGTAGGAGCAGGCGCCGCAGGCAATGTTGATCTCACCCACCACGCGCTGGCCCACCAGGCTGCGATCAGAAGCGTCTTCAACAACGCCCACGAATTCATGGCCGAGGATACCACGATAGTCAGCGTAGCCGCGGGTCACCTCGAGATCGGTGTTGCAGATGCCGGCCAGAGTGACGCGGATAAGGGCCTCCCCTGTGCTGTACTGCGGGGCGGGGTAGTTGGTCACATAGCGCAGAGACTGCTCGAAGACGAGGGCCTGCATAGGGTTCTCCCATTTATATCATAGCATACCGCATCAAAGGCGTCAACAAAGATATATCTGTCGCGCGGCCGGCAGAAAGCCGATTGTACACAATGTTGCAAAATACAATACCGTTGACCGGTTGTCACGCAACGGCGTTTAGTGTACAATAGTCGCTGTTGTGCTTCCGCAGGCAAACTCGCAGACGTCAAGCGTAGAGGGGGACAGAACAGCGGCAGCACGCCGTTCCACTGGCTGTCGCTGCCGTATTGGAGTGCATGGGGCAGGCATCAACCACCGACACGCTGGGCACACGTTCTTGATTCTGGCATCTTGTCCTGCCCGGGCCGCCGCCAACGCGACTGACGGCCACATCAATCGAAACACGGGGAGACTCATGCGTCTACGACTAGTGCTCTGCACACTGCTCATCCTGGTCCTGTCAGTTGCATCACCCGCAGCCAGCGCCTTCGCGCCTGGCAGCGTTCAGCCGCTGACAGTCGCCGCTTCGGCGGCGGCGGCTGGCTCAGGCGTTGTCCGCATTGTCATCTTCTGGATGCAAGGCTGCGGGCACTGTGAGAAGGTGAAAACCGAGGTACTGCTGCCTTTGCGCGAGAAATACACAACAAGACTCGAGATCATCGAGGTCGAAGTCCGTGATGCGGACACGTCAGGACGTCTCGATCGCGCCTCTGCTGCTCTTGGTTTCCCCTCTGGTTCGGTCGGCGTTCCCTTTCTCATCATCGGCAATAAGGGACTGATTGGCTCGTTGCAGATACCTGCCGAGTTGCCCGGGCTTATTGAGCAGCATCTGGCATCCGGCGGCGTGGACCTGCCCAAGCTCCCGGGGCTGGAGAACATCGCCAGCGTCGCAGGCTCCAGCGGGCAACCGGCAGCAACCGGCGAAGTGATGAAAGACAAAGGCTTTACACTGGCGTGGATCGTGCTGCTCTTGCTCATCGCCTCCGCATTGTACGCAGTGGCCGGCATCGTGCGCACATGGCAAGGAAAGACCATGCCACAGGGCCCGCTGTGGGGCATGTACCTCGTTCCCGCTCTGTGTGTCATCGGCATAGCGGTCGCAAGCTATCTATCATTCATCGAAACGACACAGACAGTGGCCGTGTGCGGGCCGGTCGGCGACTGCAATGCGGTGCAGAACAGCCCATATGCACGCCTGTTCGGCATTCTGCCCGTTGGCATTCTCGGCCTGGCCGGCTACGTTGCGCTGCTGGCAGCATGGCTGTGGTCGAAGCTGCGCGACGACGCACTGGCTGACTATGCGCCGTTCGCTGTCTTCGCCATGGCCTTGTTCGGCGTCGTTTTGTCGATCTACCTGACCAGCCTGGAGCTATTCGTCATCGATGCGGTCTGCATCTGGTGTCTTGCATCAGCCACTATCATGGCGCTGCTAGTTTTCGTCACGACCGGTCCCGGTCTGCGACGATGGAGCACAGACCGCTGAGCTGGCGTTGCCCCGCAAACGTGAATGCCCCCGACCGGACAGCCCTACTCCGTCCTCCGTCGGGGGCAAATGATTTGTCACTTTGATTGCTGTATACTTACGCCAGACGATGGCGGCAAGGACCCTTGATGTTCCCGCTGACTGACTTCTTCGTTGCCCACATCATCGAGATCGACTTCATCTACGGGTTGGGCTTCTTTGTCCTGGGCATGGCCGTGGCGCTGGAGACTGGTCACGCCAGCGCCCTACCGCTGGCGCGCGCCACACCCTGGTTGGCCAGCTTTGGCCTCGTCCATGCGCTGGCCGAGTGGTCAGATGTAGCCATCACGATAACCGAGCAGAGGAACGGGGCCCCCCTGCCGACTGCGGCCGAAGCCGTGAGCATCGGCATCGAGTTCGTCTCGTTCATGCTGCTGCTCAGATTCGGGTGCGAGTTGCGCGACCTGCAGGGCAATCGCAGCAACGCGACGCGGGGGATCCTGCTGTCTGTGCTGGCTGCTTATGGCATGGGCATGGTCATTATCTCTATGCGAATTCCCGCGTCATCCGGCCTCTGGATCAAAGTGAACGACGTGTGGAGCACCTATGCCGCCGGCATCCCTGCCTTTGTCATGACCGTGTGGGGGTTGCTGGAGCAGAGCCGCTCCTTCCGCAAGCAGGGCTGGCCTGAGTTGAGCCGGGAGATGACGGGAACAGCGATCGCCTTCTGCTGGTATGCCGTGTTCGATGCCGTCTTTGTCGACACGATCCCCTATCCGCCTGCATCGCTCATCAATTCGACACTTTTCATTCAGGTCATCGGCGTTCCCGTCCAACTTTTCCGTGCCGTCAATGCGCTCGTCATCGCTTTTTTCTTCATTCGGGCGCTGCGCATCTTCGCCGGCGAGGATCGCCGCCGCCTTGAGCAGGCCATCACGCACGAGCGGCAACTGCAGGCCAGCGCCGAGGCGCTCAACAACGAGTTGCGCGACGCGGCCAGGGAGATGTCGGCGCTCTATGACCAATTGCGCCAACGGGACGAGGTGCACTCATTCCTGTTGAAACGCGTCGTGCGGGCGCAGGAAGAAGAACGCCGCCGCGTGGCGCGCGACCTGCACGATGGCGTGGGACAGACACTCTCGGGCCTGGCGGCTGGCCTGGCGGCGCTGGAATCACGCCTCCAGGGTCACGATGAGCCAGCACACAAGCAAATCGAGAACATGAAAACGTACGCCATGCAATCGGTCGAAGAGTTGCATCGCGTCATCACCGACCTTCGTCCGTCCCTGCTTGACGAGTTGGGTCTGGTTGCGGCGCTGCGCTCGTATGTGCGGCACTACGCCGAGACGCTACCCATCACGGTCAACGTCGAGATTGACGGACCGTCACGCCGTTTGCCACCCGAGATTGAGACGGTGCTCTTCCGCATTGCGCAGGAAGCGCTAACCAACGTCGTGCGGCATGCACGGGCAAACGGAGCAACAATCAGACTAACCACGAACGAGCGTCAGGTTGTCCTCGCGGTTGAAGACGACGGCATCGGATTCAATCCGACCGCCACATTCGCCGCCAGCGGCAACAGCCGGCCCTGGGGACTCCTCGGTATGCAAGAGCGGGCTGACCTGGTCGGCGGGTCAGTGGACATTCAATCGCAGGCGTGGAAGGGCAGTAGGGTGACAGTCACCATCCCACTGTCCGGCCAGCCGGCAGAAACGGAGCAAGATAAAGATGCGCGTGCTACTGGCGGATGATCACCCCATCATGCGGGCGGGCGTACGCCTGATGCTGGAGAACGAGACAGACATCGAGATCGTGGGCGAGGCGGACAACGGCCTCAAAGCTGTGGACATGACCAAGGCGCTTCGCCCCGACATCGTGATCATGGACATATCCATGCCCGATCTCGACGGATTTGAGGCGACGCGCCGTATCGTCCAGTCATGTCCAGGCACACGCGTCCTCGTCCTGACCATGTACGACAGCGAGGAACACTTCTTCGAGATTCTCAAGGCCGGCGCAGTGGGGTACGTGCCCAAGAAGGCAGCGCCCACCGATCTGATTGCAGCCCTGCGCTCTGTTCATGCCGGCGGCGTCTTCATCTATCCCACCGTGGCACGCTCATTGGTCAACGATTTCTTGCGCCGCTCCGATAGCGGGCCGGAACAGGAAAGCCTGGGGGGTTTGAGTGATCGCGAGCGACAGGTCTTGCGTATGATCGCGGAGGGCATGTCGAATCGCGGGATCGCCGATGCACTGGTGCTCTCGGTCAAGACGGTCGAGCGCCATCGCGCCAATATCATGGAGAAGCTCGGTCTGCACAATCGCACTGCTCTCGTCAAGTACGCCATACGCAAAGGGCTGGTGGACATGAGAGACGAGGAATAGCGCGCCGCACGCGCCGGCGCCCGCCATGAATGGGGTGAATACACATCGCATATGGTGTAGTTGCCTGATTGCATCATGTGGCCTTGCATGGTACTCTATCGTCGTCAGGAAAAGTGGACGATACGTGTGTACGCAATCAGCGTACACGAGGAGGATAGAGCCATGAGTGAGACATTAGCCGTTCTCGTGTTGACTGCCCTGCGCATCGGGGCGCCGCTGGTCGTGATCTTCGGACTATCCTATCTGGCATATCGCTGGATCGGCGAGGGACAACCGTATCGCGCCGTCGCAGGCAAACCGGCATCCGCAGACGTGCAGCGCGCCGCGTTGGGTGGACCTGCTCCCCTGGCTCAGGTGCTCTTCACGAGCGCCCATTGCTGGGATGTCAAGGGTTGCACCGAACAGATGAAGGCCAAGTGTCCCGCTGCCGCCCGGCCCGAGCTGCCATGCTGGCTAGCCATCCAGATGAAAACCGGCCACCTGCGCAAGAACTGCTTTGACTGCAACTTCTACGAGCGCCCCTCCGCAACCGCCTGAGCGTGGCTGCAAGCCGATTGGACGCCGGCTGGCGCTGTCCACACCAAAACGAACCCCTGCACCGCAATTGCGGTGCAGGGGTTCGCTCATGTCCCCTACTCCTCGCCAGTGATGATGATCGGCAAGACAATGACCCAGGTCAGGCTTGGCAGCGCGGTCGCTGTTGGCGTGGCCAATGGCGTTGCAGTGAGCGTCGCGGTTGGTGCGCTCGCCGGCGTCTCCGTTGGCGTGGCGGTCGGAGCAGGCGTCTCGTTGGCGACGACTGTGCCCGTCGCCGTCTTGGTGGCCAGGCGCGTCATCGTCGCTGTGGGCAGTTCCGTGGGCGTCTCCGTGGCAGTCGCTTGCCCGGTTGCGGTCGCCGTCGCTGTGACGGTGGCAGTCTCGCTGGGCGTGGCTGGAGGCCTCTGCGGCCACGTCGCCGTTGCCGTCGCCGAGGGTGTAGCGGTCGAGGTCTCAGCAGGCGTCGGGATGGTTGTCGCTGTGCCAGTCGCTGTCGCCGTCGCGCTGGCCGTGGGCGACGGAGTTACGGTTGGCGTGCAAGGACGCGGCCGGAGCACGGCGATAGCTTTAAGCGCCGGGAAGTTCTGCTCGGCCAGGACGTCCACTGACAGAAGCCCATCGCTCACTTGCGCGTGCGTCAATACATCGTGCGAGACATTCGCTCCGACGAGCTCCGTCAGGTCCAGGTGAGCAATCGCTGTGGCGCCCTGCACACGAACAGAGAAAACACGCGTGCCGATTTTCACCCCAGGGTAGATCTCGGCAAACTTGAGTAGCACATCGTAATCTCCATTGGGCGTCACAAAGCGATAGCCGCCGCTGCCGTTCGTCCAAAAGCGCTCGGTCTGGTAGAGCGGCTGGTCGCCGGTCCCCCACACCGGGTCGCTAGTAGCATATGTGCCGCTCTCCCCAATGTACCCCCACGAGTTTGCGCCGGAGTAGGCCTGGTCAGCCTGCCAGACGCCGCCGCCTGTGTCGGTGTAGGCAACGGCGCTCCCCACGTTGACCTGCACAACGGGCGCGGGCGCACACAAAGGCGCTGGCGTGAAGGTCGGTGTAGCGCGTGGCGTTGGCGTCTCCGGGTTGGCCATGATGAGCGTCGACGCGGACGCAAGGATGGCCGGCCCGCCGCCGCTGCTCAGACGCGCCGTGTTGGTAAGGTAACTACCCGCCTGGGCATTGCTATGCGCGTAGACATGAACCTTCATAGTGGCATAGTAACCGGCCGGCAAGTCGCCCACCTGCCAGACAACAGTGCGGTTGCCATCCCATTCGCCCCCGGCTGCGTACCAACTGAAGTCTTGGGGGGCGGTTGTGCCTGTGACGACGATTGTGGCGTCGCTGAAGCGAGCTCCGTTCGGGATCACATCAGTAATCACGACAGCGGGCATGACGCTGCCGGTCGTATTCTGCACGGTGATATTGTAGCGCTGGCCGTATCCGGGCATGAGTACATCGTGCCAGGGCTTCTTGTGGAACGGAGGCGTCGCTGTTGGCGTCGGCGTCAACGTGCTGGTTGGAGTGGCACTGGGGGTGGACGTGACAGTGGGTGTCCGGCTCGGCCCGGGGAAGGGACAGCGCGGCGACTCGGCCCAACGCACGAAGAAGCTTGCTCCCCAGCGAGACCCATTCACCCGCAGCAGATCGTTCTGGTCAATCTCGCAGCAATCGACAGCCGCTGTGACGGTGAAATCGGCTGTGCCTGATACGGGAACCGTCAGGCTGATCGTCTGCGTCGTGGAGACAGTCGCCAATTCAGCCGAGCAATGATCCCACTCCGGTGTGCGCGCCAGCCCGATGCAGCGATAGGTGACCACCTCGGCCTCGACCGGAGCGCCGGCTGGTCCCGTCACACGCCAGGTCGTCTGCCATTGGTTGTAACCGCCAATATCATGTTGATCGAGCGGCAGAATCGTGACTCCGGCGCCCGTCTGGGCATAGTCCGCCTGACGGCCGCCCACCAGACAGGAGCGCAGGTCAATGGGTGTGATCGTCGGCTCCGGCGTGACACCCAACGCCTCTGCCGACGCATCGCCGGCTGAAGCGCCCTGTGCTGCGAGCAGACTGGCGAGGCAAAGAATCGCGAAGATGAGAACGAAAACGGTGAGTGCGCGGGTCGCCTTGTCCATTAACCATCCCCCTTCCGCCAGCCAGCGACCCTGCCCTGTCGCGGCAAACAGATACGATCCGGCCATCCATGATAGCGCGGATGCCTCAGCGTGTGCCCCACGGCAGATATAACGAAAGAGGGATGTGTAGAGATGCGGGGCAATCGCCAAAACACAGCGCGACACAGGGGCATGTCATCTTTCTTGATCGTGTAGAGCGCCGTCTATTCCGCGCCAGAATGGCGGCTCTCTTGCCGCCTGGACGGCGCAGGGGAGCGCCTTACTACACGGATTGGGAGGCCGGCGCTGTCTTCAGGAAAGATGACGCTAACACAGGGTGACCGGGGGACGCCGCCTAGTACTACGACCTCTGAGATCCGGTCATAACACGGACAGGTGAAATGTAGTCTTGTTCCTTTGGAGGAGGGAACAAGATGAACATCGCATTTGATCAGTGCAACACGTTCATGCGCTATCTGGCCCGTTTCAGCGATGTGTGTGCTGATCAACGCACGCACTACACGTTAGGGCAGACCGTCGAGGGTATCCTGGGCAGCCAGAGTCTGCGCTACGCCCAGATTGCGCGGTCTGCTCAGGTCTTGCTGCCACAGATAGCAGCGAGCAGCGCATTCGTGATATGGTGCGTGGCCACACGACCAAGAACTCGCCCGATTTGGACGAGCAGCGCCTCGTCCAGCGCCTCGTGCTACGCGGCATCGAGATGCTCAGTGCCGATGACGACATCTGGGTCGCCATGGACAGCAGCGACCTGCGCAAGCCCTACGCCACGAAGATGCCCGACCTCATGGACGTGCGTGCGCTTGATGGCGCCTTGGTGCCGGGATATCGTGTCATAACGGGCTGGGATCTGAGGACCAAGAACCACGTGCGCCGCGAGCCCCTAATGCAGACAGTCCCCCAGGCTTGCCGCACACACCGTCGAAAGCGTGCGGCACATCAAGTGCCATGTGCCTACTGCAAGAAGGTCGTGTGCATCCCGGTCGTCATTGCGAGGAGCGCCCTTTGCGACGAAGCAATCTCCTTTCGGCGCGAAATGGGGGAGATTGCTTCGCTCCGCTCGCAATGACGGGTCCGTCCAGACCTTCTTGCAGCGGGCACGTGCCATAACAAGGATACGGTCGGGGGCCGTCGAGGTGAGCGTCATGTTTCTGCATGGACAACGTCTTTACCTAGTGAGGCATGATCCAATACAGGCAACTCTGGGCCCTCAGCAGGAGAGCACACGATGAGGATGGACGGTCCGGCGGCGCGCTGGCGCATACTCGAGGACGAGGCAATTACGGGCATGGCAGATTGGCGTGTCCAGCACCCCAAGGCTACTATGACGGAGATCGAAGCGGCGATCGACGAACGCCTGGGGCGCATGCGGGCCGGTATGCTTGAGGATGCGGCGTTGGCCAGCCAGCCAGCTGACCTGCGCACCATGCCGGAACAGGAGCAGCCTCGCGGTCCAACGTGCCGCGTCCCTCTGCAGCCCCGGGTGCATAGGGTCACACCAGCGGGAGACGGTAATGATTGAGGAACAAACTGGCGCTGTGTCCGCCATAGCATCTGCCGATCTGCGGCAGCGGGCAGAGAAGCGACTGAAGAAACTCCCCACCGACCCGGGCGCACGCGCGCCCGAGGACGTCCAACACCTCCTCCATGAGCTGCAGGTGCACCAGATCGAGCTGGAGATGCAGAACGAAGAGCTGCGCCGGGCGAGTGCAGAACTGGAAGAGTCGCGTTCCAGTTACAGAGATCTGTTTGATTGGGCGCCTGTGGGCTATCTCCTCGTCACGGAGACGGGACGCATCGCGCAAGCCAATCTCACCGCCGCCACCCTGCTGGGTGTGGAAAGGCGAGAGATGGTCAAGCGGCCGCTGACGCGCCTGATCGCCAGGGAAGATCAGGACGCTTACTATCTGCAGCGCAGGAAGCTCTTTGAAACGGGCGCGCCGCAGGTCTGTGAGCTGCGGATGGTGCGAGAAGGCCAAGACACGCTGTGGGTGCGCATCCACGCCAGCCTGACGCGCGCCGGCGACGAGGCCCCCATGTGCCGGATGGCGCTGATCGACATCAGCGAACGCAAGCGGGCGCAAGATGAAGAGCGCGACCAGCGTATGCTGGCCGACGCCCTGCGCGATACTGCGGCAGCGCTGAATAGCACCCTGGGTCTGGACGAGGTGCTCGACCGGATCATGTCCAATATCGCGCGCGTCTTGCCCCAGCATGCTGCAAGCATCATGTTGGTCGAAGATGGCATGGTGAGCGTTGCTCGCAGCCATGGCTTTGCCGAGCATGGTCCCACAAACCCGATGGGGGACTGGCAGGCGCCTGTCGCTGACATCTCCGTTCTCCTCCAGTCAGCCCGCAGCGGGCAGTCCGTCATCGGCTCTCAGGCATGTGTCTCCTCCACTCAGGACGATGTCCACGCAACAGACTGGGTACGCTCACATATCAGCGTACCGGTCTGCACGCGCAACCAGGTCATCGCCTTCCTGAACCTCGATAGTGAGACGCCTGGATTCTTCAAGGCGGAGCACGCTGGTCATCTTCAGGCCTTTGCCAACCAGGCCGGCACGGCCATCCAGAATGCCCGCCTGTACGCAGCGGTGCAGCGCCTGGCCATCGTGGACGAGCTGACCCATCTGTACAACCGGCGTGGGTTATTCGAGTTGGGCATACGCGAGGTAGATCGGGCTCACCGCTATGGACGCCATCTGACAGCTCTGTTCCTCGACGCTGATCACTTCCACAATATCAACGATGAGTATGGCTATGCGATTGGCGACCTGGCTTTACGCGCATTGGCTGACGTGATGCACAGCTCGATCCGTGACATCGATGTGGCCGGGCGCTATGGGGGCGAGGAGTTCGTTGCTCTCCTGACCGAGACTGATCTGGCATCTGCCCAGGTAGTGGCCGAGCGCCTGCGTGGCAAGGTGGAAGCGCTGCGCGTGGCAACTGAGCGGGGCGAGCTCTCGCTCACGGCGAGCGTTGGTGTGGCGCAACTGCACACGCGCAGCGGAGAAGCCGGTGAGCCGCCGCGGGCAGAGCGGCAAACCCTGGCGGATTTGATTGAACAGGCCGGACAGGCTCTGCACACGGCGAAAAACGCCGGGCGGAATCGCGTCGCCATGGCAGACCGGTGGCATACGCAAACGTGAGTGGCGCTTGCAGCAGGACAGGGGAGGATCGCGATGAGCGATAAGAAGAAAGCCAGGGTGACGCAAGAGAACCCGGCGCCAGCCGCTGAGGAGCCGGCGGAGCAGAGCGCCGCAGCGGAGGCGAGCTTTCCCATCGTCGGCATCGGCGCCTCTGCCGGTGGACTGGCTGCCATCGAAGCCTTCTTTGCCGCCATGCCTGCGGGCATAGACAGTGGCATGGCCTTTGTCGTCGTCCAGCACCTCGCCCCCGACCGCAAGAGCATTCTGATTGACCTGGTCAAGCGCTACACGAAGATGCAGGTCTACAGGGTGGAGGATGGGATGCGTGTGCAGCGCAACTGCGTCTACATCATCCCTCCCAACCGCGATATGGCCTTCCTGCATGGTAGACTGCACTTACTGGAGCCGAGCGCTACGCGTGGCTTGCGCCTGCCGATTGACTTCTTCTTCTGCTCGCTGGCCCAAGACCAGCGCGACAAAGCCATCTGCGTCATCCTCTCTGGCACAGGCAGCGACGGTACGCTCGGCCTCAAAGCGGTCAAGGGCGAGGGTGGAACAGCGATTGTGCAGTCCCCAGAGTCAGCCGCCTACGACGGGATGCCGCGCAGCGCTATCGCCACTGGTCTGATGGACTGCGTGCTGCCGCCGAACCAAATGCCGCAGCAACTCATGGCCTTCGTGCAGCATGCCTTTGGCGGGCGGCCCAGGTCTGTCGCCGTTCCTGCCTTCCCCGGCAGCGACAGCCTGCAGAAGATATTTGTCCTCATTCGTGTTCAAACCGGTCATGACTTCTCGCTGTACAAGCAGAACTCCATTATCCGCCGCGTTGAGCGGCGCATGGCCGTCGCCCAGATTGACCAGATGGAAGACTACGTCCGCTACCTGCGCGAAAACCCTCCAGAAGTTGAGGCGCTCTTTCGTGAGCTACTGATCGGCGTCACCAACTTTTTCCGCGATCCACACGCTTTCGTGGCCCTGCAGGAACACGCCCTCCCTCGTCTCTTTGGCGCACATGCGGGGGGGACCAGGCGTGTCTGGGTGCCTGGCTGTTCGACCGGCGAAGAAGCCTATTCGCTCGCGATCCTGATGCGCGAGTATCTGGACGAACGAAGAGAGGGCTCGCCGGTGCAAATCTTCGCCACCGATATTGACGCTCAGTCTATCCAGACAGCCCGCGCCGGCGTGTATCCCGAGAGCATTGCCGCGGATGTCTCGCCTGAACGGCTGGCGCGCTTCTTTGTCAAGGAGAACAGCACATATCGCATCAGCAAAAGCATCCGCGATATGGTGGTTGTTGCCGAGCAAGACGTGCTCAAGGACCCGCCCTTCTCTCATCTTGACCTGATCAGTTGCCGCAACCTGCTGATCTACCTGGGCGCCGAAGCGCAGAAGAAGCTGTTGCTGCTGTTCCACTACGCGTTGCATAAGGGCGGCTATCTTTTTCTCGGCGACTCGGAAACGATTGGAGACGCCATAGACCTCTTTGATGCCAGAGACAAAAAGTGGAGGATCTACCAACGCAACGAGGTGGTAACGCGGCACGCGGCCGTGTCCCCATACCGGTCAGCGGGGACGGCAGAGGCCGCGCCCGCTGCCAGGGAACCGTTAACCGTGGACGGCGTGCGCGACCTGACGCAACGATTCTTGCTGGACGCGTATGTGCCAGCGGGTGTGCTCATCAACCCTGATTTTGAGGTGCTGTACATTCATGGCCACACCGGCAAGTACCTGGAGCCGGCGACAGGGGAAGCCAGTTTGAACCTGCTGCGCATGGCACGTGAGAGCCTGCGCCCGCAATTGACGGCCGCGGTGCATGCAGCCATCGCCGGGCAAAAAGCCGTCCGCTACGACAGTCTGATCGTCGAGTCGAACGGACACAGCTCGGTCGTGAATCTCGTGGTCCAGCCCGTGACCAGCCTGCACCATCCGGCGAGCGGCTCGCTAATGATCATTTTCGAAGATGTACCCGCCGCAGCTCCCGAGCCAACAGAAGCGGTGGGCGCGCCCAGCAGCGACCAGGAACAGCGCATCGCCACGCTGGAGCGCCAACTGCGCGCTAAGGAAGAGTATCTGCAGACGATGATAGAGGAGCTAGAGACCGCCAACGAAGAGCTCAAGTCTGCCAACGAAGAGATGCAATCCTCCAACGAAGAGCTACAGTCCACCAACGAGGAGATGGAGACCTCGCAGGAAGAGCTGCAATCGGTCAACGAGGAGCTGATCACAGTCAACATTGAGCTGCGACAGAAGCTGTCCGAGTTGTCGCAAGCGAACAGTGACATGACCAACTTGATGGCAAGCACGAGAATCGGCACCGTCTTCGTGGACTACCAACTACGCATCCAACGTTTCACGCCGGAGGCGACCCGCGTTTTCAGGTTCATCCAGACCGATATTGGGCGACCCCTGAGCGACATCGCCTCTCTTCTGGCCAGCTATGACCACCTGGAGCAAGACACGCGCCAGGTGTTGACCACGCTGGTTCCCGTAGAGATCGAAGTGCAGAGCCAGGAGGGGCAGTGGTTCCAGATGCGCATCCAGCCCTATCGCACGGTGGAAAACGTGATCGAGGGCGCGGTTCTGACGTTTGTCGAGATCACCGAGCTTAAGCTGCTGCAGTTGGGGATGAGCGCGAATGAAGAGAAACTCAGAACGCTCTTTGAGCTGCTGCCTGTGGGCGTCTGCGCACTCGACGCTGAAGGCAAAGTTGTGTACGCCAATCCCGCCCTGGAAAAGATTTTTGACCTGCCCGGGCCCGCTCTGCTCGGCAGCGAGTGTTGCCGGCAACGCCACCTGCGGCGCGATGGCACGCCCATGCCGCCCGAGGAGCTTGCCTGCAAGCGGGCGATCAGCGAACAGCGGGCGGTGCACCATGTGGAGGCCGGCAGAGTGAAGGACGATGGCAGCGTGATCTGGGTGGATGTGAGCGCCGCTCCCATAGCGCTTCTTGGTTGGAGTGTGATCGTCGTTCACAACGACCTCCCATGGCGCTTCCTGGTTGGAGCGTGATCGTCGTCAGCAACGACCTCTCAGGACGCGCCCGGTCGAAGGAAGCGCCGCGACATGGCACGGAATGGCGCCTGGCGGCGCAGGGGAGGGGATCGCAGTTGAGCGGAGGAGGATCTGAGGCATGGCTGAACATGACCAGAGCCACAATCGCGCTGCCGATTTGCGCCGGCAGGCAGAGGAGCAGTTGGGCCAACGTCCCGCTGGCGCGAGCAGTGGGACAGGCGAGGCCGAGCGTCTCCTCCACGAGCTACAGGTGCACCAGATAGAGCTGGAGATGCAGAACGAGGAGCTGCGCCGGGCACAGGTGGAGCTTGAGGCGTCGCGCGCCAGGTACTTTGACCTCTATAACCTGGCGCCGGTCGGTTACCTGACGCTGAGTGAGCAAGGGCTGATCCTGGAGGTCAATCTGACCGCGGCCACCCTGCTGGGTGTCGACAAACGCGATCTCGTCAAGAAGCCGCTGACACGCTTCATCGCCAAAGAGGATCAGAACATCTATTATCGGCAGCGTGAGAGGCTCTTCGCAGCAAGCGCGCCGCAGGCATTTGAGCTGAGAATGGTGCGCAAGAGCGGAGAAGTGTTCTGGGTGCGCATCGAGGGTAGGCTGACGCCCGGCAGTGACGGCGCTGCTGCATGCCAGGCTGTGCTGAGCGACATCAGCGCACGCAAGCAGGAGGAGGATCTGCGGCAACAGGAGCTATTGCGCGCCCGCCTGCTAGAGCAGGTCATCCGTGCCCAGGAAGACGAGCGCACGCGCGTGGCCCGCGAACTGCACGACGAGACCGGCCAGTTGCTGAGTGCGCTGATCATGCGCCTGGGGGCGATTCCTCATGCGTTTCCTGAATCAGGCCACGAGGCCGGGGTCATTCTTTCCGATACGGAGAAGCTGGCTGCGGATGCGCTGCGCGGGGTACGCCGCATGATCTCCGACCTGCGCCCGCCGGTGCTGGACGACCTGGGGCTGGCGCCTGCGTTGCGTGTCCTGGGGGATGACCTCCACGAACGGGCCGGCGTGATCGTCAACCTGGACGTGGCTAACATGCGCGGGCGGCTGCCCGCGCAGATCGAGACGGTGCTCTTTCGTATCGTTCAGGAGGCATTGCACAATGTGCGCGATCATGCTCATGCCCGCTGCGTGACCATCAGACTGGCTGTGGATGGCCAACAAGTCGCATTGCAGGTCAGCGATGACGGCGTCGGCATTACGGGAATGACGCAGTTCGCAACGAATGGGGATGCTGTTAGCTTCGACCGTTGCAACCTCGAACACGGCCGTTTTGGACTGGTCGGTATGCGCGAACGCGCGGCGCTGATGGGCGGCACGTTTCAGATGCACAGTGCGCCGGGGCAAGGGACAAAGGTACAGGTGGAGTTGCCCTTGCCGGCAGGAGCAGCACGATGAGCCCGACGAAGGTATTGATCTGCGATGATCACGAGGTGGTGCGCGCCGGCATGCGCTTGATCTTGGAGAAGCAGGACGACTATGAGATCGTGGGCGAGGCGGGAGATGGTCGTGAAGCGATCGCTCAGGCCGGCAAGCTGCAACCGGAGATCGTGATCATGGACCTGTCCATGCCCGGCATGGGCGGCCTGGAGGCCATTCCCCAGGTGCTACAGGCTGCGCCAGGCAGCCAGGTGCTGGTCCTTACCGTGCACGAGGATGAGGCCTATTTCTTCCGTGCCCTGCAGGCTGGAGCAGCGGGCTACGTGCTGAAAGGAGCACGGGGCGGCGAGTTGCTGGCTGCTCTGCGTTTGGTAGCCGAGGGCGGCGTACCTGTCCCAGTTGCCCTGGCACAGCGAGTGCTGGTTGACTATCTGCGGCGCACCAGGGAGGGGCCTGTCCACAACGATGGTCTGCTCTCGCTGCGTGAGCAAGAGATCTTGCCTTTTATTGCCGGCGGGCGAACCAACAAGGAGATCGCCCAGATGCTATCCGTCAGCGTCCGTACCGTAGAGCGCTTCCGCTCCTCCGTTATGAACAAGCTAGGACTGCATAGCCGGGCCCAGTTGGTGAGCTACGCCGTGCGGCGAGGTATCCTCGGCGGCGACGCGGAGCAGTAGACCGGGGATGAGCGTGACCATTCGTGATCGTGTAGGGCGCGGTCTCTCCTCCGCGCCAGAAGGGGGTCGTCTCGCCTCCTGGACGGCGCAAGGGCGCCTGACGCCAGGCTGAAGCCATGGCCGATACTGCGGGCCAGGCTCTGCGCTACAAGGACGAAGCCCTTCGGGCTGAGGCGCGGCGGCAGGATAGCCCCAGCGGAGGCTTTGTCTATGTAGCACGGCGGCTTTAGCGCCGTGGGCGTACCGCGGTTTCAACCGCAGCAAATGGAAAATGGCGGCAACCCGTCACACAAATGGCGGGTTGCCGCCATTTTGCGTCGGTTGCGATTGGCGGCCAATACGGAAGACAACAGGCGCTCTGCGCTGTATGCTTATGCTCCATGTGCCTGTATTGCACCGCTTGCACGGGTCTGCTTTCTTGAGGAGGCGCGTAGAACGCATGAAGGTGAGTTCGTTGTCAACAGGCGCGGTTGCCACCCACTGCGGAGCGCTATGATCCTCAGCGTCCCAGCTCTGTTCATGACCTGCTGGCGCAGGCCGATAGCCTGATGTACGAGCACAAAAAGAGGCAAGATCGGATAGAAGCGCCATTGACGAGCGGAGCGAAACGGGTATGCGGAGGGCAGGCATGAGTTCCCGAGACGATGAGGCCTGTCATGCTGAGCGAAGCGAAGCTCCATCTTTCTGGTCTTCCCTGCCGCTGCCGGCGACTATCATATGCCTTTGTTCATGTGGATCAAATGACAGAGAACGGCCCAATCGGCCAACGTGGAGCATGACGAGTGAAAAGACCGCAGGTGGGTATCACGCTCAAACTGACCCTGGCCTTCGTTCTCTTCGCTGCTATCCTGCGCAACGGATCCGGCCCGGCAGGGTATTCTATGCGCCGCGGCGCAGGTCACTGACAGTCCCTGTGTGCACCTGTCTGATGCGGGGGATGGGGAGACG
This sequence comes from uncultured Ktedonobacterales bacterium, assembly GCA_964402955.1. Taxonomy (GTDB): domain Bacteria; phylum Chloroflexota; class DTOL01; order DTOL01; family DAOUCN01; genus CAYOEZ01. The sequence continues at coordinate 16,132 of CAYOEZ010000008.1, read as the reverse complement.
AGAACGAACCCGCTCGATCGCCGCCACCGCTTCTCTGTTCGCGAAGAAATAGCAGGGGGGATAGATGGCTGTGCAAAGTATCGAAGTTATGCTCATCGAGGACAACCCCGGCGATGCGCGCCTGATCCGCGAGATGTTGGCGGATGCTATTGGGACGCGGTTTGACCTCGTTCATGTCGAGCAACTCTGCCAGGGGCTGGCATACATCGCGGACGAGACTGCCGCGGGCAAGATGACTCCTGATGTTGTCTTGCTGGACCTGTCGCTGCCGGACAGCCAGGGCCTGGACACGTTAGCACATTTTCGTGCGCACGCGCCACGATTGCCGGTCATTGTACTCACAGGCTTGAAGGATGAACAGGTGGCGCTCTCGGCTGTGCAGCAAGGCGCCCAGGACTACCTGGTCAAAGGTCAGGTGGGCGGCAACGCGCTCACCCGCGCTATCCGATACGCGATAGAGCGCAAGCAAGCGGAAGAGGCGCTGCGCGCCCTATCCGTGCGCCACGAAGCGATTCTGGCCGCCATCCCGGACATCATCCTGGAAGTGGATAACAACAGGGTGTACACCTGGGCAAATGCCGCAGGCAATGCCTTCTTTGGCGAGGATGTGATCGGCAAGGAGGCCGCTTACTACTTCGAAGGTGAACAGGACACCTATGACCTGGTGCAACCTCTCTTCAACGGCCAGGAAGAGCACGTGATCTACGTGGAGAGTTGGCAGCGGCGCAAGGATGGAGAGAAGCGCCTGCTCGCGTGGTGGTGCCAGAGACTCAAGGACGAGAAGGGGAACGTGACGGGCGCGCTCTCGACGGCCCATGACATCACCGACCAAAAGCATGGGGAAGAGGCGCTGTTCGAAGAACGCAATTTGCTGCGTATGCTCATGGATAATCTTCCCGATGCCATATACTTCAAGGATGCAGAGAGCCGCTTCATCCGCACTAACCCGGGGCTGGCGCGTCATGGTGGCCTGAGCGATCCAGCACAAGTGATTGGCAAAACCGACTTTGACTTTTTCACGAAAGAACACGCCCAACAAGCTCGCGCCGATGAGCAAGCTATCATGGAAACCGGCGAGCCTATTGTTGGCAAGGACGAAAAGGAAACGTGGTCCGATGGGCGAGTGCGATGGGTCTCCACAACCAAGATGCCACTGCGCAACCAGGAAGGGCGAATCGTCGGCACCTTCGGTATCTCCCACGACATCACCGAGCGCAAGCAGGCGGAGGGGGCGCTGCGCCAGAGCGAAATACGTTATCGCTCGCTATTTGAGAATATGCTTGAAGGATATGCATATTGCCAGATGCTTTTTGATCATGACGAACCACAGGACTTTGTCTACTTGGATGTAAATCGCTCATTCGAAGAATTGACCGGACTCCAGGGCGTTGTCGGGAGAAAGGTCAGTGAGGTCATTCCGGGCATCAGAGAATCAAATCCCGATCTGTTCACAATCTATGGCAGAGTGGCCCTGACCGGCCGGCCTGAAAGGTTTGAAACCTATGTGCAGTCCCTGGGGATTTGGCTCTCTATTGCTGCATACAGTCCCAGAAGAGAGCATTTCGTCGCCGTGTTTGACAACATCACCGAGCGCAAGCGGGCGGAAGAAGGGAGCAAGCGACAGTTGCAGCGCATGAGCGCCTTGCACGACATTGACATTGCCATCACCGGCGCCACAGACGTGCGCATTGTACTGGGCACGGTTCTCAAGCACGCCGTGAGCCAGCTTGGCGTGGATGCCGCTACCGTTCTGCTCCTCGATGCCAACACACAAATGCTCGAATTCGCCGTTGGCCGTGGCTTCCACACCAGCGCGCTCCAGAACACGCATCTCCGGATGGGGAATGGCTATGCAGGACAGGCCGCGCTTGAAAGCCGCATCCTTCAGGTGCCGAATCTGATTGAGGCGCCCGATGGGCTGACGCAGTCTCCCCTGCTGGCCGCAGAGGGTTTTGTCTTCTACTGCGCCGCGCCGCTTAAGTCCAAAGGGCATGCCGTTGGCGTGCTGGAGGTCTTTCACCGCACCCCTCTTCATCCTGATCAAGAATGGCTGGGGTTCCTGGAGACCCTTTCTACGCAGGCTGCCATTGCCGTGGACAGCGCCCAGCTTTTCGATCGCCTGCAACGCAGCACCCAGGACCTGACCCTGGCCTACGATGCCACCATTGCAGGCTGGTCACGTGCTCTCGATCTGCGCGACAAACAAACCGAGGGGCACACGCAGCGTGTCGCCGAGATGACTGTCCGGCTGGCAAGGGGGATGGGAGTGGACGATGCGGCCCTTGTGCACATGTGGCGGGGTGGCTTGTTGCATGATATGGGCAAGATAGGTATACCGGACAGTATCCTGCTCAAACCCGGCCAACTCAGCGACGACGAGTGGACAATCATGCGTCAGCATCCACAGATCGCTTATGACATGCTCTCGCCGATCGCCTATCTGCGACCAGCGCTTGACATCCCGTACTACCATCACGAGATGTGGGACGGCACAGGCTATCCACGGGGACTAAAGGGTGAGCAGATCCCGCTGGCGGCGCGTGTCTTCGCCGTGGTAGATGTATTCGACGCTCTGACGAGCGACCGGCCCTATCGGGCGGCCTGGCCACGGGAAAAGTCATTGCAGCATGTGCGGGAGCAGGCCGGCAAGCAGTTCGACCCACAGGTGGTGGCAGCGTTCTTGAACTTGCCGGGAGAGAGCAGGGTGTAGGGTGTAGGGAGTAGGGTATCGGGTGTAGGGTATCGGGTATCGGGGGGGGGCACGGGCACGCGCATGATGGCCCCCCAAGGTTGGGGGGGCGGGGGGCACGGGCACGCGGGCTGATGTCCCCCCAAGGTTGGGGGGGGCGGGGGGCACGGTAACGTCCAAACCATAAGCGTGAACAGGTTCGTCTCGCGGTGGAGTGGGGTCATGACTAATGTTCTATTCGTTGGCGACAGCAGCCAGGCAGGCCTGGTTACAAGCCTGCGCGCAGACGGCTACCAGATCGCCTCAGCAGTTGATGTGGAACAGGCAGCCCGCGCCGCGAGCAGCAGCGCGCCCGATCTGGTTCAGCTCCAGAATGCATGCGCGGCGGACGGCATCGCTCTTTGCAGCGCACTGCGCCGATTGCCCTGCCTTGCGCTGACGCCGATCCTTTTTGTCTCTGTTCACCGAGACCGCCTCGAGATGGACAGCGCCCTGGCAGCCGGCGCCGATGACTACCTGGCGCGGCCCTTTCTGCTCCGTGAGCTCGAGCTGCGCATCGAGGCGCTGATCCGGCGCATAGCGCGCCAGGTGAAGTCTGTGACGCGGACACTGGAGGCCAACGGCTTTCACCTGGACTGCGACAGGCTGCTCCTGACGCGCGGCGGCCGCACAGTCCGCCTGACGGACGTCGAGTGTACGCTGCTGCGCTGCCTGATGAGCCGGCCAGGGCAGGTCTTCCGCGCCGATGAGCTGCTGCAGGAGGTGTGGGGCTACTATGCCGGCACCGCCGACCCCACGCTGGTGCGCGTGCACGTGGGCAACCTGCGCCGCAAGGTCGCAGCCAACCTGTCGCTGCCGGACATCATCCGCACAGTCACGCGACACGGTTACTCTCTGGAGGCAGCGCCATGACAGAGTCCCATAGACGTGTTGGCGGGTCTGCCAATGCACAGTACCGGCTGCTCTATGAAAGCCTCCTGGCCAGCATCCCGTCCTCTTTGCTGCTGGTCGACCGCCGGATGTGTGTGATAACAGCCAACGCCAACTTTCTGACCAAAGCTCGCCGTACGACGGGCAACACGCTGGGACGGCGTCTCGAAGAGGTCTTCCCGCGTGTGCTACTGGACAACAGCAATCTCGAGCAGAAGATACGTGCGGTCTTCGCGACCGGCCAGTCCGATGAGGGAGGCAAGATCTCCTACCGCGCCCCCGGTGTGCCAGGCCGTACCTACTTCTACCGCCTGACCCCGATCATGGACAACGCGGCCGTGGCTAAGGTCATGCTGCTGCTGGACGACATTACCGAGCAGGAACGGTTGGCCGAGCAAGTCCGGCGCGTCGAACGTCACCTTGCCAGCGTGGTAGAAAGCGCCAACGACCTGGTTGTTTCCCTGGATCCAGAAGGCCGCATTTTGACCTGGAACCGCGCCGCGGAAGCCGTCTCTGGCTGGCCGGCAGACCACATGATCGGGCAGAACACTCTTGACCTGTGGCCAGACTACCAGCAACAACTTTGCGACGCGATGGAGATGCTCGTACGCGGGCTACAAGCTCCCACCGTTGAAATGAACCTGACCACTCAAGATGGCCGCGGCGTTCCCATCTCGTGGGCCCTCTCCGTGATGCGCAGCCAACAAGAGGATGTCATCGGCTTTGTGGCCGTGGGACGGGATCTGACGGAGTATCGGCGGTTGGAGGCGCAAGTCCTGCAAGCGGCCAAGATGGCGTCTCTAGGTATCATGGCCGGAGGCATCGCTCACGAGATTCGCAACCCCCTGGGCATCATCTCTGTCGCGGCGGAACTGCTGGGCGAGCGTCCCGACGATGCACACCTGCGTGGACAGTGTCTGCGGCGCATCCACACCGGCGTGCAAAGCGCCTCACAGATCATCGAGGGCCTGCTCAAGTTCGCGCGGCCGCCCGATAATCGCGTGGGCCCGCTACAGTTGGCTTCCGTTCTGGATGAGGCGCTTTACCTGGTGAGCACCCAGATCAAGGTCCATCACGTCAACCTGGAGCGAGCCATGTATCCGCAGTTGCCCCTCGTGACCGGCAATCGCTCCCTCTTGCAGCAGGTGTTTACGAACCTGATTCTCAACGCCTGCAATGCCATGCCTAACGGGGGAGACCTGCGTATCACGAGCCGGCTGAGCGCGCTGGGACAGGCGGAGCTGAGCTTCGCCGACACGGGGCGAGGTATCACGAGCGCGGATATGGACAAGATCTTTGATCCCTTCTTTACGACCATGCCCGCTGGCCAGGGAGTGGGACTGGGTCTGACCATTGCCTATGGCATCATCCGCCAGCACAAAGGAACGATCGAGGTGCAAAGTGAGCAGGGGCGTGGCAGCACGTTCACGATATTGCTGCCGCCGGCGCCGCCCGTCGCGGGCAGAGAGGCGCCCTGTGCCTGATCACCTGAGGATTCTGATCGTGGAGGATGAAGCGTGTCTCTGCTGGGGACTAGAGACTGCCTTGACGCTCGATGGGCATACCGTCTCGGCAGCCCTGAGCGGCCAGGATGGGCTCGACCTGGCTGCTCGTCAGCGCTTCGACCTGGCCTTCATTGACGCAATGCTGCCTGACCTGTCGGGCGAAGAAGTAACCCGCCGCTTGAGAGTGCTCCATCCAACACTGGCCGTTATTCTCATCTCAGGCTTCTACTACCCGCAAGACCCTGACATTGTGGAAGGTCTAGCGCAAGGCCTCTATCAACAGTTCATCAGCAAGCCATTTGCTCTGGCTGACATCCGTGCCGTGGTGCAAGACGTCGCGGCCAGACGGTCGTTGCCGGGCTCCGGACAGTGAGGGATGTTGCATGCCGACAGTGCTTGTTGTTGACGATGAGCATGATCTGACCTGGGCGCTGGCGCAGAGTCTGGGCGGCGATGGCTACGCCGTGCTGCGGGCTCACAATGCCGAGGAAGCCCTCGATACGCTGCAGCGCCGGCACGTTGATCTCGCCATCCTGGACGTGCTGATGCCCGGTGTGAGTGGCTTCGAGCTCTGCCGGCGCATGCGCAGCGATGAGCGCTGGAAACGAATCGCTGTTCTCTTCCTGACAGCCAGGGCTGATCTGGCGGACAAAGAACAAGGCTATGCTGGCGGGGGAGATGACTACATCACTAAACCCTTTGATCTATGGGAAGTCAAGCTACGCGTCGCTGCGCTCTTGCGACGGGGGGCGGCGACGCCTCCGGCGCACCTGATGGCGGGCAACCTGAACATGGATACCGTGCGGCACACAGTCACGGCCGGCGCGCTCCCACTTGGTCTGACAAGCAGCGAGTTCGATATCCTGCAGCGTTTGCTGCGCCATGCGGGAGCAGTTGTCTCCAGCAAGCAACTACTGGTTGAGGCGCTGGGGTATGCGCCCGGCACAGGGTCGCCAGCCACCATCCGTGGCCACGTCAAGAACCTGCGGACGAAGCTCGCCCTGGCGGCCGCATCCATCTGCCTCATGACGGTGGGCCGCTCAGGTTATGCCCTGGCTTCGCCGCCTGAGCGGGCGGCGACGGAGACGTCCCCGGACAAGGTCTCGAATAGTTGATCCTTACGCAAGCTTTACGCAATGGCACGCTTCCTTTACCCACAATCTGGGGGGACGTGATATAGTAACAGTGCGGTAGAAAGACATCCTCGGCGCCTGCAGTACCGACAGAAGCCCGCACGTTGGGCCAGGCACTCATTGTCAGCAGTACACACGGACATACGCTGGGCAGTAGCGGACGGCCAACCAGAGCATGGACATGTCACTGAGGGCGAAAAGGCCGGCCGGCGTGGCGAGAAGACTCGGGCAGGTTGAGGCCAGTTTGAGGCCGGATTCAGCAATGGCCGCTGGGCTACCTGTCGGAGATGGCAGCACTGACTGGGGAGATAGACAGCGCCGGGTGGTGTGGCGATGTCTGATCAGCCGACACAAACACCACTAATAATGTGAGGAGGCCTTGAAATGGCAGTAGAGAAGACGATTGGATCAACAAGCCTGGCGGAAGTGGTGGACAGGATCTTGGACAAGGGCGTCGTGATCGATGCCTGGGTCCGGGTTTCCCTCGTGGGCATCGAGCTTCTGGCGGTCGAGGCACGCATTGTGATCGCTGGTGTGGACACCTACCTGAAGTATGCCGAGGCCGTTGGCCTGACAGCAGCGGCAGCGACACCGGCCTAGAACCTCGGTTGTGGCCGTCCGCTGTTCACCGCTCCTGGAAGCTAGGCGCGCGACGCACGGGAGCAGAGGCCCCACGGTGGGGGGTTCCAGACTTCACTGTGGGTGCCTCTGCTCTCTTGCCGCCAGCGCGAATGACTGCGTCGTGTCTCCCGCCGAGTCCTCGCAAGCAGAATGCTAGCGATAGAGGCGACCGGACACAATCAAGCAGTGGAGGTGCTCTATGGCACTGTCCGATGACATGCGATCTCTGACCCAAGATTTTCTGGTTTCATACGACCGCCGGATGGCAGCAGTTGCAGGGGTCAAGTCGGCTGTAAGCGACATGCGCGCCGCAACGGCGCAAGACATGACCAAGTTGCACGAGGCCAACCAGGCGATGGCTGCGGCACAGGCGCAACACTTGATGGCTGCACGCGCCCACCTGGCTAGCCAGGTTGATACGATGATGACTGAGGCAGCTACATTCTTGCAGAACACAGGCGCCGCGAACCAGGCGATGGCGGCAGAGCTAGCAAGCAAGCTTGCCGTGCACGTGCAGAGTCTGCGTTCCGACACAGCCTCTTTCCTGTCAGACGTGGATGCTGCTCACAAGAAGATGGCCTCCGAGCAAGATGAGTTTCTGGGGGCAAGCCGGGCCGAGACAACAGCGCGTGCCAACGCCCTCAAGGCTGATTCTGATGCTTTCATCCGGGCGATGGACGCGGCTCACCAGGCTATCGCAGCCGTGCAAGACCAACAGATGGCAGCCGATCGCGAGCGTTTGACGACCCAGGTGGCAACAATGATGCAGCAGGCGGCCACCTTCCTGAAAGATATGAACAGAGCCAACCAGACCACCGCTGCAGAACTGGATACCTATCTGGCTGGTCACAGGCACGCACTACGCAAGAGAACTGCAACCTTCTTGAGCGACGCAGATGCCGAGCATCAGGCTATGGCCGCTGAGCAGGACGAGTCTCTGGCAGCAACACGAGCTCGAAGAACTGCCACGATGGCCAATATGAGCCTGAACACGGCAGCTTTCCTGGAGGATGTCGGGAGAGATCATCGAGCGATGTCGGCGCAACAAGACGAGCGCCTGGCAGCAGCTCGATCGCACATTACCGACCAACATGAGCGGATGTCCGCAGACATGGCCACGGTGCGTAAGCAAAGGCAAGCAGACATTGGCGAAGCGCGCTCATTGTGGGGAACGTACGCTGCGGCCATCCGCCAGCGGCGGGCTCCGCAACAGCCTGCCCCAGCCAAACCCACGCATGTCAAGCTGGCTGCCGTCTCGCCGGCTCGCGCGGCCAAGAAGGTTGTCGCCAAAGAGTCATCGCCCGACGATCTTACAACCATTCGCGGAATTGGCGCCGGTATGCAACATCGCCTGAATGAGGCCGGCATCTTCACGTATGCCCAGTTGGCAAAGAGTAACCCGGAAGATATACGCAATCGCGCTCTGGGCGCGACGGCGGGCCGCCTGGCCAAAGTCGAAGAATGGATTCAGCATGCCCAGGATCTGGCTGGGTCGAAGTAAGGCGTCACATCTTTAGCACTTCCAGCAGCCCGGCCTTCTCCCCAAACCGCACGGCGCACAATGTGGGAAAGGCCCGGGCGACGGAAGAGGCGCTGCAAGAGTTTTTTTTGCGCCCCGCTTTCTGCTAGACAAGAAGCTAGATGGTATAGCACGAGGAGCCCACAATGTTGGCGGCAAGCAGGCGGATTCGCTCGGCGGGGCGCACAAGTGGCAGCATCGAGATCACGTTGCCCGCTGAGTTGCAGGTGCTTGGAGGGCTCGACTGCCGCCTTACCCTGCGCGATGGCACTCTGCCGGAGATCGCTCTGCAGCCGGACGTCTCGGCTGCGCAAACGCTCTTCGTTGCTTTGTGGCAGAAGCTGCGCATCGGGCTCGAGGAGATCGACGATCTGGGTGATTTCTCGTCTGCCGAGTTTGCACTGGCCCTCTTTCCTCCTACACATTGGCAGGAGCGGCCGCCTCTCGCCTACAGTGACGCGCTCACTGTGCTGCAGGAAAGGGCGGCAGGAGAGCGCAACGGGTCGGGCGCCGAGGCAAGATTGCTCACCTTCCTGGCTGTGGTGGCCGCGCACCGGCTGGCGCTATCGGGGTCGCTGGCCCTGGCCTTTGGCGATGCAATCGCCTATCTCATGACCGGCACATCGGCCGGTCTGGGGACTGACTTCGAACGGGGCATGGCTCAGCTCGTGTTCTGGAATACGGGCGAGGCGCGCTCTCTGGGTTCGCCGCTCGATGATCACGTCTGGCGAGCGGCGCGCGCCGGCTTGCGCAGTGTCTACGAGCAGTTCCGGCTCTGGCAAGAAGATAGCGACGCCTATGCGACAGCGCGCGAGCAGTGGTATCGGGCGCTGACCATGCAGATGGGAGGCCGTGTCTACCCGTTCGGTGAACGCCTTCACGGCTACAAGTAGGGATGCTGCAAGCTCACCCCGCTCCAGAGCCTGCCCCGAGGCTCACCCCGTCTATCGGGTGCTGTATCGGGCATCGGGTGTTGCTGCATCCATGGCAACAAGGAGGAGGCAAAGATGGCTGTTAGCTTAATGCCCGCATTCAATGAAAGAGTCAGCGCGCTGAACGTGCAGCCGCGCCCTGACTTCGTGGAGACGCCCGCTCTCAAACAACTGACGGAGCGCGCTCTATCCTACCTGAGTGCCGGTTTCCCTGTCCACTTCCGCGGCCCGGCCGGCAGCGGCAAGACGACGCTGGCTCTCCACGTGGCTGCTCAGATTGGCCGCCCGGTGATCATCATTGCCGGCGACGAGGGATTCACCACCTCGGACCTTATCGGCGGCAAGAACGGCTACCGTTACCACAAGGTTGTGGATCGCTACATCCATACGGTGCTCAAGTACGAAGAGAATGCTGAACAGCGATGGCAGGATAACCGCCTGACGACTGCCTGCCGCGAAGGCTTCACTCTCGTCTACGACGAATTCAGCCGCTCACGGCCAGAGGCCAACAACGTTCTGTTGGGTATTCTCGAGGAACATCTGCTGATTCTGCCAAACACGAGCAGTGAAGATACCTACGTCAAGGTGCACCCGAATTTCCGGGCCATCTTCACCAGCAACCCGCAGGAGTACGCCGGCGTGCACGACACGCAGGACGCGCTCATGGATCGCCTGGTGACCATGGATCTGGAGTACTACGACGGGGAAACGGAACTTGGCATCACCGTGGCGCGCTCTGGTTTGGCTACGGACGATGCCAGCCACATTGTCGATCTGGTGCGCGACTTCCGCAGCTCGCATGAGTACGACCAGGCGCCGACATTGCGAGCCTGTATCATGATTGCCAGAGTCTGCGCCGGGCAGCACATCCGTCCGCTGGCAGACGATGCGCGCTTCGTGAATATCTGCCTGGATGTTCTGGAGGCCAAGACCGCCTTCACCAGCGCCGCGCAGGAGAAGCGGGTCTCGCAACGCAAGCTCCTGCTGAGCCTGATTGAGCATTACTGCAGCAGCAACGGACATGGCCGCCAGCCGGCCCCGTTGCAAGAAAGTAGGGAGGGAGACGCGCATGAACAGGCTAAGCGGTAGCGGGATGCGCAGAGTGCGCACGATTCAGACCCTGATCAACGCGACGGTACCAAGTGACCGTGCCCAGCTCTCGTCGCGCATAGCTCGCCTCGAGCACGAACGCTCCCGGTTGAGCAAGGAACGAAGCCTGTGGGCACGCAAGCAGCTAGAAGTCGATGAACGTCTGCGCGATATCCAGGAGCAACTGGACATGATGCAGGCGCTGCTGAACCCTCAACAGGCGCCTGCCATCCCAAGCGCGCGCGCCTCTGCACAACCGGCTGAACAGAAAAAGGCGGCGCCAGGCAAGACCTACAAGACTGTTTCTTTGGAGTATTAGGGAGGGGATGATGAGTAGCTTCGGTGCTCTCTGGCCCAGAAAGACGCATGCCTGCATTCGCACAGCGCGTTCCATCCGGAGCAACACCGGTCCCGGTCAGGGAAACTGGCTGCGGCTGCAGGAAACAGAGCACGTGGCGGCGGAGCTTAAGCGATTGCATGCCCACCGCCGGCGACTGCTATGGCGGGCGCGGCAGGAGTCCACCGCGCAAATCGCTCGCTCGGCGTAGATCGCGCGTTCCTGCTGGCATTGCAGCGGCGGGCAGGTCTCCCCCACGGTTGGGGGCCGGCGGGCCCGTCTCCCCCACGGTTGGGGGCCGGGGGGCGTGAGACCCGCCCAACGTCTGTGACGGCCACAGGTATTGCCCACAGATATGCTATTAAGGAGAGTTGGAGATGGCAGAGAGAAAAGCACGACGGCCGCAGGACGACAAGGGAGACGTGTCGTTCGACCTGGGTTTCGGCGGGCTGTTCAAGGGATTGGGAAACTTCCTCGACCTTATCTCGGAGATGTCCGAGACTGGCCAGGAAGAGGTGAAGCGCAGCGGTGAGTTCAAGGTCAAGGGCATGGGCGATAAAGCGCGCGGCGTCTACGGCTTCAGTGTGCGCACCGGCGTCGGTGGCATGCCCAGAGTTGAGCATTTTGGCAACATCAAGTCCACAGATGAGGGGCCGGTTGTTGCTGACGTGCGCGAGCCCATGGTCGACGTCTTCGATGAGGCCAGCGAAATCGTTATGGTCGTTGAGTTACCGGGCGTCAGCGAGGCTGAGATCAAGGTCGACGTTCAGGAAGATATCCTGACCCTACAGACGACGGGCGAGCGCAAGTACGGCAAAGATATCCTGTTGCCGGCCAAGGTGGATGCAGGTTCACTGCAGAAGACGTATAAGAACGGCATCCTGGAGTTGCGGGCAAAGAAGGCATAGGGTGAGACCACGCACAATCAAGCACTTCAGCCTGCACCGCATCGAAGACACGGAGCTGCGTGTCGTATCTGACGTGGAGAACGGCGTGCTGCCAGTTGTGCAGGTGGAAGAACGGGTCATCCAGGGCTATATACAGGGAAAGGCCTGGCCGCACCGCGAGGTGACGCTGTTGATCTTGCAGGATATGCAGCCCCTCGTGCACCAGCTTGGCCTCATTGTAGCCACGCCCCATGCCCGATGCCCGATGCCCGATGCCCGATGGAGCGGGGCAGGCTCTGGAGCGGGGCAGGCTCTGGAGCGGGGCAGGCTCTGGAGCGAGGCGGGCTCTGCCTCCAGGCGGCGCCGCGGCCCTGGATAGCCGGCCCGTGGTCACCATCTACGATCTGGCGAACCCGGCTGCCTGCCATGTCGTGGTCAACAAGCAGGCAATGGAAAAAGAAGGCTACTGGCATGACCCCATGGCCATGCAGGGCTTGTTGGCTCACGAGCACGCCCATCCTCTGGCTGAGAATGAGACGACGCACTCATCCCGTTCATGGCAGGTGCACGTGACGCTCGCCCGAGCCACAAGCGAGGGACAGACAGGCCGCTCACTTTGGACTGCAAACAGGCACGACAAGGTGCAGCGCCTGATCGCAGTGTTGGCCGACAAGCTGTGCCTCTATGCGCCGCGTGAGATTTTCGCCAATGATCTCATGATCCAGAAGGGGTTTGGCCAGGCATTGCTTCACCTGGATCGAGGAAACGTGCTGAATGCTGGCCGCAGCGTCGAGGGACGGAGCGTGCTACAGCAGCAGTTGCAGGCTGACGTGGCCAGGGACGACCTGACCGCGCAGGGATCAGATGTCCTGCTGCTGATAGCGGATCTGAAGGGGTACCTTGATCTTGCCCTGGAGATTGCACCCTTCTACCGCGCTGGACAACACGGCGCGGCGAAGGAACTGGAATCCGTCCTGCAGGCGGCCGTCTTCCCCAACCTGGACCCTGCGGTGGCCGTGGCCTACACGGACCTGTGCGAGCAATACAGGCTTCTGCGCCCTGATCTGGATAACGCAGAGATGCAGGCGTGGGGGCATGGCGTTGTGACGGTTCTGGCGCGGGCTCTGGCGCAGAAGGGGATGGCGCTGCACGACGAGTGGATTGCGAGCTAGGCACTGTTGACCACAAATGGAGACGCAAGATGGCAGAACCAGAGGCCAAGACCGGCCAGTATGTGTATTGCATCATCCGCTGCCCTGAGCAGCGCGAGTTCACCACGCGGGGCATCGGCGAGCGCGGAGACGTTGTCCGAACGGTGTGCTATCAGGATCTGGCAGCCGTGGTGAGTTCCTCCCCCGCTGTCGAGTACGACAACAGCCGGCGCAACATGATGGCTCACACCCTGGTGTTGGAGGAGGTCATGCGTGAGTACTCGATGCTCCCGGCCCGCTTCTGTACGTTGGCGCCCAGCGCCAACGCCATTGTCGAGCAGGTTCTCAAGCGACGCTTCGGTGAGTTCAGTGGCTTGCTCAATGATATGAATGGCATGGTGGAGCTCGGTCTCAAGGCCTTTTGGTACGAGGAGGTCATTTTCCAGGAGGTCCTGAATGAGAATCAACCCATCCGCCAATTGCGCGATAGTCTCATGTGCCGCCGTCCCGAGCAAACCTATTACGAGCGCATCCGCCTGGGCGAGCTGATCGAGAGTGCAATGTGGAAGAAGCGCGATGATGACGCCGCACGGATCCTTGGCCCCTTGACGCCCCTGGCGCATGAGTGTAGGACAAACAAGGTGATCACTGATCGCATGGTCATCAACGCCGCCTTCTTGGTTGATGGCGATCGCCAGCCAGAGTTCGATGCGGCAGTCACAAAGCTCGACGAGGAGATGGGGAAGAGGCTCACGTTCAAGTATGTCGGCCCGGTTCCACCCTACAACTTCGTCAACATTGTGGTGAAGTGGGACGAATAGGGGTTGGCCCAGGAGAGCAGGCGATATGGGTTTTCTGATTGATCTACTGACCTTCCCGGTGACGGGACCTATCAAGGGCCTTGTCTGGATCGCTGAGACCATTCAAGATGAAGCAGACAAGCAGTTCTTTGGCGAAGACGCGATTCGCGCTCAGCTCATAGAGTTGGAGATGAAACTCGACCTGGGTGAGATCAGCGACGACGTATACAGCGAGGCAGAGACGGTCCTGCTGCAACGGCTCAAGATTGCCCGCGACCGACGGGCTGCCCAGACAGCCAGGTAGCGATCGTCAGCAGCGAAGAATGTTGTGCCAGGCCAGTCCTTTGGATGGGATAGAGTGTACATCACAAGAGGGCCAGTCGAATTCAAAAAAGGGGAGGGAAGGCAAATGGTGACCGGAGCACAGATTGTACAGCTTGCAAAAGATCAAATGATGCAACTCACTGTCTATAAGCCAGAGACAGTGTCAAAACTGTTGAAGGTAGACGATAGCTGGCATGTTACCGTGGATATGGTTGAGATGAAACGTATCCCGGCGTCGACAGACATCCTGGCAGCCTACGACATGGTGCTTGACTGCGACGGAAAAGTGCTGAGCTATGTCCGCACGCGCCGCTACTCGCGCGGCCAGCCGGAGCAAGAGGCCACTGCATGACGAGCGCTAATGCGGCACAGATTACCTGCCCTATCAGTATCTTCAACAGGCATGAGGCAGAGCAGATGCGCCTGACCAGAGCGATCAATCTGGCCGGCACGATGCCGGCGAAAGCCGGTCATGCCAGGGATCTTATCGCATCTGCGAGTGTCCTGATAGCCTGCCAGCAGTACAATGAGGACAGCCTGGACTGCTGCCTGTGCCGAAATGTGTCTGGCCTGCGGCGGCAGACCGCGACGCTGGTCCTCAAGGCTACCCAGATCAAGGGCGCAGGCTAGGGCCTCGCCAGTAGTGTGTCGTGTCATCTTTGAGCAAGGGAGCGCACAATGCCGGAACAACGCATGGAGCATTCCATCCAGAGCACCGGCCTGGCTGATATTCTGGAACGGGTGCTGGACAAGGGAATTGTCATCGCTGGTGACATCAGTATCGAACTGGTGGGCGTGGAATTACTCAACATCAGAATTCGATTGTTGATCGCCTCGGTTGACAAGGCGATGGAGATGGGCATCAACTGGTGGCAGACCGATCCCTACCTGACGACGTCAGCCAAGCACATGGAGGACGAAAACAAGATGCTGAGGGAGCGACTCCATACGCTGGAAGCGCGAGTGGGGGTGGCATGATGGCAAGCGAGAGAACAATCGTGGGACAAGTAAGCGTCTCGTGTGCCTTCTGCCGTGGGACAGGCACGGATCCCTTCGGTCTCATGTCTCCGCTGTCGACCTGCCAGGTATGCGGCGGGAGCGGCAGCCACAACCTGCACGAGCCGATCGCCGCCTGTGCCTTCTGTGGGGGAAGCGGGGTGCATCCCCACTCGCGGATGACGTGCACGGCCTGCGCCGGCGTTGGGCTGGTGGAGATCGCCGAGGACGCGGTGGCCTGTCCCGCTTGTCACGGCAGTGGCAGGGCGCGCGATATTGTTGACTACGTCTGGCCGGGCAGCCAGTTTTGCTGCGCAACGTGCAAAGGCAGCGGAGTAGTGGCGGCCGGGCGAACAGAACGCTAAGCGCGGATGCACGTCCGCCATGGCCGGCAGGGCAGGTTTCAAACCTGCCCCTACAGTGCTATCGGGCAGAGCCTGCCCCGCTCCAGAGCCTGCCCCGCTCCATCGGGCATGGCCGGCGGGGCAGGTTTCAAACCTGCCCCTACAGTGCTATCGGGCATGGCCGGCAGGGCAGGTTTCAAACCTGCCCCTACAGCACGACCGGGCAGGGCCGGCAGGGCAGGTTTCAAACCTGCCCCTACAGTGCTATCGGGCATGAACGGTAGGGGCAGGTTTGAAACCTGCCCTCACAGGGGTGACGCATGAGCGAAACAAGTAGAAGAACGGATCTGCCGCAGTTCACTCTGCGTGTGGCGGAAGCCCTGCCGAAAGATGTCGGTCGTGGGCTTGCCCGCCTGGATCCGCAGGACCTGGAGCGCATGGGCGCCGCCGTTGGCGACATCGTGGAGATCGCCGGCCAGAAAAGAACTATCGCTCGCTTGATGCCAGCCTATGCCGCCCAACGGGGGCAAGGCCTGATCCAAATGGACGGCATCGTGCGGGCAAACGCGGGCAGCAGCCTGGATGAGCAAGTTACTGTGCGCCGGATCGAGGCGCAAGCGGCCCGCAGCGTTGTCCTGGCTCCACTGGAGAGCGCACGGGCTGCGACCAATGGCGCCCAGGCGCGCTACCTGGCCCGCCTGCTCGATGGCATCCCGGTCACGGCTGGCGACCAGGTGCGGGTGAACCTGTTTGGCACTCGTGCGCAGACCTACGCCGTGTCACAGACGGTTCCCACCGGCCCGGTGCTCATCAGCCCCACGACGACCATTCGCGTCGAGGGCGAGGCCGCCAAGGGCCGCGAACGAGGCGCCGTT
>CAYOEZ010000007.1:0-50041 GCA_964402955.1 uncultured Ktedonobacterales bacterium | reverse complement strand
ATCCATTATCGCCGATTCAAGTCAGTTTGTAAAGTACGGTAGTAGTACTAAGCGACTCTGCCAAAGTCTGTGCTCGCTTAGAAGCGGATCTTTAGTCCCGCGCTCCCCCAACACAGGAATGCGCCGGTGGCAGTACCAGCCGTAGGTCAGGCAGGAATGCCTGACCTACGCGAAACCTACTTCATCGCCCAGAGATGCGGGTCGTCCCAGGAGTAGGCGTTGCCGATCTTGACTGTCTTGCCATCCACCTTGGGGCCAACCAGGAGATACGCGATGCCCTGGCCATAAGTGAGGAGCGGCAACTCTTCGTTCCACACTTTGGTCATCTGCGCCATCAGCGGCTCGAACACCTTGGGATCAGCCGATGTGTTGGCCGCCGTCACCAACTTGTCGAACTCCGGGTTGCAGTAGCGCACCAGGTTGTAGCAGCCGGCGCAGGTCGTCGCGTTGTAGTAGTTGCCGCAGCGGAAGCGGTTGTAGAAGTCGGCGATGTTGCCGTTTGGGGCCAGGCCAAGCACGGAGATATCGAAGTTGCCCTTCTCATAGCCCTCGGCGATGAACGTTGCCGGGTCCATGCCACGTAGCTTAACCTTCAGGCCGGCTTTGGTCCACATCTGCTGCACAGCTTCCCACTCTGGTCCGGGGACCAGTCCATAGGGAGCAAAATCAATTTCCCAGTTGGCGTCCCAGTTGATCTGCTTGAGCAGCGCCTTGGCCTTCTCGAGATCATACTTGTACGGATTGAGCGTCGGATCGCAAGCACCCAGGGCGCTGATGCCATTGGTCCAGAAGCAGACCCTGGGCACAAGCAGCTCGGGCTTGCCGCCGGTCGCCACGTTGCGGAAGGCGTCCATGTCAATGGCATAGGCCAGCGCCTGATGGAACTCTTTCTTGCCCATGGCCACATACTTCGGGTCCTTGGCGTTTGGCTTGTCAACGTGATAGTTGATCCACAGCGACTGAATCGTAGAGCCATACTTGGTGGTAGTGATGCCGGGCAGTTTCATCATGCGATCGTACTCAGCGCTCAGGCCGTCGGTGATGTAGTCAACCTCGCCCTTCTCGAAGGCGAGCAGGCGGGTGTTGCGGTCCGGGATCTTCTTCTCGATGATGCCGGCTAGTTTGGGCGTGCCGCGGTAGTACGTCGGGTTGGCGGCGAACTCGATCCACTCGTTCGGTGTGAACGACTTGACTGAGAAGGGGCCAGCCACTGGCTTGGGGCCCTTGAGCACGAAGTCGCTGGTGGAGACGTCTTTGCCGGCCATCGCGCCGAAGACTGAATCGGGAACGATCACGATGTCGGGCATGGTGTAGAAGAAACCAGGATTGGCGGCGACAGTCTTCAAACTGAAGGTGTAGTCGTCAACAACCTTGACGCCCGAAGCGGTCGTGGCCTTGCCGTCATACACGTCCTGGCAGCCTTCGATCGTCTTCAAGATCGGGAACTTGTTGGAGCCTACTTCTTTGACGCAGTGCTTGTTGAAGGTGGTCGCGACATCCTTGGCGGTCAGCTTGGCGCCGTCGCTCCACATCACATCCTTGCGCAGATTGAACGTGTACTCCATGCCGTTGGGGCTGATTGTCCACTTCTCAGCCAGGTCGGGCAGGTAACCGCCGTTCTCGTCAAGGTTGATCAGGCGCACCAGGGTGAAGCGGAAGATACGCATCCACTGCCCACCGGGGATGGAGAAGGGATTGAGGTTGGCGGGCATGGTGCCGGCGCCGATGACCATGGTCTTGGCGCTGGCCGCAGGAGCTGGTGGCGGAACGGCGGTCGGAGCAGCCGGGGCCGCGGTGGGGGCTACGGTCGGAGCTGCCGGGGCCTTGGTGGCCGTCGGCGCAGCAGGTGCTGCGGTGGGTGCGGCTGGCGCAACCGTTGCCGGCGCCGGAGACTTGGTCGCCGTGGGCGGAACCGCCGTCGGGGGAACGGGCGTCGCGGTCGGGGTTGCCCCGCAGGCGCTGAGCACCATCGTGACGATCAGGATGATCGCCAGAATGGACGACAAACGAGATGTACGCATTATTGAATCTCCTCCTGAGATTGCACGTGCTGGCACGCACGTCCGATGGGCACTACCGGTGCTGCTGTCTGTGCCCGTCCGACAGCAAGAAGACATTGCACTCTTGATCGGGGCCAATCACCTCCTCCGAATTGATCATGCCAGCCACCGAGGTGCGCGGCTGTCTCGTTACCATTGCTACGGTTCTCCAGGCAGGCTCAACCCCATCATGAAACCACCATCTACCCGTAGGGTTGATCCCGTGATGTAGTCGGCGTCAGCAGAGGCGAGGAAGACAGCCACGCGACCGATGTCACGCTCTGTTCCCATCCGCCCCCAGGGGATAATTTTGCCCCCGGCGCGAATCTGTTCGTCCGTGAAATAGGACCGCTCGCCCGGAGTGTCAATCCAGCCGGGGTTGATGACGTTCACGTTGATATGCTGCGCCGTCAGCTCGGCGGCAAGTGTCTCTGCCAATTTGTTGCTGGCTGCCTTGGCCATGTTGTAAGGCGAGCTTCCGGGTACAGCCATTTCCTGATGAATCGAGCTGATGACAATGATCTTGCCACCCTGTCCCTGCTTCACCATCTGCCTGGCTGCAAACTGCAGTGTGTGAAAGACGCCAAACTGCGCAACCTGCAGCGTGGCCAAGACGTCTTCCCAGGCGATCTCGATGACCGGCTTGCGGATACTCCACGCGGCGTTGGCGACGACAATATCGAGATGGCCAAAGTGCGCAATGGCGGTTTCAAACATCGCCTCTATCTGCGTGCGATCCGTTACATCGGCTTTGACGGCCAGAGCGCGCCGGCCCATCTTTTCGCAGGCAGCGACCACGGCCCGCGCTTCATCGGCATGGCTGCGGTAATTGACGACTACGTCGGCGCCTTCCTCGGCCATGCAGATGGCACAGCCGCGGCCTATGCCGCGTGATGAGCCAGTAATGAGTGCAACTTTGCCATCCAGATGTCCCATGTCAAACTCCTGGTAGATGGGCACCGCAGAGACGCAGAGAACGCAGAGAGACAACTGAGGTGTCACTCCTCAAGGCCATGAACAAGTCGAACAATTCCATCGTTCAGCACAGGCATGTTGAAGTTGAGCAATAGGCCGACTTTCCAACCACCGAGTTTCAGATAGGTCAACATCTGTGCCCGATGCACTGGCAGAATGGTCTCGACAGCCTTCACTTCCACAACAACAGCGCCAGCCACCAAGATATCGAGACGGTAACCGCAATCGAGGCGCAGACCCTTGTACTCGACAGGAACCGATCGTTGCCGCTCGAATGGGATCTGCCTCAGCGCTAGATCACGGCATAGACACTCCTCGTAAGCAGACTCCAACAACCCTGGACCTAGGGCCCGGTGCACCTCAATCGCTGCGCTTATGATCTCATTGGTGAGCTGGTTTGCGTGCATGGTCCTCTTTACGCCCTCTGCGTCTCTGCGGTGAATGTCCACCTGCGGTGAACGTGATCTCGCTATTGTACCTTACCGCGAGCGGAGATCGGCCAGATCGCCTCAAGCCGCCCGTCACGAATGACGTAATACTGGTCGTGCAGGTTGATGGTCGTACAGCCGTGATTCGGGACAATCTCAATCTTGTCACTTATCTTCAGCGGAGGGCCGTCGACGCGCTTGAGCGCGCCGTGCTCCTCGGACAGGCCTGTCACGACCCACCCCGCCGGGTTCAAGCAGACCGGCATGCCAAAATCACGGGTCATCGTCTTCAGCCCGGCGTCAAAAATGGCGTGGTCGCTGCCGCGCCTGCTCACAACGGTGCACAGAACTGTGAGCGCACAGCCAAAGCCAATACCAACCTTGTCATGGTATTGGGCGTCCATCGTCATGTACGAGCCGACCTCTAGCTCCGTGATACCCGGCACATGGCCGGTGATCTCATACGTGCCCGTGCCGCCTGAGCTGACAATCTCGACCGGAACGCCATTTTGGCGCAGCAAATCGGCCGTGGCGGTGAGCTTCTGCAGTTCAGCGATCGTCTTTTTCTTGCGCTCGTTCCAGTCGGGAATCATGACGATGTGGCCCTCATAGCCCATCAGGCCGCAGAAACGCAGGCCCGGCAGCGCCACAATCTGCTTTGCCAGCGCCAGGGTTTCCTCGCCCGGCAGTGTGCCGCAGCGGCCCATGCCGATGTCGACCTCGATGACCGTGCGCAAACGGATGCCCTTGTCTAGCGCGGCCGCATTGAGCGCCTGCACATTATCCCAGTTCTCGACCGCAACCATCACGTCCGTATAGGCAGCGAGATTAACAAGGCGAGCGATCTTGATCGGGCTGACGATCTGGTTGGCAATGAGAATGTCGCGGATACCGGCCTGGGCCATCACTTCGGCTTCGCCGACCTTGGCACAGGTGATACCGATCGCGCCCGCGGCTATCTGCTTGAGGGCGAGAATGGGAGACTTGTGTGTCTTGCTGTGGGGGCGCAGGCGTACCGTACTGCCTTGAAAGTAGTCGGCCATGCGCTTGATGTTGGCTTCGACGATCGCGATGTCAAGACACAGAACTGGTGTGTCGAGGTCTGACTTCGCTGTTCCTGGGTATGGGGGCATCAGTGTTCTCCTCGGTTAGGGCGAGGCATTCGGCGGCGACGGGTCTGCATGATGAAAGGCATAATGTGAGATGTACGCTCGTGGTCACCGCCGAATGCCTCACCCCAACGCTGGCGCTCGGCAGCGGAGCGGCGCGGGAAGAGACGAATGTAACGTCAAGTGTGGAGATGTTGCTTGCTTTCCGACCATCTGCGTGGTATAATGCAACTGGTCAGACCAGCAGCATCATTACTATAACACAGTCACTATTGCCTGTCAAGGGGGCGGATGTCACCTTATCAGCCTCGCATCACTCTTGGCCAGCCGGCTATTGTCTCACAAGGCCCAGTTAGCTTGAGGGATTGGGGCCCCTGGCAATTCCCCAGCATCGAGCGTCTTGTCGATGGCCGTCTACACGTCAGCTTCCACATCGAGGCCGACTCAGCCAAGGCCTACGGCTTGCCCGTTGGCCATGCTGTCTCCGCAGATAACGGCAACACCTGGCAGACCCTGCCCGAGATACCGCCAGGCAGCGGCATGCCCTGCGCCAACGGCGACGGCCTGCGGGCCATCGCCTTGCGCTCGCTCCCACTCAGCGGCCTCGTTATGCCTCAGCCGGTCGCTACGTTCAAACACAGCTACGGATCAACCTTCATCCTCTACAATCTCGCCGATCTGCCCCACGACCTGCGGGCTGGCTGGCGCTTCGCCCGTGTGCCAGCGGGAACGACCGATTGCAGCGAGGAAACGGCGCAAGTGAACATCTCCAATGAAATCCGTTGGGCAGCCGAGGGCGTGCTTGCCTTCCCCTGGATGTGGCGAATGCGCGCCGCGCCCGATGGATCGCTGTGGGGGCTGATGTACGGGTTCGTTCCTTCCAAGAGCAACGGCGCAGTCAAAGGGAGCGCTCAATTCCTGCGCTCCACCGACAGTGGCCACACCTGGGATGTCCAGAGCGAGATTCCCTATCAAGGCGATGCCACGGCCGACCCCCGGTGGGACGTCTGGGATGGATTTGGCGAACCCAATGTCGGATTTTTGCCCGACGGGTCGATGATCTGTTTGCTGCGCACAACCGATGGGCACGGCATCGGCCCCCTCTACAGCGCCTATTCACGCGACAACGGCAAAACGTGGACCACGCCGCGCGTCTTCGACGATCGCGGCGTCTGGCCGGCCATCGTCGAGCTCAAGAATGGCGTCACACTCGCCTCCTATGGCCGCACGGGCTTGTTTGTGCGCGCCACAAGCGACCCGACCGGACGCGTCTGGGCAGACAAGGTCGCCGTCGTCGAAGCGCTAGCCTACCAGACCGATACCTGCTCCTATTCAGATTTGATTGCGCTCGACGACCACACAGCGCTCATCGCCTACTCCAACTTCACCTGGCCGAATCAGGATGGAAAACCCTGCAAAACAATCATGGTGCGCACAATCACCGCAACACCCTGACGCGCAGACGATCGTCTCGCTATGGGCCACCGGCCTTTGCAGCAGGAGATCAGCGATGGGGCAGCGCACTATTCGAGGTCAAACAGGCATGACCCTACGTTTTCCCGATCCAGCCACCGAGAATGCGCAACTGGCGCTGGCTACGATCAGACAACAGCCTGTGACGGGCATTCCCACCTGGGCGCTCTTCGTCATGGAGCACCGCCACATCGAACGCATCGCCGGCGTTGCGAGCGGCGCGTACAAGAAGAACCCTGAGGCCATCTACCTGGCGATGCAGCGGCAACTGGGCGCATGCCTGGTTGACCAGTTCATCCCCACTAACCCATTGACGCTGGGCGATCAGGGCTACGAGGCCGGGGCCGAGGCGCGCCAGCGCGCCACGAGCGGCGTCGGCGAGATTGTCATTGACGGCATGCCCATCGACTCACCCGAAGCTGTCGTCGAGCACATGGAACGCTTCGCGTTCCCCGCTTTGCGCCAGTCGATCGCGACGTTTGACGAGGAGAAGCGCCTGCGCGAGATCATCGCGGGCGAGATCGCCTGCCAACAGACGATCGGGCCGTCAGTGCTCAAGAGCGGCTACGGCTTCGTTGGCTTTCCCCGTTTGCGCTATGGAGCGTACGGATATGCCAACTATTTGATGGCCTTTGCGCTGTACACAGAGATCATGGCGCAGGATTTTGCCCTGCAGGCCGACCTGGCATTGCTGAACAACCGCGCTGCAGCACGCGCCTATGCCGAGGCCAAACTGCCCCCGCTCTACCGGCTCGACCACGACATGGCCGACTCGCAAAAGACACTGGTACGCATCGACACACTCGACCGCATCTGGTTTCCTCACCTGGCGCGCTGTCTTGAGCCGCTGCTCAAGGTAGGCGTGAAGCTCATCTGGCACTGTGACGGTAACCTGATGGCGATGGTTGCGCGCTTGCTCGATGTCGGGCTGGCCGGCTTCCAGGGTTTCCAATACGAAGACGGTATGGACTATGAGAAGATCTGCGCCATGACAACGCGTGACGGCCAGAGCCTGATCATTCTCGCCGGAGTCTCGGTCACGCGCACACTGCCGCTGGGTACGCCCGGCGACGTCAAGCGCGAGCTGGCATGGCTGGTCGAGAACGGCCCCGCAACCGGCCTCTTTCTGGGCGGATCAAGCTCGATCACACCCGGCGTTCCCTGGGACAACATGGCAACGCTGCTGGAAGGGCTGGCTTACTATCGCACACACGGCAGAGGCTAGGCCGGGCATGGCGCCCGGTGTATCTTTTGGAGTTCCGATGCCCGATACTGCGGGGCAGGCTCTCTGTGCGAGAGATCGGAACTCTGCAAGAACGTAGACAGATGGAGGGAACAACAATGGACATGCACCTTGGCGCCCCGGTCGTCGTCTCACGCGGGCCGATTGGCTTGAAACACTGGGGCCCGTGGCAGTTCCCCGCCATCGAGCGGCTTGCCGATGGGCGTCTACACGTCAGCTTCCACATCGAGGCCGATTCGGCCACGGCCTACGGCCTGCCGGTGGGCCACGCCGTCTCGTCCGACAACGGCCAGACATGGCAACCGCTAGTTGGTGTTCCCGCCGGCAGCGGACTGCTGCTGGCCAATGGCGACCGTCTGCGCAGCATCGCCCTGCGCTCGCGTCCGCTGGCAGAACTATCGCTGCCTGCGCCCGTCGCCACGCACAAGGGAACGTACGGATCCACCTACAACATCTATGCGCTCGAGGACCTGCCCGCAGAGCTACGCGCCGGCTGGCGCTTCGCCCGCTGCCGCGCCGGACAGAGCGTCTGGATCGAGGAAACTGCCACCGTGCACATGCCCGGCGAGATCCGCTATTCCGACGGCGGCGTCTTGACCTTCCCCTGGATGTGGCGCATGAGTGTTGCGCCCGACGGCTCGCTGTGGGGTTTCATCTACCCCTGGCGCGCGCCTGGGCGGGTGCTGCGTGAAAAGTGGCTGCCCGTCTTCATGCGCTCGACCGACAATGGTCACACCTGGGTCATGCACAGCGAGATCGCCTACCACTGCGACCCGGCGGGCGACACAGCCTGGGACAAGCGCGACGGCTTCACTGAGCCCAATGTCGCCTTCATGCCCGACGGTTCGCTGTTTGCCCTGCTGCGCACGACCGACGGTAACGGCATCGGCCCGATCTATTCTTGCCATTCGCACGATGGCGGCAAGACGTGGAGCACACCCCAGGTCTTTGACGATCGTGGCGTCTGGCCATCATTTGTGACGCTGAAGAATGGTGTGACACTGACCACATACGGGCGGCCGGGCGTTTTTGTTCGGGCATCCAGCGACCCGACCGGGCGCATATGGGATAAGCGCGTCACCGTCGTCGAGCCGGGCGAGAGACACAAGGATTCGTGTTCCTATTCAGACCTGCTCGCTGTCGATGATCGTACGGCGCTGCTCGCCTATTCCGACTTCAGCTATCCCGACGAACAGGGCCAACTGCGCAAGACGATTCTGGTGCGCGCCATCCGCGTCACATCTTAGAGATACACCCATGGGGTCATGCGGCGCTGTAGCCGTTGGCGCCATGAAAAAAGGCGGTGCTCGACACCATGACAACAGTTGCAAACAATGGGGTCAACAACAACAGCAACAACGAGGTTGTCTTTCACCCTCCACGCAAGGTGACGATTGTCGAATCGATCGTCGACCAGATGGTAGCACAGATCCAGGAGGGCAAGCTCAACCCTGGCGATCGTTTGCCCTCAGAGCGCCACCTCATCGACATACTTGGCGTCAGCCGCTCGTCAGTACGCGAGGCGCTACAGGGACTCATGGTCATGGGCCTGGTCGAGAGCCGCCCGGGCCAGGGCACATTTGTCAGCGCCAATCGCGCCCGGCTGCTTCCCAACCTCAACAGCCTGGCTGTGGCCGATCGCTTGCAGCGCGAGATGCGACTGCAACTGGTGGAGGCCCGGCGCATCATCGAGCCGCCTATTGCCCGGCTGGCCGCCGAACGCGCCACGCCCGCGGGCGTTGCCGTGCTGCGCCAGCGCCTGGAGGCCTACAACCGCGAGCCATTTGCCCGTGCGGCAGCGCCGCATCTTGCCAGCCCGCACACCGCCCTCCACCTCGCTCTGGCCGAGATGTCCGGCAACCCCTTCCTGGTGGCAACAGTGGACAATATCCTGCGCGCCGTGCCAGCGACGCTGCGCGAGCGCGAAAGAACCGCGCTGGACGATGCAGGAGTGCAACAAACGATCGCCGATGAAATCGCCATGCACATCGCCATCGTCAAAGCTGTCGAGATGGGCGACGCCGCTGCTGCATTCAAGACGATGGACGCCCATTTGGACTACGAGAAGCGCCTCGTCGAACAGCTTTTCCCTGAGGAGTAAACATTGAAAGGTAAACAACGAGTCCTGACCGCCATGCGGCGCGGCCAGCCCGACTGCGTTCCGGTGCTGCCACAGATCTGGCTCGACCACGCGGCGCGCGTCTCGGGCATCGATCCGCTGGACATCATACGCAAGCCCGAAATGGGCTTTCGTGCCATGCTCCTCACCGCCCGCCACTATGGCCTCGACGGCTTCCGCACTTTCCTGATCTACGAGCCTCGCCGCGTGGAGCGGGTGGGCGACCAGGTCTTCGAGTTCGACGCGAAGACGGGGGAGAAGATCGGCACAGTGGACATGGACGGCGGCTGGGCCACTCGTCTGTTCGCTCCGCCTCCTGCCGTAACGTCTCTGGCAGACGTCGCCGCCATCCCCGTCCCCTCTGCGCAGAGCTACTGGGACAGCGGTATGTGCGTCCACCAGCAGCACACGGTCGAGGAAGCCGGCGACGATCATCTCGTTGTTGGCCGTCCCCTCGGCTTCACCATGAACTACTTGCTGCAGATGGGCGGCGCCGGCGACGGCATGTTCATGCTCTATGACCAGCCGCAGGTCGTGCACGCCCTCTTCGCCAAAGGCCTGCAGATTGCGCTCGAGCAAACGCGGGCCATGCGCCGCGCCGGCCTAGAGCTTTTCATGCTGGGCGATGCCTCGGCCTCATGCGACGTCATCTCACCCGCCCACTTCAAGGAGTTCGTCTCCCCCTACTACAAAGCTTATTGCGACGAGGTGCACCGCATGGGTGGGCTAGTCTACGTCCACGTCTGCGGCAACCAGACGCCGCTGGCTGAGATGCTGGCCGACACAGGGGTGGACTGCATCGAGCCGATGGACCCGCTGGGCGGCGTCGATGCGGCCGCTATGAAGCGCCGGGTGGGCCAGCGGGTCGCTCTGATGGGCGGCGTCTCCACGCTGACGTTGTTGAGGGGAACACCGGAGCAGGTCGAAGCCGAGGCGCGCGACGTCATGCGCAAGGCAGGCACGGGCGGCGGCTATACGCTGGCCGCCGGCTGTATGGTGCCACGCGATACACCGGAGGACAACGTGCGGGCGCTGGTACGCGCCGCACACGAGTTCGGGCGATACGAAGCGTAACACGAAGGAGAACCGTTCATCATGACCGAACCATTGCGCATTCTCGTCGTTGGCGCTCACCCGGCCGACGTTTTCGACCAGTCGGGCGGAACAATGGCCCACCACACCAGGCGCGGCGACGACGTCACCTGCGTGGTGCTCACGCACGGCGCGCGCATCCACGATAACGTGATCAGCGAGGCGATGTGGCACAAAACCGAGATTCCCGCGGCCGACGAGTTGCTGAAGCTGATGGCCGAGCGCTCGGACGTCAAGGCCGAAGAAGTGCGCCGCGCCTGCAAGATACTGGGTGTGGAGAAGATCGTGTTCTTTGGCGCCGATGACGCCATCCTCCTCGTGACCGCGGCGCCGATTCGCCGCCTGGCCAGCATCATCCGTGAGCTAAAACCAGACGTTGTCCTCACCCACTACCCGAAAGAGGGCGATGAGTTCATCCGTGATCACGCCATTGCCGGCCAGATCGTGATGCACGCCATCCAGTATGCGGGGCGCGTGGATCCCGGCGACCGCAACCCGGCCCATCGCGTGGCGCAGGTCTTTTTCTTCGGCATCGGCGCCGCACCCATCCGCAGTACGCTGTGGGATGCACAGGGCGGCTACATCAACGATGTCTTCATCGACATCAGCGATGTGATCGAGCAGAAGCTGGCCGCGCTTGATTGCCTGCAGAGCCAGGGCTATGGCGGGGCGTACGCACGCAAGCGCATCGAGTCGAGTGACGGCGCGTTTGGCGCCGCGCACCGGGTTGGCTATGCCGAAGGGTTCATCAAGATGAACTCGGAGTGCCACTACTACCTGCCTGTCACCGACGACGCGCTGACGCTGGCGCGCATGTCCGATCACGAGTACACCACGCGCCAGTCATTCCGCATCAAGGTAGATTGAGTACCCTTTTGTCATTCTGCCTGCCCTGGCGCTTTGGCAGGCCAGGGAGGAGCGTTCTTTGCGACGAAGAATCTCCTGCTATGCTGCTCGCCTCAGCATGACAGGTGCCCACTGCAAAAAGGTCGAATGGTCGATCGAACTGAGCATTTGCCCCATTTAGTGACCAGAAATAGCCTCATTTGAGGCAAAGTGGCCTCCAAGGCACGTCGTTTCGATGCTGTCTCCCCACCAAGCGAGGCCTGATGACCTTTTTGCAGTGGGCACATGACAGCGTTCGCCATTGAGGGAGCGTCATGATAAAGCAGTACCATGTCTACATCATGGCAAGCGTGTCACGGGTTCTTTACACCGGCATCACCAACAATCTCGAGCGTCGGGTCTACGAGCACAAGCACAAGCTCATTCCCGGTTTCACCAGCAAGTACAATATCACGCGACTTGTGTTCTATGAGACCACCACAGACGTTCACGCCGCTCTTGAACGCGAGAAACAGATCAAGGGGTGGCTGCGGGTGAAGAAGATTGCGCTCATTGAGTCAGTGAATCCCACATGGGAAGACTTGAGTGATCGCAGGGATGGAGATGCATCGCCTCCTGCTCGATAGTGAGATTCTTCGTCGCAAGGGACGCTCCTCAGAATGACAGGAGTAGTAGTATGACAATGTCACACGAGGTGGACTGCTGTCATTCTGAGGAGCGATGTGTGCGACGAAGAATCTCAGAATGCGCCATCCAAGATGCTTCGGTCGCAAAGAGCGCTCCCTCAGCATGACAGCACGCGAATGTGACTTTGTCAAAGTAGGATCACGGCTCTATTCGTGCCCCATGCAACTGCGTTACACCAAAGAGAGGAAACAAACATGCTTGACCTGATCATTCGTAATGCATACATCGCCGATGGCACGGGCAACCCCGGCTTTGTGGCCGACCTGGCTGTTGAGGCCGGGCGCATCGTGGACATCGGCCATTTCCCTGCCGCGCAGGCTAGCGCGAGCATCGAAGCGCGCGGCAAAGTACTCTGCCCGGGCTTCATTGACGTCCATGTGCACAGCGAAGTCGAGCTGCTGGCTGGCCGCCACACAGAAGCCGTGCAGATGGGCGTTACCACCGAGATGATCTCGCCCGACGGCTTTTCGTTCGCTCCACTGCTCGACGAATATCGCCGCTACACCTTCGGCATCTACGGCAATGCCGACATCGGCTGGGACTGGCATAGCATCGGCGAATACCTACAGCGTTTCAGCGGCCGCTGCCACAACAATATCGCCGCCCAGGCGCCGCATGGCCTCATTCGCCTGGCCGCAAAAGGCTGGGCGCTCGGCCCTGCCAACGCGGCCGAAATTAAAGCCATGCAGGCAATGACGCGTGAGTGGATGGAGGCCGGCGCGGTCTCCTTGTGCGCCGGACTGGGCTATCCTCCGGGATCGCACGCCGACGCCCACGAGATCGCCATACTGTGCAAGGTCGTTGCCGAATACGGCGGCGTCTACGACGCACACATGCGCAACTACGGCGGCGACCGCGACGCCTCCATCGCTGAAACGGTCACGATTGCCCAAGAAGCCAGTATCCCGGTGCATATCGACCACTTCGGCGGCACAGAACGGACCTATGCCAGCGCCGTCGCTGCTCGCGCACAGGGCATCGACATCACCTGGGACGCCTACCCCTACATGGCGGGCTGCACCTCGCTGGCCTACGGCATGCCGCCAACGATGTTCTGCAAACCGCTCGACGCCGTCGTTGACGACCTGCGCCAGCCGTCTGTACGCGCCTACCTGGTCCCGCTGATGGACACATTCTTCCCACCTGACGGCCCGGCCTACTTCGCGTACGTGAGAATGGAACAGAACAAGTGGATGGAAGGCAAGACCGTGCGCGAGGTGTGGGCGCAGTCAGGCAAAACGTTCATCGACTTCTACTGCGACCTTTTGATCGAGGAGGACCTGGCGCCGCTGCTCATCTATCCCTGGACAGGCACGCCAGAGGTCAACGAGGCCCAGCTTCGCCACACGCTCACCCACCCGTTGCAGATGGTGAGCACCGACGGCATCTATGTCGGCCCCCACACTCATCCGCGCGGCTACGGCGCTTACCCGCGCATCCTGGGCCGCTACGTGCGCGAGCAGAAGTGGCTACGCCTGGAAGACGCCATCCGCCGCATGAGCAGCTTCCCGGCGGCGCGCTTTGGCCTGAGCGACCGCGGCTTGCTGCGCAAGGGCATGGCCGCCGATCTCGTCATCTTTGACCCGCAAACAGTCATCGATACGGCCACCTATGAGTCGCCGCTTCAGGCGCCCATCGGCATCGAGCACGTCTATGTCAACGGCACAGCCGTTGTCGCCAACAGCAAGCTAACCGGTAAAAAGCCTGGTGTGCTCGTAAAGAAGGGATAAGCAGGACACACACGGACACGGGCGTCGCCTGTGTCACACAATGAATGAATGAGGAGTACTGACAATGACCGCTCATACACCGACTAAGACCGTTGACGTTCGCGCATTCAAGCACACCCGCGAAGTCGTCGCCTATCGCGACGGCGGCGAGTTCCCCGTTCTCGTGGCCACGCCCGATGGCACGCTCGTTGCTGTGCTGCGCGGCGCGGCGGGCCACCTGGGGCTTGCGGGGCGCATCGACATCGTCCGCTCCCTCGACGGCGGGCTGAACTGGACATTCCCCAACATCGTCGCCGACAGTGAGCGCGATGACCGCAACCCGGGACTGGGCGTGACGACCAAAGGCACGCTCGTCCTCTCCTACGCCTGCGCCAGCTCCTATGACGCCGAAGGCAAGTACTTCGCTTGCAAACGCGACGAGGTCGAGACGTATTGGGATATGCGCATCACGCGTTCCACCGATAATGGGCTGACCTGGGACGAGCCTTACGAGCTGACCTATCAGCCGCTGCGCTCCTGCTCGCCTTTCGGCAAGATGGTCGCTCTGCCCGACGGCACAACGCTCATGCCCTGCTATGGCCGGCCGGCCAACGAGGTTCCCGGGGTAGCTCAGGCCAAGATGATTGATGAGGACTCATGCGCCTATCTGCTACACTCGCACGACGACGGCAAGACATGGCCCACAGCATCGCTCATCTGTGCCAACGCCGGCGAACCAGCCGTCATGCGGCTCTCCAACGGCAACTTGTTCGCCGCCGTGCGTCGAGAGAAGATGGGCAAGACTGTTTGGGGCTTGTATTCGAAGGACGGCGGCTTCACCTGGAGCGAGCCGGTGCAGATTGGCGGCGACATGAAGCACCCCGGCGACCTGATTGAGCTGAGCAACGGCGACATCCTGCTCTGCTACGGCAACCGCATCACGCCGCCCGCCCGCATCGAAGGATTTGTCAGCCGCGACGGCGGCAAGACCTGGCTCGATTGCCTGCTGACGATGTCCGGCCACTTGCGCGGCTACAACGCTGACTTCCCGCGCCACGTTGACCTGGGCTACCCGTCCAGCGTGCTCGTTCCCGGCAGCAAACCCACCACTGGCGTCACCATGTATTACTATAACCCATCGATCGACAAGCATCCCGACGGCCTGCGCCGCAACGAATCGGCTTACAGCAACGTGAATTACGTTGCCATCGCCGTCGTCTGGCGCGAGGACGAGCTGCTCGCCGCCGTCAACAAAGCTGTCGCCCAATAGGCTGGGCCTGTCGCCCGGCAACTGCTTCTGTAGCACGGTGTAAAGCACCGTGCTACAGAGACAAAGCCCTCGCGGGGCTATCCGGTAGCGGCGATTCAGCCCGAAGGGCTTCGTTTTTGTAGCGCATGGCTTCAGCCTGGCGTTAGGCAGTTGCCGAACTCAGAACAAATGAGGAGAAATCCATGCCAACCGTTCAAGAACTTATCTCGCTCGAAGGCCGCGTTGCTGTTGTTGCCGGCGGCGCTGGCCTTCTGGGGTCGCAGATGGCCACCGCGCTGGCCGAGATGGGCGCAAATCTGGTCATCGCCTCGCGCAACCTTGAGCACTGCCAGGCCCAGGCCGCCGAGTTGAGCGCCCACTTCCACGAAGCCATCGCCGTGCAGGTCGATACCAACGACTACGCATCGGTGACAAAGATGGTGGAGACCGTCGTCGCCAAATTCGGCCGCCTCGATGTGCTGGTCAACTCGTTCGCTGGCGGCGCAACCCACCTGCCCGAAGATTTCCCGCCCGAAGACTGGGATCGCTCCATCCACAGCAACCTTAACGCCTTCTTCTACATGTCGCAGGTCGCGGGACGGCAGATGCTCAAGCAGCGCCGCGGCAGCATCATCAACATTTCCTCCATGTACGGCATTGTTGCGCCTTACAAACACATGTATGAGGGCACGGGCCTGGCGCGTAACTCCATCGCCTATGGCGTGGCTAAGGCCGGCATCATTCAGATGTCCAGGTATCTCGCCACCACTTGGGCCGATCGCAACGTGCGTGTCAACTGCATCTCGCCCGGCGGCTTTTGGAACGAGGGCAAGCACAACGAGAAGTTCGTGAGCAACTACTGCCAGATGTCGCCCGACGGACGCAGCGGCAACAGCACCGATCTGAAGGGCGCGGTCGTCTTCCTGGCGTCCGACGCCTCGCAGCACGTGCTCGGCCAGAATATCCTGGTAGACGGCGGCTGGACATTGTGGTAAGATGATGTGGAGTGCGACGACAGGAATGCCCGACGTAGCGGGGCAGGCTCTCGTCGCACTCCATAGCGAGGTGATTCTATGAGCAAGCTGACACGTTTGGATGCCGTGCAGCGCATGATGTCGTGCGGCGTTGTCGCCATCGTGCGCATGGACGACGCCGCCGGGCTGGGCCAGGTTGCCCACGCCATCAAGGAAGGCGGCGTCGATGTGATCGAGTTCACCATGACCACACCCGGCGCGCTCGACATCATCGCCAGGTGCAGCGCCGAGTTTGGGAGCAGCGTTCTACTTGGCGCCGGCACCGTCCTCGACACCGAGACGGCGCGCGCCGCCATTCTGGCCGGGGCGCGCTTCCTCGTCGCCCCCACGCTCAACCTCGACGTGATTGCCCTGGCGCACCGCTATGACGTCGCCATCTTGCCGGGTGTCTTCACGCCGACTGAGATGCTGACCGCCTGGGAAGCCGGCGCTGACCTGCTCAAGGTCTTCCCGGCCACCGTACTCGGCCCGCAGTACTTCAAGGACGTGCTGGCGCCGCTGCCCTACCTGCGCATGGTGCCGACCGGCGGCGTGTCGCTGGAGAACTGCGGCGACTTCATCAAGGCCGGCGCGGTTGCCGTGGCTGTCGGCTCAAACCTGGTCGACAAGAAAGCCGTCAAGGAAGGCCGCTGGGCCGACCTGACTGCTACGGCCAGGAAGTTCGTCGATGCGGTGCAAGCAGCACGGAAGTAGAGTTTCATCCTGCGGGAAACACAAATAGAGCGCACGATGTGGCCACCACATGCCATTTCGTGCGCTCCTGCGCCCTTAAGAGCATCAGGGCAGCGCAATTACCTTGTCCAGCGCCCCAGCACGGTCATGAACTCGACCACGTTGACGATTCTGAGTTGTCCCAATTCTGGCGCAGCGCCAAGCGAGAGAAGATTAGCATCGCCGGTAACCAGGTAGTCGGCGTTTCCAGCCACTGCACTGGCGAGAATCATTTCATCCTTGGGATCGCGCACCTGAACCGCAAGCGCGTGTTCTGCTGAAACACGTATGGCCGCCATTTCGAGCAGACGTAAGAGACCAGCAATATCATCCTGTGTCACACCATACTTACGCACTATCTCCGGTCTGCGAACAACCGCTTCCAGTTCTGCCTGCTGCCAATCGGAAACAAGCAGCACGAACAGTCCTGTGCGCCAGGCTTCGAGCAGACGAAACGGATTGCCCCGTTTGAGGATGATACCGCTGACAAATAGGTTGGTGTCAACGACTGCCCGAAGTCTTGTCGGTGCGCTTGTCATACGACTTCTGGCGAACAGCCTCGACTGCTGCTGTCACGTCTCGCTCAACCTCGTCGACGTCTTTGTCGCTATTGCGCGCTCGGATGCCGTCGATAACGGCAAAAGCCTTAGTGCGCTCTTTCCAGAAGGCCTCATAGTCTTGTGCGCTGATGACCACGGCAAAGGCGCGCCCATTCTTTTCGATGATCACAGGTTCGCGCGTGTAGAAGACGCGCGCCAGAAGGTCTCCAAAATTGGCTCTGGCGTCCCGTACCGACATCTTAAGTACTGCCATGTCTGTCTCCTTTCTCACGATGGCAGTATAACACCAATGTGTACACATTGTCAACAACATCATAATGACAACAGCGACGGTCAGTTGGCTGTGTCCACTCTGGTCGTATGTGCGCCCGCTCCTCATACAGTAGCTATCGCCGGAGCTGTGGCCTACACGAGTCTTCTCAGAAGCGCTCAAAGAGCCAAACATCCCTGCGCCCTCTCCGTCTATACTTGTGGATGCAGCGCGTCACCATAGCGGCCTCGCCCACGTTATAACATACACAAGATAGCGCCGGGCGGCGCTCCTTTCGTGTTACATCCGCGCCCCTTCCGGAGGGGATGTGTCCTGCTGCCTGAGGAGGCGAGCGAAGAGTTGAAGAAAAGAGCGAAGTGGTGGTTGCCCATTGCGGTGGGCGTGGTTGCCGTCCTGGCGCTGGCCGCATCTCAGGCCAGCGCCGGTAACGGCATATGGACGACGGGTGGGCCTGAGGGCGGCATCACCCGCGCCATCATTGCCTCGCCCAACGTTGCTAACGACGGAATAGTCTTTGCCGCGGCCCAGGGTCGCGGCGTGCTCAAGAGCAGCGATCGCGGAGCGACATGGACCGTGAGCAACAGCGGCATGGGCAACGCCGACGTGCGGGCATTCGCCATCTCCCCCTCTTTTGCAGGCGATCACACCGTCTTCGCCGCCTCACTGGGGGGCGGCCTGTTCCGCAGCAATGATAGCGGAGCAAGTTGGACGGCGCTCAACAACGGGCTCGCTAGCCAGTACCTGTGGGGCGTGGCGGTCTCCCCGCAGTTTGCGTCTGACCGCACGGTCTTCGCCGCCAGCGACGATCGCGGCGTCTTCCGCAGCACCAACAGCGGCGACACGTGGCTGCAGACCAGCAGCGGCATGACACTTACCAGCGTCATGGCCATCGCCATCTCGCCCGACTACGCCAACGACCATACCGTGCTGGCCGCCTGCCAGGGCGGGTTGTTCAGAAGCAACGATGGCGGCGCAAGCTGGGTGTGGGCAGCCGGCGGACTGGCCCGCGCCGACCTGCGCTCGGTCGTCTTCTCCCCGGCCTATGCAACGGACGGCACAGCCTTTGTTGGCACAGAGATGGGCGGCGTCTATAAGACGACCAACCGCGCCCAGTCCTGGTTCTACCCCAGCAACAGCGCCGAGCCGGCCGACATCAGCGGCCTGGCCGTCTCGCCCAACTACGCCAACGATCACACGATCTACACTGCCAACTTCACGTACGGCTACTCCAAGAGCGTCGACGGGGGGACCGTGTGGGTGCATCACGCCTCGTTCGGCTGGCTGCCCTTCACCAGCAACCCCGACGGCATCAGCATCGCCATCTCGCCCAACTATACCACAGACGGCACGGTTTGGGCCGGCTCATTTGGCACCGGCATCTTCCGCACGCAGAACCGCGCCCAATCGTGGCAGTTGCTGCGCAGCGGCTATTATGCCGCACGCACCGACCGCGTCGCCGCATCGCCATCCTATGCCAGCGACCACACCGTCTTCACCTGGGCGCTGGGGGGGGGGTTATACGGCAGCTCGGACGGCGGGCAGACCTGGCGCGCCATCAACAGCATCTTCGACCAGCACCTGCTCTTTGGTCTGATCGGCGCCATCGGCCCCTCGCCAAACTTTGCCAACGACCAGACAATCTTTGTCTCACAGGCCGAACCGTGGACGGTGGCGCGCAGCACAAACGGCGGCGCATGGTGGGAGCGCGCCGACACGGGCATCCCCACCTACGACGTCGTCTCGCTCGCTCTCTCCCCCGCCTACACGAGCGACGGCACGCTCTTTGCCGCCAGCAGCAGCAGCGGCATCTTCCGCTCGACCAACCGTGGCGTCTCCTGGACAGCTGCCAACAGCGGCCTGCCTACGCTGCAGATCGGCCACGTCATCGTGTCGCCGGCCTTCGCCAGCGACCGCACCGTCTTCGCGACCAACAAGGGCGGCGGGGTGTTCAAGTCAAGCGACGCCGGCGCCACCTGGCAGGTGATCAACAGTGGGCTGAGCAGCCTGAGCGTCTGTGACATTGCCATCTCACCCGCCTATGCCAGCGACCAGACTGTCTTTGTCTGCACCGGCAGCGGCGTCTTCCGCTCCAGCAATGGCGGCGCGTCGTGGTCGCTTGTCAAGACCATCTACAGTCTGAAGTCGGTCGCCATCTCAGCGCGCTATGCTGAGGATGGTACCGTCTATGCTGGAGGCATAAATGGCATCATCCGCTCCAGCGATCGCGGCCAGACCTGGTCCGACATCAGCGCTGGTCTGGGCCAGATATCTGTAACCGAGATGTCGACGGGCGCCGAGGCCACCGGCCACACGCTGTTCGTCGCCACCGTAGGGGGCGGCGTCTGGCAATACTCGAGCGGCGGCGCGCCGCCGGTCGCCACCTCGACGCCAACTCAGTCGCCGGCAGGGACAAGCACGCGCACGCCCACCCGCACGCCAAGCATCACGCCGACGCCGGCGGCGCCGCCCGTGGGCGCCGGCCCCTATCGCCTCAATGCAGGCGGCGGTCAGTATGTCGATACTATTGGCCGCGCCTGGCGGGCCGACCAGGCCTACAGCGCGGGCGGGTTCGGTTATGTGGGCGGGCAGACATATGCTGTCACTGCAGCCATCGACGGCACAGACGATGACCCACTCTTCCAGACAGAACGCTGGGGCATGAGTACCTACAAGTTCGACGTTCCTAATGGCGCGTATCGTGTGGAGTTGCTCTTCGACGAAATCTACGATGCTCGCCCGGGCATCCGCGTCTTCGACGTGCGCATCCAGGGCCAGACGGTGCTCGCCAACTTCTGCCCCGGCCAGGTCGCCGGCGGCCTTAACAAGGCCCTCCGCTATCTGTATCAAGCGAACGTCAGCAACGGCCAACTTGTCATCGACTTTGTCGCCCGCAGCGGACCGGCCAAGATCAGCGCGATCAGCGTCGAATCGCCGGACGCGCCCGTGACATCAACAGCCACGCCCACAGCAGCAGACACAGCGACTGCGACAGCCGTCCCGTCGTCAACACCGACGACGGCGCTGCCCAACACCAGGACCGCCACAGCCACGGCGACCGCAACGCAGAGCGCCACGGCAACGCCAACACCTTCTCGCACAGCGACACAGACACAGACGACGACGTCTACCGCCACCTATACACCGGCATCGCTTCCGTCAAGCACAGCGACACTCACACGGACTGCGACGCGTACATCGACAGCGACACAACCAGCCGCGGGAACGATCGCCTACCGTGTCAACGCCGGCGGCCCCCGTTATGTCGACATCTTTGGCCGCACCTGGCTGGCTGACCAGGCCTACACAGCGGGCGGCTTCGGCTATGTGGGCGGGCAGACCTACGTCACTGGCGCAGCCATCTCAGGCACGCAGGATCCCACCCTCTATCAGACCGAACGCTGGGGCTTGAGCGCCTACAAGTTCGATCTGCCGAACGGCGCCTACCGCGTCGAGCTTCTCATCGACGAGATCTACGATGCTCGACCAGGCATCCGCGTCTTCGACGTGCTCATCCAGGGCCAGACGGTGCTCGCTAACTTCTGCCCCGGCCAGGTTGCCGGCGGCCTCAATAAAGCATTGCGCTACCTCTATCTGGCCAACGTCAGCAACGGTCAGCTGATCGTCAGCTTTGTGGCGCGCAACGGCCCGCCCAAGATCAACGCCATCGGCGTCGAATCGGTGGATGCGCCCGGGACAGCAACCGTCACGCCCACCGCAGTAGACACAGCGACTGCGACGGCCACACCCACGCAGACGTCCTCGCCAACCATGACCGCCACCGCGACGGCGACGCTAACGCCAACGGAGACGCCCTGGCCGACAGTAACGGCCACCCCATCAAACACAGCTACGGCAACAAGCACGGCCACGGTCACACAGCCTACCGGCTCGCCCACAGCGACACCGACGGCGCGTGCAACCTACGACGTTGGAGTGAACGGTGGCGGGAATGCCTACGCCGGCGCCGATGGCAAACAGTGGCTGGCTGATCAGCAGTATCAATCGGGGAGCTGGGGATACCAGGGAGGCAAGATATTCGCCACCGGTTATGCCATCTCCGGCACTCTCGATGACACGCTCTACCAGAGCGAGCGTTGGGGGATGACGGGTTATAGCTTCGACGTAGCAGCGGGGACGTACAACGTGCAGTTCAAGTTCGCTGAGATTTATGGCTGGAAGGCCGGCCAGCGCCTGTTCGATGTGCAAATCGAGGGGCAGACTGTGATCTCAAACCTTGACATCTTCGCTACGGTCGGGCGCTACACAGCCTTCGATCGCTCGTTCCTCGTGCAAGTAACAGACGGCAAGCTTGATATCGCGTTTGTCGCCCGCGTCGACGCGCCCAAGATCAACGCCATCCGCGTGACACAGGCCTTGGCGCCGTGATATGCGCAAGCAGGCCCACGGCTAAAGCCGCCGTGCTACATGGACAAAGCCCCCTGCGGGGCTATCCTTCCGCCACGATTCAGCCCGGAAGGGCTTCGTATCTGTAGCGCACGGCTTTAGCCTAGCGGACGACTGTGACAGCGTAAATCGTAGAAGATCATTATGCCCGGCCTACTTCTGCTCAACCGTCACGCTGCTGACAGCAACACCCAGGCCGCGCCCGAAGACGTGCGCCCCCACGGCAACGCTGGCCGGTTTCCCTTGCGCCCACTGCTCCAGCGCCTGCCCGGGCGTTGCGCCCTTGGCGCCGATCGCAGCGTAAGAATTGCGGAAACGCCCGCGCAGGTCGGCCTGCGCTCCAATCATGCGCAGCGCCGCCAGACTGCCCTCCCCGAAGTTGGTCGATGCGTCATCCATCACGGCGACAGCCACAACGCGGCCGTCGGGCACGGCCTTAACAAAATCCAGGAACTTACCATCGGCTGCGGCGTCGGACAGCACATCGAAGAGCGCATGGCTTTCCACCTTGCCCGTTGCCGGATCGATCACGGCCACATTCAGGCCGCGCCGCCCGCTGATTACATCCTTGCCGTTGACATAGATATGGGCGAAGCCCAGGTCGCCGCCAGCATCCAGCCCGGCGCTGTGGACGACGATGTTGGCCCTGGTGTGCACACCAGTTTGCCCAACAGGCCTCCCAAGTGGAATTGGGAGTTCCCAAGGGCGCTCGGGGAGAGCTGTGAGGCCGTATTTGTGGACAACTAGCTCGTTGATGCCGCTACGTGTCATCGAGCGCGGAATGGACCGGTAGAAGATATCCTGACCGTGGGACTTGCTCTCATCTGCGGGCGGAGGTAGGGGCTGACCATTGAACCGGAACTGAACGGCTCCGGTCCACCATTCCCCTGCGAGCCGGATAGTGAGTGATAGGTCTGCCGGTTCGTCAAGAGGAATGAGCAAACGAGCATCTTGGCGATCGGACCATCTGAAAGTGGTCTGGCCGTCGGTCTGCGGCTCGCCCCAGCCCTCGGCACGATAGAGGTTGCTCAGGTCGCTGCCCATGTCAATCGTCAGCCGATCAACCGCTGGTGGTGAGACGATGCGGTAGGCCGAAAGACCGGGGTCGGCAGGGATCGGCTCAACCGGGAAGACGGCGCGCACGTAGTCTTCCACCGGCCCACCCGCCGCTGGCGGATGCAGCACGATGTACTTGAAGCCCAGGAAGCGCAGCGCCTCAGGCATGATCGAACGGTCGTAGGCGATCTGCTCAGGGCTGACCGGACGACCTTCTTCGAGCGCAATCAGCGTGCGCAGAATCGGCGCCTGCAGGAAATAGGTGAACTTGAACTCCGGGTTGCGCGAGGTGTTGCCGCTCACAATCGGCCCCTGATGCGTCGTCTGGTAGAACTGCTCGAACATCACCACCGTGTTCACGTTCCCCGGCAGCGCGGTGAACGACTGGGGGATAAACTGGAAGCTGTTGCGCCATGAAATCGGCAGTTGCAGCAGCGGCGCGTTGGCGTTGTCCTGAGCGATGGTCTGGTACACCTGGGGCGTGCGCATGTCCGACAGCGGCAGCGGCACCGCCACGTACTCAAACAAAATGGCGGCCGACAGGAGAAGCGCAATGGCACGCGGATTCAGGCTGAAACGCCGCAGACGGGCGCGAATGGAAGCATGACTCTTGTCCGCGTCCTTCTCCCTGACTTCCGTGACCACGCGCGTTCTATTCAGAATTGCCGCGACGCCGTATGCGACGAGGACAGCGAGACACAATATTACAAGGACTTGCAAGCGGCTGGGATAGCGGTTTGCCTTGATAAAGGGAATGTAGTGTAGTATAATAAACGGCAGCGGCACACGCACAAGCAAGCCATCCAGATCGAACACCCACCGCCCACCGATGTGCAGCACTGGCCCCAGCGACAGGATGGCATAGAGCAGGGCCGACAGCCCCCAGAACGTGACCGGCGCCGCAGCGCCGCCAGCCAGAGCAACACGCTGGCGCGCCACGATTCCCACCACCGCCAGAAATAAGACAACAAACCCGACGGTTGCGAAATTGGCATAGCTGAACGACTGTGTTACTTCTTGGGCCCACGCGCCGAAGATCGGGTGCAGAGGGCTGGGAGTAACAAAGCCCAGCAAATCAGCGACGAAGATGTCGGCGAAACCCCAGCCCGCGGCCAGTGAATAGTCGCCTTCTACAGCCATCTCGCGCAACATCGAGCCAAGAATCGGCCACAGGCCGATCAGAAACAGCAGGGCCAGCAGGGCGCCGCGCCCAACCATGCACCTGGTCAGGAGAAGGCGGCGCTGTGTGGCGAGCAGATAGAGCAGGTAGACCGTGATAAAGATGACAAGAAACGAGGCGAAGGTAAACTCAGCGTAAGCAGTGAGAAGCAGGAAGAGGGCCGCCAGCAGCGCATCACGTTGGCCATGCCGGTCCTCACGGGGAAAGAAAGACGCCGCCAGTCGCCACATTCGTTTCGCCAATCCCTGCGCCCATCCCGTAGGTCGGGCATCGTGCCCGGCAACCTGCGCCCATTCTGTAGGCCGGGCATCCTGCCCGGCGTTGCGCAAGCGTGTGGCACGCAAGACATATAAGACGCATAACGGAAGCCATTGTGTGCTCGTCATATTAAACTGACCGAGACTGGCGAAGATCATCTTGATCGGGGCAAACGCATAGACCAGCCCGGCCACAAAGGCAGCCAGATAGGATAGAGACCTGTCGCGGCCAGAGCGCGTCGGCAGCACATCGAGCGCCAGCAGAAACATGGCCAGGCCAGCTACGGCGTAGCTCAACAACAACTCCACGTTGCTCGCCAGCACAACCCCGGCGGTCATCTGCAGGGGAATTGACAAGAAACCGTTCAGGATTGTCAACGTAAAAACAGTCAGGTTGACGCCGATCGGATAGAACATGAAGCCGCAGTTGAGTGGGTTCGTGTGCAGATTCAGCACAGCGTAGCGCACCCACCACAGATTCCACACCAACGGCGGATCATCCCTGCCGTCGCCGGGCACGTGGGTCGTGATGTGCAGAATGAGCGGATACGTCATGATGACCGCAAGCAACAGATAGAATCCCAACACCAGCAGATAGGTCTTGATGCGGCTGGATGGGGCAGAACGATCAGGTTGGCCAATGTCGTTCGGTAAAGATACTTTCATATTCATCTATGTCCTGAGAGCGCACGAGGCACACACATACCGGCTATCCTGCACCGGCATCCTTGCGCAGAGGAGACTGGGACTGTGACCGTTCGACCCTGGCATTGGTATCGCCTGCTTATCGCCGCTGCCCTGCTTGCCTCTCTCGTCACCAACATACTGTCGCCATCGGCGGCCGACAGTGGTCGCATTCTTCTCGTTTGTCCGCGCGGCTGCGCCTATTCATCCATCAACGCAGCGCTCTCGCTGGCGCGTTCAGGCGACCTCATCCAGGTCGGGCCTGGCATCTACATGGAGCACATCATGTTGCGCCCAGGTGTGACCATTCGCGGCGAGGGCAAGAACGTTTCCATCATTACCGGGGCTGACGCGGATACCGTGGTGCGCGCCTACGGCGCTGCCATCCGCCGCGACACCGTTCTCGAAGGCGTCACCATCATCGCCGGCAAGTCCTTCACCGGCGGCGGCATCGACATTCGCGGCGGCGCCTCGCCGGTCATTCGCAACAACCTGATCACAGCCAACAACGCGGGAAGCAGCGAAAGCTACGGCGGAGGCATCTTCATCAGCGGCGGCTCACCCTGGATCATCGGCAACACGTTCACGAAAAACCACTCGTCCTATGGCGGCGGCGCAATTGCCGTCTGGGATGGCTCCACAGCCGTCATCGAGAGCAACTACTTCGAGGATAACAAGGCCGACCAGTACGGCGGCGGTCTCAATATCACCCGCTCGTCGCCGACCATTACCGGCAACACCATCATCAGCAACAGGGCCGTCTATGGCGGCGGGGTCGACATGTTCGAGTCCTCGCCGGAGTTCGCCAACAACATCATCAGGCAGAACATCGCCAATGCTCTGGGCGGCGGAGTCTACCTGCGCAATGGCTCGGCGCCGTCTATCTTTGCCAATTCATTCCTGACCAACACTGCCTACTATTACGGCGGCGGCCTGTATATGGATCGTTCCACTGCGTCGGTCTCGGGCAACACCTTCCAATACAACGAAGCCGATACTGGCGGAGGCATCTACGTGGACCGCTCCTCAGCCACAATCGCCCGCAATATCATTACCAACAATTCAGCGTCGTATCATGGCGGCGGCGTGCACATACACAATTCCTCAGCCACGGTCGACAACAACAACATCATTGATAACGTGGCCACCATCGGCGGCGGCGGGATGGGGGTGGATGGTCACTCATGGCCCACCGTCATCAACAACACACTGGCCAACAATGCCGTCGGCATGTTTGGCGGCGCTGTCTATATCGAGGGCTCAGCGCCCAGCTTCATCAACAATATGATCGCCCGCAACTCATCATCGATGCAGGCCGGCGGCATCTACATCGAGAACGCGACTCCGCTCATTCGCAACAACACCATTGCCTACAACAACCAGGGCGGCAACGGCGAGGGCATCTACCTGGCAGCCCGATCATGCCCGACGATCACGAACAACATCATCATCGGCAACGGCTACGGCATCTGGGCTGACACCCCGGTGCGAGCAGAGGACGCTAACCCCGTCATCACGCACAACAACGTCTGGAACAACCGCTCCGGCAATATCGTCGGCGTCTCCGCCGAGGACAATATCAGCGCCGATCCGCTGTTCATACGCGGGCGTGATGGCGCCTTCTACCTGAGCCAGAAGAGCGCCGGCCAGCACGAGAACAGCCCGGCCCTCGACGCAGGCACAGACATGGCCAGCGATCTGGGCCTGGGCGAGCGCACGACGGCCGTACAAGACATACCCGACGCCGATATGGTCGACCTGGGGTACCACTACCGGGCTTTGTTCTACAAAGGCTACCTGCCCGTCATTCTTGATGAACTGCCCTGAACGCGTCGCACGCCCCGGCGTCAGAAGGCGGACACGTCTGCTTGTGACGGCAGACGGAGCCGCCTTTTCGTGTTTCTATGGCTATGATACCACAGGCACAGGCTCTGTTGCAACTGTGCTGTTCATGAACTATAATCATTGTGCTTGATAGGCGGACACGCGCTGCGACACATTGATGGTTGCACTCGACCGGGCGCACCGGCAGCGATTCCATCGGCAGATGTCAGAGGAGGTCCATACGATGCGGATCATGCTCTACACGGGCAAGGGCGGCGTGGGCAAGACAAGCGTCGCCGCCGCCACAGCCATAGCCTGCGCCCAACACGGTCTACGCACCCTCGTGTTGAGCACTGACGCCGCGCACAGTCTCGCCGATTCCTTTGATACCACCCTGTCCGCCGATCCCCGGTCCCTGAGCAGCAACCTGTGGGC
The DNA here is from genome assembly GCA_964402955.1 of uncultured Ktedonobacterales bacterium. Classification (GTDB taxonomy): domain Bacteria; phylum Chloroflexota; class DTOL01; order DTOL01; family DAOUCN01; genus CAYOEZ01. Next base: position 22,656 of record CAYOEZ010000007.1, on the reverse strand, counting down.
CCAGGAGATCGACGTTTATCACCAGATCGACGAGTACTATGGCATCATCCAGGGCTATCTGAGCAAGGTTCTGGCCTGGCGTGGTCTCGACAATGTAATGGCCCAGGAAATGACTGCCTTCCCGGGTATGGATGAGCTGGCGAGCCTGCTCGTTGTCGAGCGCCACCACGATAGCGGCAACTATGATGTCATCATCATCGACGCCGCGCCGACGGGCGAGACGCTCAAGCTGCTCTCGTTCCCCGACATCGCCAGTTGGTGGCTGGAGAAGATTTTCCCGGTACAGCGCAAGGCAGCCAAACTGCTCGGCCCGGTGATGCAACCCATCCTCAATATCCCGATGCCACCCGACGAGGTCTTTGGCGCCATCAAGGAAGGCATGCAACGCCTGCAGCGGCTGCACACGATCCTGGCCGATCCTCAGACATCATCAATTCGCCTGGTCGTCAACCCGGAGAAGATGGTCATCAAGGAAGCCCAGCGCACCTACACCTACCTTGGACTCTACGGGTACGTTACTGACCTGATCGTCTGTAATCGCGTCTTCCCCGAAGCCGTCCACGACGATTACTTCGCCGCATGGAAGGACATTCAGCGCAAATATCTGGCGCTGATCGAGGAGAGCTTCAGCCCGCTGCCCATCCGCCGCGTGCCGCTGTTCAACCAGGAAGTCGTCGGCCAGGTCATGCTCGAGCGCATGGCAGAGGCGCTCTTTGGCAGCGACAACCCGGCAGCCATCTTCTATACAGGCACAGCGCAGACGATCGAGAAGCTGGCGGATGACTACGTCCTGACCGTTGCGCTGCCGCTGGCAGCAAAGGAAGCCATCGACCTGACCCGGCTTGGCGACGAGTTGATCGTCCGCATCGGCAATCAGCGCCGCAACCTGATCTTGCCCCATGTGCTGGTAGATCGAGACGTCGCAGAGGCCCGCCTTGATAGCGGCCAATTACGCATTATTTTCAGAACCCGTCCAGCAATTCTCAATATGACTCGGTCCCTCGCCCTCTAACCCCAATTCTGGGGGAACACGCGCGACTCCCCCCAGAATTGGGGGCGGGCGGGGCCATTGCCTACCTGCGCGAGCAGGCCGGCAAGCATTTCGACCCGCACATTCTGATGATCTTCCTGGACGAGATTATCGACACAAGTACGCCATATCGTGTTGTTCGATAGAATCTTACTATAGGGGGTCTCCATGATAGTCAATGCACTCGGCCTTGCGCTGCTCGCTGCATGCGCTCTGTTCTCGGCGTGGCTGGCGCGCCGCTCGTCCGGCGTCAGCAATCCGCTGCTAAGACGGCTGGGGCCAATTGTCTTCGCCTTCGGCGTCCCGGGCTTCGTGATGGTCATCCTGATCGCCCTGTTTGGCTTCTACAACCTCAACACGACGGGCAGCCATCCTGTGGCGAACATCAAGCTGGCAGTGGCGGCAGAACAAGTCGCCCGCGGCCAGAAACTGGCCAACCTCTGCATCACCTGCCATTCGTCGACAGGTGCGTTGCCCCTCGACGGCAGCACAAAGAACGTGATCAGCAATCCGCCGATTGGCACGCTCTTTTCTCCCAACCTGACCCCCGGCGGGCCTATCAAGAACTGGTCAGACGGTGAGGTCGTGCGTGCGCTGCGCGAAGGGGTCGACAAAAATGGCCGTCCCCTGCTGGGGATGCCATCATGGTCATTCCGCTACCTCAGCGACGATGACGCACAGGCTATCACCGCCTACCTGCGCTCACAGCCAGGCGTGGCGCACGACGTGCCGGCGCGTGATCTCAACCTGCTGGCCGGCTTGGCCGTGGGCGCCGGCCTGGCGCCGACGAGCGTGCAGCCAGCCATCTCCAGGCCCATCGTGGCCCCAAAAGCAGGCGCCACCACTGAATACGGGCGCTATCTGGTCGCTTTTGCTGGTTGCCGCGACTGCCACGGCAAGAACCTGAACGGAGGTACGGCGCTGCTCGGCATCGAGGCCTTGTCGCCGGTGCCCCTCGGTCCCAGCCTGCTTGTGGCATTGCACGTCTACGACCAGGCCGGCTTCGTCAACACCATCCGCACCGGCACTCGGCCCAACGGCCTGCGCTTGCAGAACAGCCGCATGCCCTGGAAGGATCTAGGCGCGGCATTCTCAGATGACGATCTGAAGGCCATGTTCAACTACCTGAACAGCGTCGATGCTGCATTCGCCGCGACACCGTAGGATGCACATCGCCCTGCCGCAGACTATACGCGTCTGCGGCAGGGCGATGTATCGCTATGCGCGTCGGGCGCCGCGCTATGCTCCTGCGATCACGCGCCCCTTTTCCAGCATGATTACCTGATCGACGTGCGCCCGTACCATGCGCCGGTGCGAGATGATCAACACCGTGCGGCCGCGCATAAACGGTTCGAGCGCTTCCAGCAGGCGTTGCTCCGTCAGCGTATCCAGATTGGCTGTCGCCTCATCCAGGATCAGAACCGGCGCGTTTTTGAGGATGGCTCGCGCCACAGCCAGGCGTTGGCGCTCTCCGCCGCTCAGGAGCAGGCCATTCTCACCGATGAGTGTGTCATATCCTTGCGGCAGGCTCTGCACGAAATCGTGGACCTGCGCCATCGTGCAGGCGGCGACAATCTGTGCGTCGCTTGCGTCCGGGTTTGCCAGAACCAGATTGTCACGCAGCGTGGCGTTGAACAGATGTACTTGCTGCGGCACAACGGCCAGCATGCGCCGCACATCCTCGATGGCATATTCGTGCAGATCGCGTCCCCCAATCAGTATCTGGCCTTGCTCGTAGTCCCAAAAGCGTAGCAACAGATTGACAATGGTCGATTTGCCCGATCCGCTCGACCCGACGATCGCGGCCCGTCCGCCCGATGGCACGCTGAAGCTGACGCCATCCAGAGCCAGCGCATCACCCGAAGCGTAGCCAAAGCGCAGGTTGCGCACCTCGATGGCCGCGCCCTCAGCCACAGCCGAAAGCGCAGGATCGCTGACCGCCGGTGTCGCGTCGATCAGATCAAACAAGCGCTGACCGGCGGCTCGATTGGCGTCCAGTTGCTGCAAGGCCAGCGCCAGCGGCTGCACCGCCTCGAAGCTGGCGATGGCCGTCAAGGGCAAGAGGGCCAGGAATACACCATCGATCTTGGCGCCGCTTACGAGAGGAATCGCCAACCCCAGCACGGTCAACCCCGCCAGGCTTGTGCACAGCGCCGCCAGCGCATTGCTGACACCCCGCGCCAGCGCCATCCGTTCCTGCACGCGGGTCAACTCCAGGCTCAAGGCCAGCACCCTCTGGCGCCGGCCCGCCTGATCGAATGACAACAGATCGGCGAGCCCCTGAATCTGATCAACGAGCATGGCGTTGAGGTCGGAGCGCGTCGTGATCAAGGCGGCAGCGGTCTGCCTGCTGGCCCAGCGCGACGCCAACGGCAAGACCACGCCGGTCACGATGAGAAACAGCAACAAAGCCACCGCCAGGCGTGCATCGAACGCGCCCAGAATCAGGCAGGCGAAGCCGGTCACCAACGCAGCCGTGATGGGCGGGACAACGACGCGTACGTAGAAGTTTTCCAGCGTCTCGATATCACCGACAATGCGGGTCAACAAGTCGCCGCTGCGAAAGTCCATCAAGCGCGCCGGCGCCAGCGGCTCAATCGACGCGTAGAACCACACGCGCAGATGCGTCAGGATGCGCAACGTCGCCGTGTGCGTGAAGTAGCGCTCAAGGTAACGGAACGCGGCGCGCAAAATGGCGAACACACGCACAAACGTGATGGGGATGGCAATGTCGGCAATGTCAGTGACAAGCGCTGCCTTCGAGATGAGATAGGACGACATCGCCATCAGCCCGACGCTGGAACCGATCGTCAGAAAGCCCAGCAGGATGGCAAGCGCGATCCAGCGTTGGAACGGTGCAATCAGCTTGAGCAAGCGCGCCAATGTGCTCACGCTTCACCGCCTTCATAGCTGGCCACGATCTCTTCATACAATCCATGCTGCGCCAGCAGCGAACGATGATCGCCCGTCTCGACGACGCGCCCGCTATCCATCACAACAACCATGTCGGCGGAATAGACAAGCTTCAGGCGGTGCGCGATGATCAAAACAGTGCGCCCCTGCATCAGGCGCGTGAGGGCGTCATGGATCGCCGCTTCGCTCTCTGAGTCGAGGTTAGAGGTCGCCTCGTCGAGGATGATGATTGGCGCATCCTTGAGAAAGGCGCGCGCGATGGCGATGCGCTGCTGTTGCCCCCCGCTCAGACGCGCCCCCTCTTCACCGATCGGCGTGTCGTAGCCCTGCGGCAGCGCCTGGATGAACTCGTGTGCGTGCGCAGCGCGCGCCGCGGCGACGACCCGCTCGCGGGGCGCATCCGGCAGCGCCAGGCAGATGTTGTCGGCGATCGTGCCGTGGAAGAGATGCGGACGCTGCGGTACCCAGCCCACATGAGCGCGCCACACCGCCAGGTCGATGGCAGACAACGGCGTTCCGCCAACAGTGATCGCCCCCGCATCCGGGTCGACGAAGCGTAGCAGAAGATTGGCCACCGAGGTCTTGCCTGCGCCCGTCGCCCCGACCAGCGCCACCGTCTGCTGCTCCGGGATCTGCAGCGAGAATCCCTGCAAGGCACGGCGCTGACCATCGTCGTAGGCCAGATGCACATTCTCAAAGCTGATGCCGAGATGAGCAGGCATGACAGAGGTGGTCTGCACGACGGGCGCTGCGCTGCGCTGCCCACGCAACGGCGTGTCCAGAATGGCGAAGATCCGCTCAGCCGCGGCCTTGCCGGTTGCGCCGGCGTGATACCTGATGGCGAACTGGCGCAAGGGGAGGAAGAACTCCGGTGTGATCACAAGCACAGCCAGAGCATGATTGAACGAGAGAGTCCCCGCCATCAGGCGCAAGCTGACCTCAACCGCGACCAGCGCCGTCGCCACCGTGCCGCCAAACTCCAGCACAAGCGCCGTCTGAAAGGCGGTTTGCAGCACTTCCATCGTGGTGGTGCCATAGTGGCGGCTGATGGCGCGCATGTTCTCGATCTGCTCGCGGCTGCGCCCGAACAACTTGAGGGTCGCCATGCCCTGCAACATGTCGAGAAAGAAGGCGCTCATCCAGCTCATCTCACGGAAACGCCGCTCGGTCACATCACGTGTGCGGCTGCCAACCAGCGCCAGCACCAGAACAAGCATGGGCCCCGTGAAGAGAAGGACCAACGTCGTCAGCGGATCGATGGCAAGAATGACAAAGACCACGAAGACTGGCACGAGAGCAGTTAGGACCCGCACGGGTTGGTAGACGGCCATGTACTCGTCCAGTTCCTCAACGCCCTGTACCGTGGCGTGCACCAACTCGCCGCTGCTCTCGCCTGTGGTATAGGCGGGGCCAAGATCGAAGATATGACGAGTGAGGCGCTCGCGCAGGCTGTTCTTGAGCTGGCTGGCGGAACGCTGCGCCAGAACATCGCCGCCCCAAATGACGGCCGCGCGCAGAAACGCCAGCGCAAGGAGAAGCGCCAGCAGGCGCATGACATCGGTCAGCGCCTGGCGGCGCATGAAGATGCGATCAACAACATCACTCAGTAGATACGCCTGAGCGACAGCACACACAGCCGCCAGGAATCCAGCAGCCACGGCCAGATATAGAAGCAGGCGCGCTGGCTGGCTTTCGTGCAGTACTCGTTGTTGCGTTGACGCTCGGCGTGCTGGCAATGCGCATCCCCCGCCAATATCAGTAGCTATGCGTATCCAGCTTGAACTTGCCGCGGAAGATGAAATACACGGCCGCAGTGTACGCCAGGACAATCGGCATGCCAATCAGCGTGATAACGAGCATGATCGTGAGCGTGTTTGGCGCCGACGCTGCGTTGTAGATGGTCAGGTCGAACAGGGGATCCGTGGTCGAGATGAGCATATTGGGGAACATGCCGGCTGCCGCCGTCGTGACCGTCAGGGCGATCATCGCCGCCGAGGCGACGAACGCGCTGACATACTTGCCCGCGCTCTGCTTGCGCCAGGCGGTCGCCAGGGCAATCACAGCACCCAGCGGAAAGATCACCGGCCAGATGTTGTTCTGGTAGTTGGTGACGAGATGGGGACGGAACAGCAACGTGGCCAGCACCACCAGCGCAATCAACACAGCAAAGAGCAGCGTCAGCAGCGGGATCGCGCGCTTGACGCGCATCTGCAACTCGTCCTCTGTCCTCATCTCAAGGTAGAGCGCGCCATGCATGGTCACCATCGCCACCGCCGTGACGCCCACCAGAACAGCAAACGGGTTCAGCATCTCGATCAGAGTGATACGCATGTCCCCCGCAGCGTCTATCGGCATGCCACTGACAATGTTGCCGAAGGCCACGCCGAGCAGGAGCGCCAGGCCAAACGAGGACGCGGCGAAGACGGAATCCCAGAGCGCACGCCAGCCCTGCCCTGGCCGCTTGCTGCGGAATTCGAGGGCGCAGGTGCGCAGGATCATGACCAGAAGAACTAGCATCATGGCGCTATAGAATCCGGAAAACAGCGACGCATAGACGAGGGGGAAAGCCGCAAAGAGCGCGCCCCCGCCCAGGACAAGCCACACCTCATTGCCGTCCCAGACTGGGCCGATGCTATTGAGCGTGACGCGGCGCTCGCCGTCATTGCGGGCGACAAACAGGTGCAACACACCAACGCCCATATCGAAGCCATCGAGAACCAGGTAGCCGGAAATGATGGCGACGAAAAGAATGTACCAGGTATCGTTGATTGCCATACGATCACCTCATCAGACGTCGGAATGGCGACGGAAGATGTCGCGCAATGTGTCGGGCAGCGTAGCCACGGGCGCCGTTTCGACCTCGTCCACTGGGTCCGGCCCATGCTTGATCTTGTCGAAGAGAAGGTACAGGAAGAGCGCCCCCAGGATCACGTAAAGGACGAAAAACGTCACTAGCGACAGGAAAACCTGTTGCGTTGTCAGTGTTGGTGACATGCCTTGCGTCACGGTCAAGACCTTGTACACAAGCCAGGGCTGGCGGCCCACCTCAGCCGTCCACCATCCGGCGATGATCGACACTTCGGTCAGGAAGGCTGTGATCACAAACAGCCACAGAACGAGCGGAATCTCGAACACCTTTTTCTTCCAGACATACAGGAGCACGCCCAATAGACCAATCCCCACATAGGCCGTACCCAGATTAATCATCACGTGATAGGCCTGGAACAACAAGCCGATGGGAGGCAGCGCCTCTTTGGCGATAAAGGCGTCGAGACCCGTGAGTTGCGTATTGGGGTTGAAATTCGCCAGGATACTGGCAAGACAGGGGATGATCAAGCCATAGGTCTTCTGCGCCGCCGTATCCACCCACCCGATCAGCGTCATGGGCGCGCAGGTCTGGGTCTTCCACAGACCCTCCATGGCAGCGAACTTGATGGGCTGGTCGACCATGACTTGTTCAACCGATGCCCGGCCCGCCACGAAAAGGTTGAGTGCCGCCAACAGGACAAAGAACACCAGCGCCAGCTTGAAGTTGGCCCTGGCCATCTCCACATGGCGCTTGCGCAGGATGTACCAGGAGCTAACGCCCAGGACGAGCGCCGACCCAACCGTCCACGAACTGATAAAGACGTGCCAAATGCGCGCCATGAACGACGGGGTCAAGAGCACCTGGGCGAAATCCGTCATGTAGGCGCGCACCGGCGCCGGCAGCGCCTGCACCGTGAAACCAGCAGGCGTTTGCATCCATGAGTTGGCCATGATGATCCACACCGCGCTCAAATGTGCGCCGAACACGACCACAAACGTCGCCAGCAGCCACATGCGCGGCCCCAGGCGATTGCCGCCCAGCAACATCAAGCCCAGAAATGTGCCTTCCAAAAAGAAGGCGAGGATAACTTCCAAGGCCAACAGGCTGCCAAACACATTGCCCACAAAGCGCGAGTAGTTTGACCAGTTCATCCCAAACTCGAACTCTTGCACAACACCTGAGGCCACGCCCAGAGCGAAAACCAGGCCATAGACTGACACCCAGAAGAACGACGACTGCCGCCAGATGGGGTTCTTGGTGCGCACATACAGGATACCCATAACAACCAACATCAGCCCCAGACCCATCGAAATCGGGGGGAAAAAGAAGTGGAAACTCGCAGTGAGAGCAAACTGAACACGAGACAATAGCTCCGCGTTCATACGACCTCCAATGATTGGCACAACTGATGCAGCCGCGCGCCGCCACACTCGCTGAAAATCAGGAGCCGTCTGAATGCGCCGGCGCGGGGAACACTCAATTGCAATCTATGTCTTGCGCTGTCATTATGCCATACGGGTAGATGCATGTCAAGACATTGTGCAGAGCGCTACGGTTATCCCCACCCTATTGACAAATCATAGACAGTCTTGTATAATGAAAATTAGTTTAGTGGGACGCCAAACTAAGTGTTCTATTGACGAGGCGCCAAACTAATCATCGTCCACTTCATTGGTAACGGTTGTTGATACGCTTCTAGAATCAACTTCTCACACTTTAGCGGAGCAGATTTGAAGAAGCAATATCGCACAGGCGATCAGAACTGGGTGCGCGAGCGGAATCTGGCAATCGTCCTGAATTACCTGTGGGAAGTAGGACAGCCAATCTCGCGCGCAGACCTGACAAGAACCAGCGGCTTGAACAAGACTACCGTTGGTAGTTTGCTCTCACAATTACAATCTTGGGGTTTGGTCAAAGAGAGCGGCATATCAAACCAGCGACCTGGACGCCCCGGTGTCTTGATCGATATTAACCCAGATGCAGGACGGATCATAGGCGCCGAAATCGGCGTCGGCTTTATCACGGTCGTCGTCGCGGATATGAAGGCAAAGGTGCTGTGGCGGCGCAATGTGGAGACGACCGAGGCGGGCAAGCCCTTGACTGAGTTGAGCCAAGCCGAAGTATTGGAACAGGCTGAGCATCTGGTGCAGGAAGCGACAACAGAAGCGATGACCTGTGACTGCCGTCTGTTTGGTATCGGGCTAGGTCTGCCGGGCTTGGTGAATCATTCCACTGGCACTCTGCTCTTCGCTCCGAACCTTGGCTGGCGCAACGTGCCGTTCCGTGATATGTGGCATCAGCGCTTTGGCGTACCAGTGATTGTCGAGAACGAAGCGAACGCGGCGGCGCTGGGTGAGCACATGCTCGGCGTAGCGAGACAACTCGGTGATTTCGTCTATTTGAGTGCGGGTGTCGGTTTGGGCGGCGGCTTGGTGATTGACGGTAAGTTGTATGGCGGCACGGGAGGCTATGCAGGCGAACTTGGGCACATGACGCTTGAGCCTGAGGGTCCGCAGTGCAACTGTGGCAATCGGGGCTGTTGGGAAATGCTGGTCGGTCCGAGGGCAATCTTGCAGCGTGTGCGTCAGGCGGCGGCCGAGGGACGGGCGCCGGATTTGCTCGCGCGGTGTAGCGGCAACGCGAATGCAATACAGATGGAACACGTGCTGCAAGCCGCCGCTCAGGGCCAACCGGCGGTGCTAATCGCGCTGGCGGAGGTGGGACGCTACCTCGGCATCGGCATTGCAAACCTCATCAATGCGCTGAATCCCAAGATGGTGGTACTGGGTGGCGTCCTTAGCGCAGTCAGTCCCTACATTCTGCCGCGCGCCCAGTATGAACTTGCCCAGCGCGCGCTGGCGACCGCGCGGGAGGGCACGGAGATCAAAATCTCGGCGTTCAAGCTCGACGCTTGCGTGATGGGCAGCGTCGCGTTGGTCCTGCGGGCGATCCTGGACAATCCTGTTGTCTGGGAGCACGAAGTGGCGCCGATTTCGCACCTTGATGAACACAGCGTCTTTTTGGCACGCGTGTTGTAAGCAAGATTCCCTGTTGTTCGCGGTTCATGCCAGGCTCCGTCGTCTTGGTAGAAGCATAGGGAACAAAGAGGAAGGAGGTGAGCAAGGCCAGAAACGACCTGGCGTGGGGAGAAGCTCCGTCCGATTGGCGTGTCGCATATAGAGATCCGTTAGACGCGTATTGCAGAGTCTGTTCTTTCCTTTAAGGAGGAAGAAAGATGGCAGTCAGAAAAATGACCCGCCGCGCGTTCCTGATCCAGGCTGGTGCGCTTGCTGCGGGAGCTCTCGCCGCAGGATGCGGCGCAACCCCAACGCCCACGCCGGCGCCCACGCAGACACCAGTGATCGTTCAACAGACCGTCGTTGTGCCTCAGACCGTCGTGGTGCCGCAGACTGTTGTGGTACCCCAGACCAAGGTGGTTGAGGTGACCCCCACGCCTCTGCCTACCAAGGCGCCAGAAAAGGTAGCCGATGTGTTGGGGACTTTCCCCCGCCGGGAGACTCTCATCGTCAGGCAGCTCACCGGGCGTGTCGGTACACCAGACAACTTCAACCTATGGGTTGGCTGGAAATGGCAAGACCGCGGCATTCAGAACCTGTGTGACGAGCCGTTCTGGTCGGTCGACTTTGCCACCGGTAAGATCATCAATGGCTCTGCAGCGGGCGACCCGAAGTATACCCCGGATTTCACAAGCCTCACGGTCCCGCTGCGCAAGGGCATCACCTGGTCCGACGGCCAGCCCTTCACCGCTGCCGATGTGGTCTATACGATCGAGACCGTGATGAAGTATAAGGGCTTCAACTCCAATTCCAAGTTTGTGGATAACGTCGCCAAAGTGACTGCTGTGGATGATTACACGGTCAGATTTGATCTGAAGCAGCCCAACTCCCGCTTCCATACCAACTTCCTCGACCGCTGGGGCTGCGACAGGATCTTCCCCAAGCACATCTTCGAGAAGCAAGCTGATCCGGTCCAGTTTACCTTCAATCCGCCTGTAGGCTGCGGTCCTTACAAGCTGCACAGCTTCGATCCCCAAGGGTTCTGGACAGCCTGGGTGAAGCGCGACGACTGGGCCAAAACCCCGACCGGCATCATGTATGGCGAGCCGAAGCCCAAGTACGTCATCTATCAAGGCTTTGACAATGAAGGCGCTCAAATCCTGTCGCAAATGGCGCATCAGCTAGATGTGGCGGAACTCTCAGCCGATGGTCTCAAGGCGCTGTTGGCGCAGTCCAAGACCTCCCGCGCCTACCAGCCAACCTTCCCCTTCGTGGTGAACAACGACCCGTGCATCACCGGCATCCTCTTCAACACCGCCCGGCCTCCGTTCGACAAGTTAGATGTCCGCTGGGCGTTGGTGCTGGCGATCGAGATTGTCGAGTACATGAGCATCGCCGTAGATTGCACCGCCACCTTGAGCCCGGTACACCTCCCGCACCTTGGCCCTTACCCCAAGGATTACATCGCGCCGATGCAAGACTGGCTGAAGAAGTTCACCATTGACGTTGGCGGCGGCCAAACCTTTGCGCCCTATGACGCCGATGCGCCGAAGCGTGTTGCAGCCTACGCCAAGAGCCGTGGCTATGTCTTCCCCGATACGGCGCAATTCCAGGAACAGGCTTTCGGACTTGGCTGGTACAAGTATGCCCCCGACATCGCCGAGAAACTGCTCATCAAGAACGGCTTTAAGCGTGACGCCAACAAGAAATGGCTGATGCCGGATGGCAAGCCCTGGAAGATCAGCCACCTGTGTGGCAACATATTGACCAACCATGATGCGCGCAATGCTCTGGCTGCTGTGCAGCAGTGGAAGAAGTTCGGCATCGATGCCGAGGTGCTTTCAATCCCTGATAATGATGGCCTGCAGGCCACCGGCGACTTTGATGTGAGCGGCAACTGGCCTGCGCAGGAGCCCTGGGGTGCGGGTCCCGATCTGTATCGCACGCTCGACAGATGGAACTCTGCCTACAAAAAGCCCATTCCAGAGCGCACCCAGGGCATTTACTCGCGCTGGTCGAGTCCGGAGATGGACGCCATCATCAAGAAGCTGCGCGAGACTGACCCCTTCAATACCCAAGCCGTCATCGCCGCGGGCACCGAGGGCCTCAAGGAAGCGGTCAAGAACATGCCTGGCGTCCCCACCTACGGATATATCGGCTTTGTCGGCTGGGACGAGTACTACTGGACCAACTGGCCTGGCAGCGAAAACCCCTACAATCAGCCCTACACACACTGGCCCAACTTCAAGTACACGACTCCATTCCTGAAACCCACTGGCAAGTAGGCTCTTCGGCTGGCGTTACAATCATCCTGGGCGGGCGCCTCGCCCGTCCAGGATTCTTTCAGACTCGTGAGGTGCTCGCCGTGGCATTCCTGAAACGATATCTCATCCCCCGTCTGATTCAATACGTCCTAGTCATTTGGCTGGGCGTCACCGTTGTTTTCTTGATTCCCAGGCTCACCCCGAGTGACCCTGTCATGGCTATGATAGGTATGATGAGGGCGCGCGGTTCAACATTGGAACCGAGCGCGATGGATGGCATCATCCGCGACCTGACCGAGATGTATGGTTTGCAGGGCTCCTGGCTCGATCAATACTGGGCTTTCTGGGGTAGGCTGTTCCACGGTGATTTCGGCGTTTCCTTCTTCCAATTCCCCACACGCGTTAACCAGCTCATTGCCACCGCCATGCCCTGGACTTTGGGACTCCTTCTGACCACGACCGTCATCTCGTGGATATTAGGGAATATCATCGGCGGGTTAGCGGGTTACTATGGTCGGAAAGGTTGGTCGCGGACCCTGGATGCCGTCGCCATGGTGATCCGCCCGCTGCCCTATTACATCTTCGCCTTCGCATTGCTCCTACTTCTTGCTGGGGTCGTGCGCTGGTTCCCGGTTACCGGCGGGGCGTCATTGGGAGCTAAACCCACCTTCACCTGGGCGTTTATCAAAGATGTCCTCTGGCATTCGGCCTTGCCTGCCCTCTCGTTAACTGTCCTGGGAGCGGCAGTCAATTTCCAAACAATGAAGCTGATTGTACAGAACGTCAATTCGGAGAGTTTTGTCCAGTATGCCAAGCTGGGCGGCGTTACAGAAGACCGCATCGTGGGCAAGTATGTCATTCGTAACGCCTTACTGCCGCAAATCACCGGCCTGGCCCTCTCGCTTGGGCAAATCTTCAGCGGGGCACTGATTACGGAGATCGTTTATAGTTACCCTGGCCTGGGAATGTTGCTTTATAACTCCATCGTCCGAGCAGATTACAACCTGATCATGGGGATCACCCTCTTTTCTATCGTTGGTATCACAACAGCGATCCTGGTCGTCGACCTGACGTATCCCTTGTTTGACCCGCGAGTGAGATACGCTTAGGAGGTCAGTCAAGTGAAAGTCCTCAGAGATCTATTCAGAGATTATCGCTTCTGCATCAGCTTCATCGTCCTTGTGATCATCCTGATCCTGGCCTTCCTGTCCATCTTTTCGCCTTACGACCCTACTTTATGGAATGTTGTCCCGAAAGATACGAAGCCATCGGCCAAATACCTGCTCGGCACCGATTCGAACGGGCAGGATATCTTCTGGCAGGCTACCTATGCGGTGCGCAATTCCTTGATCATCTCACTCATCGCCGCATTGATTTCAAGGGTGATCGCCATCCTGGTTGGCATGGTTGCCGGATATAGAAGAGGCTCAACCGATCGGGTATTGATGTTTATCAGCGACAGCCTGCTGGTGATCCCGCTCTTCCTGATCATGGTATTGTTAGCCATGATGGTGCGTAAATACATGAACCTAGTAGTATTGGGATTGATGTTGTCGGTTTTCGGCTGGGCATGGGACGCGCGCACGATCCGCTCGATCATCTTGAGCTTGCGTGAGCGAGAGTTCACCCAGACTGCTATCCTTTCAGGTACGGGGACGGTCAAACTGGTGTTGAACGAATACATGCCCTTTGCCATGCCGTTTGTCTTCTCGACTTTGATCAATAACATGTCATGGGCAATTGGGTTGGAGATAACACTAGCATACCTTGGATTGGTCAATCTCAACATTCCCACCCTGGGCACGATGCTGAATTGGGCGATCACTTACCAGGCTATGTTTTTAGGACGCTGGTGGTGGGTCTTGACGCCGGTGGTCTTATCCGTCTTCCTGTTTATCGCCCTCTACTGGCTCTCGGTCAGTATCAGCGAATACCTGGATCCCAGAACACGCATCCAACGGGTCGGGGCATAGTGAGGGAGCCATGAACGAGACGATACTCAGGACAGAAGATCTGAAGGCCTTTTATGTGCTCGACCTGCACGGGACCCAAAAGGTGGTGAAAGCGGTCAACGAGGTCAATCTCGCGGTCCAAGAGAATGAAGTCTACGGGATCGCGGGCGAGAGCGGCTGTGGAAAGACGACGCTTCTGAAAGCGCTCTTCGGCGCCATCGAGCCTCCGTTGAGGTTGATGGGAGGAAAGGTCTATTACTGTATCAATGGTGAGGAGATGGATGTTACTTCTTTCAGCGCCAAGGAAAAGAGAAGGCTGCGCTGGGAGTATATCTCCTACGTTCCGCAGGGTTCGATGAGTGTGCTCAACCCGGTGCTCAAGGTAAAAGAGACCTACCATGATTTCCTCGCCAGCCACGTGGGCGGCAAGACCAGAGAACAAGCCTTCGAGATGGCCAAGAGACATATTGCGGAGCTGGGACTGCCCGGGAATATCCTGGAGGCCTATCCGCACCAGCTGTCCGGCGGAATGAGACAGCGGGTGACGATCGCCTTGGCGACGATTCTCAAGCCCCGCATCATCATCTGCGATGAGCCGACGACGGCGCTCGACGTGGTCGTCCAAAGGGGCGTCGTGCAGCTTCTAAGGGATATTCAAGAAAAACTGGCAAACACGATCATCCTGGTAACGCACGACATGGGCGTTCAGGCCAATATCGCCGATCGGATCGGCATCATGTATGGCGGCAAGATGGTCGAAGAATCCACCACCGAAAAGATTTACGACGAACCGTTTCACCCCTACACACGGTACTTGATCAACTCCCTGCCGAAATTCGGCGATAAATCCGTCCGGGAGAGCGTGCCCGGCAGTCCGCCTTCCCTTTCCAACCTCCCAAGTGGATGCCCCTTCCACCCCCGGTGTCCTCGCGCCATGGGCATTTGCACAAAACAGACACCTGGCTTTGCCAACTTGGAAGCCGACCACAAGGTCGCCTGCTGGCTGGCCGGAGATGGAGAATATGGCCAAGCTGCTTGAAGTGGATCATCTGAGCAAGGTCTTTGCCTTCGGGAGCGTCCTATCGCGAGTGAGGATCACCGCGGTGGACAATGTGTCGTTTGATGTTAATCCGGCGGAGATCTTTGCCCTGGCCGGCGAAAGCGGCTGCGGAAAAACGACGACCGCCAGAATCGTGCTGGGATTTGAAGAGGCCACTTCGGGAACGATTACACACAGCGGCAAGAAGCAAGCAAGAAACCAGAAGGTGTGGTTCACGGAGGGTATACAAGCGATTTTCCAGGACCCCTTTAGTACATTCAACCCCCTGAGAACGGTTGACCGGTACTTTTTTGAGACGGTTCAGAACTACAAGCTGGCCCGGGGCAACAAACAGGCCATTGAATTGATTGATCGGAAACTGAAGGCCGTAGGTCTTTCCTATGAAGAGTTCGCGGGCAAATACCCGAGCGAGTTCTCCGGCGGACAACTGCAGAGGGTTTCCATCGCCAGGGCCTTGTTGACAGACCCCACTCTCTTGATCGCGGATGAACCTGTCTCGATGGTTGATGCCTCCCTGAGAATGTCCATTGTGAATCTGTTCAAAAAACTCAAGGAAGAGTTGGGCGTGAGTGTGCTGTACATTACACACGATCTGGCAACCGCCTATTATGTGAGTGACCGAATCGCCATCATGTTCAGAGGGAACATCGTTGAGATGGGGCCTGTGGAGCAGGTGTTGATGAATCCAAGACATCCATACACAAAACTGCTTAGAGAATCTATCCCTGAGGCGGATCCCAAAAAACGATGGAGCAAAACGGTCACGCTTTCTGAGTTGGAACACGAAGAGTACTTGAGAAAAGGCTGCAAGTTCGCAGGCCGATGCCCTGATGCAAAAGAAAGATGCAAAAGCATAGTGCCCGAGGATGTTTATGTTGACGAGGTGCTCGTCAAATGCCATGCGTACGCAAGTCCTCTACATCCCTAAAAGGAGTTTTCCATGGCCCAATCCACCCATACCGACCAGCCTGCATACCTGGATATTGCTCGACCGTTTGCCGAGCGAGCGAAAGACTTGGTGGCACGTCTGACCTTGCAGGAAAAGGTGGGCTTGATGAGCCACCCGGCGAAGGGCGTGCCGCGCCAGCAGGCCGAGCAGATCTGCAAGGCGAAGACGCGCGTCTTTGATCTGCAAGATGAGTTGGCGGTGATGAAATCGTCACGCTCGTGGACGCTCACGGCGCCCCTGCGCTCCCTGGGACGTCTTAGACGGAGACGGCGATTGTAGAGGGTGTTGAACAACATGTCGCAACGTCGTAGCTTAGGCCCTTGTGGCCGTTCCAGTGCCACCATCGTGCCGTTTGAACACCCACAGGGGGCTATGCTACGCGTGTCCCGACATTGCTCAACACCCTCCGACTTAAGGGGCTTGACCGATCTACCACCAGCCAGCCAGATGCACGACCGTGTCTATGATGAGACCAAGCATGTAGTACCCGCCGAAACTCCGGCTGTGCAGGAACGATGTGGCGACGAACCACAACGGCCAGGCGTCATCCGGGTAGAAATCGGGCTTGCTCTCCGGCCGCGGGTGGCGGAACATCTTGAGGCACAGGTTGAGCGCGGGCAACGCCAGCGCCACGATCAGCAATACAGGCGAAAAGTAGCGCGTGAGTATCAGATAGATGACCACAACGTACTGCAAGACCATCATGAGCAGAGCGCCGTAGCGTGCGGTGCGCTCGCCGATAAGCACCGGCAGTGTACGTACACCGAGCTTTTTATCGGGCGCGTACTTGTCAATGTGCTTGCCGAAGAGCGCCGCCGACACGCCCAGCCCGAACGGGAAACTGGCAAGAACCACGTTCCAGTTCCACGTCCCTGTGATGGTGTAATACCCTCCCGCCACCATCAGCGGCCCCCATACCAGCAGCACCGACAGCTCACCCAGCCCGATATACTTCAGCGGGAAGGTGTAGAAGAGGACGAAGAAGGCGCCGATCCCCATAAGAATCAGGATATTGGTGGGCGACTGGCTGGTTACGATCAAGTACACGCCGCAGGCCGCCGCAATCAGCCCGGTCACAGCGGCATAGGTGAGCAGCTCCCGCATGCTCATCAATCCGCTGACGAGCGGATGCGGGCCATACTGGGCGCGGAAGTAGTTGTCTTTGTCGACTCCTTTCTGGTAGTCGATCAGGTCATTGAGTAAGTTGTTCGTCCCGTGAGCCATAAACAGGCCGATGGTCACCAGCAGCCACGGCAAGAACTGGAATGCGCTCTCTCTGATCGCCAGAATGCCGGCGATGGCCGCAGCCATGAAGCTGAGGACCAGCGCCGCCGAGCGGGTCGCGACCAGCCAGCGCGCGATGATATCCAGCTTTGACCACTCCTCCTTGCTCACCCGCGGCATCACCTGCAGCGCTTTAACCCACATTGCAACATTCATATCTCGTGACCTCCTCGCTCCTTGCCACATCCTAATTGCCTGCCCGACAGCACCCACGCCGGGACTGTCTTCCATTGTAGCATTATCCTCGCCCCGCCGCAAGACCCGCTCGCGACTTGGGTGACCGTCATCTTTCTTGATCGTGTAGGGCGCGGTCTCTTCCCCGCCAGAATGGGGCTGTCTTGCCGCCTCGCCGGCGCAAGAGAGCGCCTTACTACACGGATTGGGAAGGCAGGCACTGTCTTCAGAAAAGATGACGTTGACCCTCGCGACTTTTCCATTCCGTATATTGACTTTATTGGTTATATTACCTATAATGAGCAGCGACCATGATAGGATGAGACTGTTGGGCTGCACCTCAGTGACATACAGCAAGGGGGTACATGACTATGCTTAATGGCAAAGGGACGGGCAAAGGGACGCTCGTGCGCGCCGCCAGCAACGGCGTAGTTGTCCTCGATCTGCCCGGCGTCATAGGCGCCGCCGCGGAGAAGACACTCACCGACGTGTTCTCTCAGGAAGATAAGGCCGATACGACGGCGTTTGTTCTCAACCTGAGCCAACTCATATTCTTGGACGCGGCTGGTGTGGGCATGCTCATGACCCTGCTCACGCAGGCCACGCGCCACAAGCAGCGCCGGCTGGCGTATGGGGTGAGCGAGCACTACCGCCGTGTTTTCGCTCTGACCCACCTCGATCAAATGGTGCGCATTTGTGCCAGCGAGAGTGACGCCCTTGCTGCCGCCGGCATCGCGGGCACGCTAGCGACCGCGGCTGAAACGGCCCCTGCCGCGCGCGACGCCGCCTACTGGGCGCAGCCTGTGGAGCGACTGACGGCGCCCCGCGCGCCACAGGGCGCGGTCAATCTGAACGTCGACGGCCGGCAGGCAACAGGCCCGCTCGACGGTTTCGGGCCGCTCAATCGCAAGACATATTGCATCCGTTTGAGCGGAGCAGCAGTGACCCCGGCCAGCGTCGTCAGCGTCTGGAAACAGAGATTCTCCAGCTTTTGGCCCACGGGCAACAGTTTCCACGGCTCCGCTTCCAGCATGACGCCGGGAGATGTTGGTCTGCTGAACCTGACGCTGTTTGGCCCGCTGAAACTCTACACCGGCGTGCTGGTTATGTACTCCGATGAGACGTCGTTCTCCTTCATGACCTGCGCCGGGCACATGTTCGGCGGACTGATCACATTCAGCGCCTATGATAACAATGGCGTCACGGTGGCGCAAGTGCAGCCGCTCATCCGCTCCAGCGATCCCTTCTACGAGATCACGCTGCGCCTGGGCATTGGCAGCGCCATCGAAGACCGCTTCTGGCGCCGCTCGCTGCAGAACCTGGCCGCTCACTTCGGCGCGCAGGGCGACGTCCAGCAAGAGGCGGTTTGTGTCGATCGGACTGTACAATGGTCAAAGGCACCGAATATCTGGTATAATGCTGCCATACGCAGCGCCTTTTACACGCTGGGCGCGCCGCTACGTTGGCTGCAGCGTCGGGCGTCGTAACAGATAACCTATCCTGGTTGCCCCAGGGAGCGTCATGTCCCACCCGAAGTCATACGATGCGATCGTGGTTGGCGCCGGCCCCAATGGCCTGGCTGCGGCCATCACCCTCGCCCGCGCCGGCCGCTCCGTCCTTGTCGTCGAGGCAGCAGAGACCATCGGCGGCGGTGCGCGTTCAGCCGAACTCACATTGCCCGGCTTCGTCCACGACATCTGTTCCGCAATCCACCCGCTCACGGTGGCATCGCCATTCTTACGCACGCTGCCGCTCGACAAATTCGGACTGGAATGGATCAACCCGCCGGCGCCGCTGGCGCATCCCTTCGACGACGGCAGCGCGGTGGTGATCGAGCGCTCGGTGGATGCAACAGCAGAGGCCCTGGGCGCTGACGGGGCGTCCTATCGCCGCCTGATGGCGCCTCTGGTGGCGCATGCTGACGGGTTGCTGGCCGACCTGCTCGGGCCGCTGCCGCTGACTCCACGCCATCCCCTGCTGCTAGCGCGCTTTGGCCTGAACGCCTGGCGCTCGGCCAGCGGGCTGGCGCGCAGCCTGTTCAAAGGGGAGAGCGCGCGGGCCGTCTTCGCCGGCATGGCTGCCCATGCCATGCTACCGCTCGACCAGATTGCGACAGCAGCTTTCGGAATCGTTCTGGGCGTCACCGCTCACGCCGTCGGCTGGCCCATGCCACGCGGCGGCGCGCGGCAGATTGCCAACGCCCTGGCCGCTTACCTGCGCTCATTGGGCGGGGAGATAACGACCGGGTTGTGTATCGGATCGATGGCTGATTTGCCTGCGCATCGCGCCGTTCTCTTTGATGTCACGCCGCGACAGTTGCTGCGCATTGCGGCAGGGCAATTCTCGTCCGGCTACCGGCGCAGCCTCGAGCGCTACCGCTATGGCCCCGGCGTCTTCAAGATCGACTGGGCTTTGGATGGCCCCGTGCCGTGGACGGCGCAGGAGTGCAGCCGCGCCGCCACCGTACACCTGGGCGGCACGCTTGACGAGATTGCAGCGTCGGAAAACGCCGTCTGGCGAGGCCAGCCGTCCGCCAAACCCTATACGCTGATTGTGCAGCACAGCCTGTTCGACGCAACGCGTGCGCCGGAAGGCAAGGCGACGCTGTGGGGCTACTGCCACGTGCCCAACGGCTCGACCGTGGACATGACAGACGCCATCGAACGCCAGATCGAGCGCTTTGCGCCGGGCTTCCGCCGGCGCATCATTGCCCGCAGCGTCATGCCACCCGCTGCCCTGGAGCAGCACAACGCCAATAACATCGGCGGCGACATCAACGGCGGCGTCCAGGACCTCTGGCAGCTCTATACCCGCCCTACCGCCCGCATTGTTCCCTATACCACCCCAACCAGAGGTCTCTACATCTGCTCATCGTCCACTCCCCCCGGCGGCGGCGTGCACGGGATGTGCGGCTACTTCGCAGCGCGGGCAGCGCTGCGCGAGATGGGATAAGGCATGGCTGATCACCGTTAGCGGTGCGGCCGTAGGGGCGCTGCTTGCTGCCCAGACCACAGCCGTTGAGTCCGCACAGACGGGCGCAGCAACACCCGATGGAGCGGGGTGAGCTTGCAGCGCCCCTACGTCGTTAGCGCCAATGGTGAGACTATGGACAATATTGACGGTTAGCCATATGATGACTGCTGATCGACTCAACCTGGAAACCCACTGTCTGGGCAAGGCCATTGTTTCGCTCAAGACAACGGTGTCCACGAACGACGTGGCTCGTGATCTGGCGCAGCGCGGCGCTCTCGACGGCACGCTTGTCATCGCCGATGAACAGAGCGCCGGGCGCGGGCGGCGCGGGCGCGTCTGGCTGGCGCCGCCTGACAGCAGCCTCCTCTGCTCCCTCATCCTGCGCCCCGTCCTTGCGCCGGTCCATGCCCCCCGCCTGACTATGCTGGCCGCCGTGGCTGCGCGGCAGGCAATCCGTTCGCTTGGCCTGGGGGCTGTCATCAAGTGGCCCAACGACATCCTCATCAACAGTCGCAAAGTGGCAGGAATCCTGACGGAGACGGAGATACGCGGGGACACGCTGGCGTTTGCCATCGTCGGCATCGGCGTGAACGTCAACATCCCCGCGGCCGGGCTGGCTGAGCTGTCGCCTCTAGCCACCAGCCTCCTTGCCGAAGCCGGCCACGCCATCGAGCGCGAGCAGCTGCTACGCCTGTTGCTGGCTGAAATGGACGTGCGCTACCGGGCAATGGTGGGCGATGAGGGCGAGGCTGTCTTCCAGGAATGGCGGGCAAATCTTGACACGGTGGGGCGCGAGGTGACGGTCAAGAGTGGGGATGAGACCATTGGCGGCGTCGCTGAGGACGTGGATGCAGACGGAGCATTGCTCGTGCGCCGGCCAGAGGGAGTGCTCGTGGCAGTGACATTCGGCGACGTGAGTTGAGGAAAGCACGAAACCTCCGAGGTCTGCGAGACCTCGGAGGTTTGGGCAACGAATGTAAGTTCAGACCCTGATGCAGGCCACAAAGTGATCGGGGCCTTTTTCTTCGAACTTGGGTTCTTCCTGCGCGCAGCGGTCGATCGCAATCGGGCAGCGGGTGTGAAAGCGGCAGCCGGATGGCGGGTTGAGGGGGCTGGGCACGTCGCCTTTCAACACCACACGATCGCGCTTCAGCCCCGGCTGCGGAATCGGAATCGCCGACATCAGCGCCTTGGTGTAGGGGTGGAGCGGGTTCTTGTACAACTCGAGGCGTGTCGTCAGCTCAGCCATCTTGCCCAGGTACATGACAGCCACGCGGTCGCTGATATGCTCAACCACGCTCAGGTTATGCGCAATGAACAAGTACGTCAGGCCAAACTCCGCCTGCAGTTCCTTGAGCAGATTCAACACTTGCGACTGAATCGAGACGTCCAGGGCGCTGACCGGCTCATCGCAGACGATGAACTTGGGCTGCAGCGCCAGGGCGCGGGCAATGCCGATGCGCTGGCGCTGCCCGCCCGAGAACTCGTGGGGATAGCGCTCACCGTGATACTTCTCCAGCCCCACCTTCTTCAGCATGTCCATGACGATCTTTTGCCGCTCTTCCTTGGTGCCAACGCCGTGGATCACCAGTCCTTCCTCGATGCTCTGCCCGATCGGCACGCGCGGATCCAGGGACGAATACGGGTCCTGGAAGATAATCTGCATATTGCGCCGCATTGCCTTCAGCGTCTTGGCGTCGGCCTTAGCAATATCGACGTTATCAAACAGGACATGCCCGGACGTCGGCTCAATCAGACGTAGAATGGTGCGGCCAACGGTCGTCTTGCCACAGCCCGACTCACCGACCAACCCCAGACACTCGCCGCTTCTAACGGTGAAGCTAACACCATCAACCGCTTTGACATTCGCTGTTACGCGCTGCAACAAGCCACTTCGGACAGGAAAATACTTCTTCAAGTCCTGAACCATCAGAAAGTCAGCCTTGCCCGCCGCAGTGCTATGTTGTGTTTGCCCAATCATGAGAGACTCCTACTTTTGGTATAGCCAGCAGCGCGCGGTGTGCCCGGGCGCAACAGTAATCAGGTCAGGCTCTGTCTGAGTGCAAATCTCAAGGTGATTCTCGACCCGTGCCCGGCAGCGCGCAGCAAACCGGCATCCCGGAGGCATATTGACCAGGTTAGGCACCGAGCCGGGAATGACATCCAGCGTGTCCTTGATCACACCCAGCACCGGGATCGAGCCGATCAGGCCGATCGTGTAGGGGTGCTTC
>CAYOEZ010000006.1:0-51256 GCA_964402955.1 uncultured Ktedonobacterales bacterium | reverse complement strand
CGACGCCCACGAGGGGCTATGCTACGCAGGAAACCACCATTGTTCAACACCCTCAGAACCAGACAAATGAAGATAGCTCACCGCACGGCGCACATGAAGGGCTTATCTTGAATTGTCTGCCTCAGCGCAGGTTTGCTTTTCATTCGTGTCGCGAACATGGTATAATAGATGCTGCGATGCGTATCGCTCTCAATGCTCAGCTCCTCTCATTCAGCGCCTCCTATCGTCAGGCCGGCATTAGCCGCCTGATTCACGCGACCATTCAGGGCCTGCAGGCGCTGGACCAGCAGAACGAGTACACTGTTTTTGTCGGCGACCGCCGCGTCCCCGATGGCTACATCGCCAACCGGCGCTGGCGCATCTCTGCTTCTCTCCTGCCGACAAGCAACCGGGCCATGCGCATCCTGTGGGAACAGGCCGTGCTGCCGTGGTCGGCCTTGCGCGCCCGCGCCGACCTGCTCCATGCCCTGGCGTTTGTCGGCCCGCTCGCCTGTCCCCTGCCCACTGTTGTCACTGTCTATGACCTGAGCTTCCTGCTCTTTCCTGAAGCGTTCAACCGCATCAATCGCGCCTATCTCTCGACGATGACGCCGCACTCGGTGCGGGCAGCGCGGCGCGTTATCGCCATTTCTGAGAGCACCAAGCGTGATCTGGTGCGCCTGGCGCACGTTCCCGCCGAGCGCGTAGACGTGGTCTATCCCGGGCTGGAGCCGGACATCCGGCGGGTAGATGACGCAACAGCGCTTGCCGATTTCCGCCGCCGCAACGGACTGCCCGAGCATTTCGTCTTATTCGTTGGGACGCTGGAGCCGCGCAAAAACGTGGCAGCCCTCGTGCAAGCATATGCTATTCTGCGCCGCCGCGGCGTCTCATCCCACGCCCTGGTGCTGGCCGGCAGCAAAGGCTGGCGCTATCAGAGCATCATGGCTGCCATCGAGCAGTCGGGGGTGGCCGGCGATATCATCATGCCGGGCTATGTAGGGCGCTCTGACCTGCCAATGTTGTACAGTGCGGCCAGCGCCTTTGTCTACCCCTCCATCTACGAGGGTTTCGGGCTGCCGGTGCTGGAAGCAATGGCCTGCGGCGCGCCGGTCATTACCTCGAATGTCTCGTCGTTGCCCGAAGTGGCCGGCGAGGCGGCGCTGTTGGTTGATCCCAACGATAGCGACGGGTTGGCGACCGCCCTGGAGCGCGTTATCCGCTCGCGCGACCTGCAGGCGGAGTTGCGGGCGCTGGGAGCGAAACAGGCGGCAACCTTTACCTGGGAACGCATGGCCCGCGCAACAAGAGACGTTTACGAAAAGGCGCTGAACAAAACTGCCCATGACTAATCAAACGCGTAAGACAGCCTGGCCATCGCCGGTAATGACGGCCATCATAGACATAATTCTCCTCAACGTTTCCTTCGTCCTGGCCTACATCGTCCGCTACAAGTGGGAGATCGGCGGCAACGTTGAAGCGGCGGACTTTCTCTCGCTGCGGGACTATGTCCCCGTCGAGATTGCCGTCACCGTGATCGTCATGTTCGTCCTGGCCAGCGAGCGGCTCTACCGGCAGCGGCGAGGTACGCCCTGGCTCGATCGGTTGGGACTGATCGCCCGCGGCACACTGGTCGGTATCACCGTTGTCCTGTTTGTCTATCTGATCTTTCGCCCCACGCTGCCATCGCGTCTCTTCTTCGCTTACCTGTGGCTGATCGCCGTGTTCGTCCTGGGCGGGGCGCGCCTTGTGGTGGGTGCGCTACAGTCGTGGCAGCGGCGGCGCGGCATTGGCGTCGAACGGGTGTTGATCGTCGGCGCCGGCCAGGTTGGCCGCGCTGTCATACAGAACATCCTGGCTCGGCCGGAACTTGGCTACCTGCTCGTCGGCTTTGTTGACGATGACCCTGCCAAACAGCAAGATATGGGGCGCACGCGCGCCTTCGGCCCGACCGACAATGTCGTCCAGGTTGTTGAGGCCGAGCACATTGATCAGGTGATCATTACCCTGCCCTGGGTATCGCACACGAAGGTGCTCAATATCATGGCGCACTGCCAGCGCAGCCAGGTCAGCTTCCGCATCGTGCCCGACCTCTTCCAGCTCAGCCTGTCGGAAGTGGATATTGACGATATCAACGGCATACCGCTCATCGGCGTCACGTCTGTCACGATCAGCGAGGGAGCGCGCCTCGTCAAGCGGGTGATGGACATTATCGTGTCAACCATTGCCCTGCTTATCACTTCTCCGCTCCTGGCAGTGGTTACTCTTCTGGTTCGCCTTGATTCGCCCGGCCCCATTTTCTTCCGCCAGACGCGCATCGGGCGCCACGGCCAGCCATTCACTGTCTACAAGTTCCGCACCATGCGTATCGGCGCCGAAGAAGAGTTGCCGGCCCTGGCCGACTTGAACGACGTCAAGGGCATCACATTCAAGATCCGCCAGGACCCGCGCCGCACGCGCGTCGGCGGCGTTCTCCGTCGCTGGAGCATAGACGAGCTGCCCCAGTTCTTCAATGTCCTGCGCGGCGATATGAGCGTGATTGGCCCGCGCCCGCCGTTGCCTTCGGAAGTTGAGCGCTATGAGGAATGGCACAGGCGGCGGCTGGAAGTAGCGCCCGGCATCACCGGGTTGTGGCAGGTCATGGGGCGCAGCGAGCTGCCCTTCGCCGAGATGGTGATGATGGACATCTACTACATCGAAAACTGGTCGCTCGCGCTCGACTTCAAGATTCTCTTGCAGACGGGGCCAACGGTCCTCTCGGGCCGGGGCGCGTATTGAGCCGGGCGCGATACATCATTTGGCGTATGCCCGTGATCAGCGTTTGTGATACAATTCACTAATGGCGCACGTTCGCCCGCATTGCGGGCCCGCATACATTTCTACACTCAATGAAGGAGAAGGAACTGTGAGTAAGAAGACCGTTCGCGACATTGACGTGAAGGGCAAGCGCGTCCTGATGCGCGTTGATTTCAACGTGCCGATGGAAGGCGGCGCTGTGAGCGACGACAAGCGCATTCGCGCTGCTCTGCCGACCATCAAGTACGTGCTCGATCAGGGCGGTAAGCTGATCCTGATGAGCCACCTGGGCCGGCCCAAGGGCACAGGCTTCGATGCCGAGTTCAGCCTCAAGGCCGCGGCCGAAGCGCTGAACAAGCTGCTGGGTAAACCCGTGCAGATGGCCCAGGACTGCATTGGCCCTGAGGTCGAGAAGATGGTCAAGGCCCTCAAGCCGGGCGATGTGCTGATGCTCGAGAACACCCGCTTCCACAAGGAAGAAGAGAAGAACGACCTGGAGTTTGCCAAGAAACTGGCGGCCCTGGGCCAGGTCTACGTCAACGACGCTTTCGGCTCGGCGCACCGCGCCCACGCCTCGACTGAGGGCGTCGCCCGCTACCTGCCCGCCGTCTCCGGCTTTCTGATGGAGCAGGAGCTCGAATACCTGAGCAAGGCGACCGAGACCCCAGCCCGCCCCTATGTCGCCATCCTGGGCGGCGCCAAGATCAGTGACAAGATCGCCGTGGTCGAGAACCTGCTGGCCAAGGCCGACAAGGTGATCATCGGTGGCGGCATGGCCAACACGTTCCTCGCCGCCAAGGGCTACAACATGGCCGACAGCCTCGTCGAGGCCGGCTCGGTTGAAACCGCCAGGGCTATCATGGCCAAGGCCGGCGACAAGCTGATGCTGCCGGTTGACGCCGTCATCGGTGACAAGTTCGACGCGGAAGCCAACAGCAAGGTTGTGGACGCCGACAAGGTGCCGGCAGGTTGGCGCATCCTGGACATTGGCCCCAAGTCGGTGGCTGCCTTTGGCGAGGTGATCAAGAGCGCCAAGTTGATCGTCTGGAACGGGCCGATGGGCGTGTTCGAGTTCCCCAAGTTCGCCGAGGGCACCTTTGCCATCGCCAGGCTGCTGGCCGAGAGCGGCGCAACCACCATCATCGGCGGCGGCGACAGCGCCAGCGCAGTGAAGAAAGCCGGCGTGGCCAAGAAGATGAGCCACGTCTCCACCGGCGGCGGCGCCTCGCTCGAGTTCCTCGAGGGCAAGGTTCTGCCCGGCGTGGCCGCGTTGAACGACAAGTAGCTGTACTGGATGTTGTTGATGGAACGGCGGCTCTGCCGCCGTTCCATCAACAACAGAAGGAAACACCTGCATGTCTGGGAAAACAGCAACACCCGACACCGATCTGCCTCACCGGAACAACCTCCGGGTGCCGCAGAGAAAGATAGCCGCCTTTTGCAGGCGTTGGAAGATCACGGAACTCGCGTTCTTTGGATCTGTGCTGCGCGATGATTTCCGTCCGGACAGCGATGTTAATGTTTTGGTGTCTTTTGCACCTGACGCCGCGTGGAGCCTGTTCGATCATGTGCATATGGAAGATGACTTGCAGGCTATTCTGGGTCGGGACGTGGACATCGTGACGAGGCGTTCCATTGAACGGAGTAGCAACTGGATTCGTCGGCAGGCCATCCTGGAAAGCGCGGAGCCTGCCTATGTTGCGCGATGAGGCAACGGTGTTGGACATGCTTAGAGCCTGCCGCCTCGTCCTCGAATTCCACGGCGGATTGGACGAGCTGTCCTTCTTCAATGATCTCAAAACCCAATCAGCCATATTGCACCAACTGCTGGTTCTTGGCGAGCCTGTGAAGCGGCTATCTGATGAGTTCCGTTTGGCGCACCCCGAGATACCGTGGCGCACCATTGCCGGGATGCGAGATAACTTGATCCATGAATATGACGCTGTGGATCTGGACGAAGTGTGGAAGACCGCAACGACCGATATTCCGCCTCTCCTCGCCACGCTGGAGCAGGTGGATGTAGGACCACAACATTCTGAGTAGCTAAAGGAGCACGTCTTCGTGAAAACGATCAAAGTAGAAGAGCTGAGCGCTGAGGCGTTCCTGCCATTCGGCCACTTCGGCCAGATGGTCAATCCCAGCGCAGAGAAGCTTGGCGCTCCGCCCGTCGAGTTCTTCCGTGACATGGTACAGGAAGATATGGGCGGCCCCACCATTGTTTCGTTCTCGACCTGTCGCGTTGAGAAGCGCGATTTCGTCATCACCGTGTCAGAGTATCACACCAGGACGGGCGAGGGCATCTTGCCGCTCGACAACGACGTCTTGATCCACGTTGCTCCGGCGACGCCGTCCAATGCCCCGGTGCCGGTGGACAAGATGCACGCCTTCCGCGTGCCGAAAGGCACAATGGTCACTCTGCGCCCCGGCATCTGGCATCACGCGCCGTGGACAGTGAACAACCAGCCGGCCAGCGTGCTGATTGTGCTTCCCGAGCGCACCTATGCGAACGACTGTGTTGTCATCAAGCACAGCGACGAGGAAAAGATCAAGATAGCAGTGTAAATAAAAAGGAGACAGGTCATGCAAACACGACGATTGGGACGCACCGGCCACCAGAGTAGTCTGGTCATCATGGGCACGGCCGGGCTGGGCAAGGTAGCGCAAGAGGAAGCCGATGCTGCCATGGATTACATGCTGGCGCATGGCGTCAACCACATCGACATCGCTCCATCGTACGGCGAGGCAGAACTGCGCGTCGGTCCCTGGATGCCGCGCATCCGCCAGCAGGTCTTCCTGGGCAGCAAGACAGGCAAACGCACAAGGCAGGAAGCCTGGGATGAGATGCAAAACACGCTCAAGCGGCTGCAAGTCAAGAATGTTGACCTCTACCAGTTCCACGCCGTGACCACGTTCACCGACCTGGAAGAGATTTTCGCCCCCGGCGGCGCGCTGGAGGCCTTCGTCGAAGCCAGGAAGCAGGGACTCACCAAGTATCTGGGCATCACGGGCCACGGGCTCGACGCTCCACGTATCCAGATCGAGGCGCTCAAGTGCTTTGATCTGGACACGGTCATGTTCCCGCTCAACTTCGTGCTGTGGGCCAATCCAGTGTACCGCGCCGATGTCGAGGAACTGCTCGCCATCTGCGCCAAACGCGACCTGGGCGTACAATGCATCAAGTCGCTCTGCAAGGCGCCCTGGGGCGAGCGCGAGCGGCGTTGGCGGCCCTGGTACGAACCGTTTGACGACCTGCACATGATCAAATCGGCCATCCGCTGGACTCTGTCGCAGCCTATCACCGGCATCCCCTGCGCCGGCGACAACCGGCTGTGGCCGGCCATCGTGGATGTCGCTGAGCGCTTCACGCCCATGAGCGCCAAAGAGCAGGATGATCTGCTGGCCACGGCCGACAACTTCACACCGCTGTGGACGCCTGCGCCCGCGGCAACGTAGCTTGCTTTCTTCTCCTCCCGAAGGTTGCGAACCTTCGGGAGGACTTTCATTACAACAGGCACGCTGAACGCGGCTAAAGTCAAGGCGCCTTGTCCTGCCTGCTCTCTGCCCACCCCACCCACTCGTCCACCGTCAGCAGCGGCGGCAAACCGAGGCGGCGGGCGAGATCAGCCAGCGGCGGCAGGGCCAGCGACGCCTGCTGCAGGATCTCGGGTTTTCCGAACAGATCGCGCGGCGTGCCCTGAAAGATAACCTTTCCGTTATCCATCACCGCAACCTCGTCCGCATACTCGGCCACCAACTGCATGTCATGGGTGATGAAGACAATGGTCACGCCGGCGTCGTGCAGCTTCTGTAAGGTCGCCATCAGCGCGGTCGTACTCTGCTGATCCTGGCCAAACGTCGGCTCATCCAGAATCAGGATCGGCTGCTCCAGAGCAACCATCGTTGCCACGCTTAGACGCCGCTTCTGCCCCTGGCTCAGGGCAAAGGGATTCTCATCCTCGTACCCTTCGAGGCCGAAGGTGCTTAGCAGAGACTGCACCCGCTGCGTGATCTGTGCATCGTCGAAACGCCCGCGCAGCGAATAGGCCAACTCGTCGGCCACACGCTCGGTGACAAACTGGTGCTCCGGGTTTTGGAAGACGTAGCCCACCTGGCGGGCAAGTTCGCCGGGACTCTTGCGCCGCGTGTCCTGGCCTAGCACTGTCACCGTGCCGCTGCCTGACCGCAACAAGCCTACCAGGCGCCGCGCCAGTGTCGTTTTTCCAGACCCGTTGGCCCCGACGATGGCGAAGAAGCGCCTGCGTCCGATCTGCATCGTGACGTCGCGCAAGACCGCTGGGCTGTCCGGGTAGGCGAAAGTGAGATTGGCGATAGAGATTGCGGGCGTGGCAACGCCTGTGGAGTGCGACGAGAGCCTGCCCCGCTGTATCGGGCACTCCTGTCGTCGCGTATCCGCCCCTGCGAGGACAGGAGTCGTCGCACTCCACATCGTGCCCCACACGGCGCGCAACGCCGCCTCCACCTCGTCCAGGGTCAGTGGGCAGTCAGCAATCGGCACACCATGCGCCTGCAGCGCCCGCATCAGGCGGCAGGTCATGGGCAGCCACACTCCCTCGCGCTCCAGCTCCGCCGTATGGCCGCCGAGCACATCAGAGGGCGTCCCCTCCACGAGGACCTGCCCGTTGCGGTTCAACGCCACAATATGATCGACCAGCGGCAGGACGGCATCGAGCCGGTGCTCGATCAGCACAATCGTGATGCCCAGCTCAGCCTTCAGGCGACGCAGGGTCTGAAAGAACGCCACGGTGGTGAGGGGATCAAGATTGGCCGTTGGCTCGTCAAGCACAAGGATACCTGGCTGCAAGGCGAGCACCGCCGCCAGCGCCAGGCGTTGTTTCTGACCACCGGAGAGGCCGTCGACCCAGGCGCGCGGGCGGTCTTGCAGCCCGACCAGCGCCAGGGCGGCGGCGATGCGGTCAGGCATGTCGGCAGGCGGCACGCCCATGCCCTCCAGGCCAAAGGCAATCTCCTCATCGACACGCGGCATCACCATTTGCGTTTCGGGATCTTGAAAGACCTCGCCGACGAAGGCCCCCCCACCCCCAATGCTGGGGGAGTTCGCGCGCTGCCCCCCTATGCCGGAGGAGTCCGCACTCTGCCCACCGCCCCCAATACTGGGGGAGTTCGCGCTCTGTCCCCCAGGATTGGGGGTGAGGGGGGACCCGCCACTATTCCACAGAGTGGCGGCCGGCTGGCCCCAGACGTGCACATCACCCCGTATCTCTCCCTCGATGAGGTGCGGGATCAGCCCGTTGAGGCACAATACAAGCGTGCTCTTGCCGCAGCCGCTGGGGCCGAGGATGAGCGTCGTCTCGCCGGCGGGCACGGTCAGGCTGACGTCGCGCAGAATCCAGCGCTCTGTGTCGGCATAGCGGAAGCTGAGGTTTTCAACGACGATGGCTGCAGACGCCGGGCGCGATGCCCGATGGGGCGGGGCAGGCTCTGCCCGGCCTACATGTGCGTCGTTGGTGGTCATGGCGCGCCTCCGAAGTTGACGTCCGACAGCCCCATCAAGAAGCCGCGCAACAGCCCCAGGTGCGCCAGAACAATCAGTAGCGTGACTGTAACGAGCAGCACAGCAACAAGGAAGAGCCAGTCGACCGGGGTGAGACGGGTCTTGATGTAGTAGGTGCGTATGGTGGGAGAGCTGAAGCCGCGCGCGTCCATCGCCACAGCCAGGCGGTCGGCCTGGCGCACGCCATTCGCCAGCAGTGGCACGCCGTAGCGCAGGGCGCGCTCAAGCCCGGCTGTCACGCTGTGGCGGCTGTAGGCGCCGCGTACGCTGTGGGCGGCGCTGATGTTGGCCATTTCGCGCTGCAAGATCGGCAGAAAGCGATAGGCCGCCAGAATGGTGTAGCCCAGACGGTAGTTCAAGCGCGCCTGCTGAATCAGGCTGTAGACCAGCAGCGTGGGGTCGGTGGTGAACGTAAACAGGGCAGAATAGGAGACAACGCACAGGATGCGCAGCCCCATGCTCAGACCAAAGGCCAGCGCCTCGGCCGAGACGCGCAGCGGGCCGAACACGAACAGGGCGTGTGTGTTCGCTCCGCCGTAGAAGATCGTGCTGGAGAGCGCCAACCCCAGCGCCAGTGCGATCATGGGGATCAGGCGGCCCGCCATTGCCCGCGGCGACAGACCGCCCAATCCCCAGGCCATCGCTAGCGCCAGCGCCAGAAACAGCGCCGGGACTTCTGGATCAAGGTAGAAGGTTGGCGCTAACGTCAGGGCAGCGAAGGCGACAAACTTGACAATCGGATTGAGCCGATGCAGAAAGCTGTCCCCCTCCTGATAGAGCCGGACGAGCATGTTATTTCCCTGTCAGCCCCATGCCGCGCAGCACACCGGTGCGGGCCAGGGCATCAGCCAGAGCCTTGCCCAGCCAACCGGCCAGAATCAGCGCGCTGGGGATACGCAGCAGCACGTAGAGCGCTTGCACACCCACAGCTAACTCACCGTAGGAGTACTGCCAGTATTCGAAGGCGAAGCCGAAGATCATAGACACGATAGACGCTGCCATCAGCGTCACCAGGCTGTAGTTCTTCCAGCCGCGCGCGGCAAAGACAGCCTCTGCGCCCAGGCCTTGCAGCAAGCCATAGATGATCGCCGGCAAGCCCCACTGCGTCCCCAGCAGCTCAACGACGGCCGCAAGCACCGAGCCGAGCACGGCTGCGCCCGGCTTGCGCACGATGTACGGGATCAAGATGCCCGGCAAGAAGTAGACGCCGTAGAGCAGGTTGGCGCCCGTGCCCGTGAGCAACGCTGTGCCCGGGCCTTCGTACACGGCTGTCCACACGATCAAGAGAATACCCAGCGCCACCGCCAGAACCGCCGTGATGATCAGATCACGGGTCTTCCATTGTGCAAACATGGTTCTCCTCCTTGTAGTGAGTACTGAGCCTCGGTACTCAGTACTCGGTACTCAGCACTCACGAAAAAACCGCCAGCCTCATATGGGGAGAGACTGACGGTACGTGTCGAATCTACACGTGCTTCCCTTCGCTGGCATGACCCAGATCAGGTTCAGAGGGTAAGGGCCGGTCGATGGGCCCACTCTCAGCGCGTCAGCGCTCCCCTAGCTGCTATTCAATTGGCCGGTCCTCGAACAATGAGATAGTAGCACAGCCCGTCGCCAAAGTCAAGCATTTGCGCAAACCATGATTGACGCGAATTACCTGAGATGCTATACTGGACGCTGGATGAGACGGTAGGCACGTCAAATGCAAATAAGGAGGAATCACCAGTGGCGCTTCTGAGTCCCCAACAGATCGACGAACTGCGTCAGATCTCCACCCCCACCATCTCCAACGCCATCGAGTGCTTCAATGTTGTGCCCCGCAACAAGGGCTTCATGTCACCCGACATCAAGTGCATGTTTCCCGAGTTGGGCACGATGGTCGGTTACGCTGTCACGGCGCGCATGCAGGCCAATGTGCCGGCTGCCGGCAGCATGACAGTGTCGGTCACCAGGTATCGTGAGTATGTCCTGACCACACCGTCGCCGCGCATCTCCGTTATTCAGGATTTCGATGAGCAGCCGGTCGGCTCACTGTGGGGCGATGTGAACTCGAGCATTCATCGCGCTCTCGGCGTGCAGGGCGTCGTCACCAGCGGCGGCGTGCGCGACCTGGATGGCGTGCAGAAGATGGGTTTCCACTTCTTTGCCCGCGCCATCCTCGTTTCTCATGCCTACAACCATCTCGTCGATTTCGGCACACCGGTCGAGGTCGGCGGACTGACCATTCAACCGGGCGATCTGCTCGCCGCCGACCGGCATGGCGTCATCCGCATTCCCGACGACTTTGCCGGCGAGGTAGCTGCGGTGGGGCGCAAGATCGATGAGCTGGAACTGGAGATCATCGCCTACTGCCAGTCCAAGAAATTCACCGTCCAGGGTCTGGACGACGTGACGACCAATGTTCATTCCCGCTGGCCAAAGCCACGCGGATAAGGAGATAGCCGATCCTATGCCTTTCGTCACAGAAGCCCGACTGCGGGACCTATGCCAGCAGATTGTTCTCGCTATGCAGGCGCCCCCGGATATTGCCGAAATCGTCGCCGATATCCTCGTCAAGGCAGATTGCAAAGGGGTCGACTCACACGGCTGCCGGCTTTTCCCCATGTATTTGCGCCAGATAGAGACCGGCATGATCATCCCGTCGGCTCGTGCAGAGATCATCAGTCGTGAGGGGCCAACCACGATGATCGAAGGTCACTGGGGCTTTGGCCACCCGGCAGCGCGCCTGGCCGCACAGCAAACCATTGCCGCAGCGCAGGAGCACGGCATTGGCGTCACCACCCTGGTCCACGTCAGCCACATCGCTCGCCTCGGCGAGTATGCTGAACAAATGGCCGCGCAGAACATGCTGGGCATGCTCGTCTGCAACGCCGGCGCCGTCACCGCTCCCTATGGCGGCATGAAACGCATCTTCGGCACCAACCCGCTGGCGATGGCCGTTCCTCGCCGCGGCGGCAACGTGCTTTTGGCCGACTTTGCCACCTCCGCCAAATCCGTCAACAAGCTCACCATCCTGCAACAGCGTGAGCAAACCCTGCCCGACGGCGTTCTACTGGACAAGGACGGTTATGCGAGCACCCAGCCCGCCGACTTTTTCGACGGCGGTGTGCTGTTACCGATGGGCGGCTACAAGGGCTATGCGCTCAGTTTGTTCATCGAAATCATCGGCGGTATCATGATTGGCGCAGGCTGCGCCTCGCTCATCACCAAGCATCCGGGCAATGGCACTCTTTTCATCGCCATGGACATCTCGCGCTGGCGCCCGATCGACGAATTTGAGCAGGAACTTGAGCAGTTGTTGGCAGTGGTCAAGGCCACGCCCACCGCGCCGGGCGTCGACGAGATTCTCTTGCCGGGCGAGCCGGAAGAACGTGTTGAGCAAGAGCGCCGGCGCAAGGGCGGCATTCCACTGGATGACACGGTGTGGAGAGAACTTCGTGCCGTTGGCGCCAAGCTGAATCTTCCCGCCAGCCTTTTCACAAAAAAGTGATCCATAGACTTGTGATCCACAGACCCGGGAGAATATCATGAAAGCTGCACGATTGCACGGAGCGCACGATCTGCGCCTGCATGACGAACCTGTTCCTGTTCCAGCGGACGATGAGGCGCTGGTGCGCATCACGGCCGCCGGCATCTGCGGTTCGGACTTGCACTGGTACGCCGAGGGCGGCATCGGTACGGCCACGCTCACGCAGCCGCTTGTACTGGGCCACGAACTCGTAGGGGTGGTTGAGGGCGGCAAGCGCAGCGGCGAGCGTGTCATCATCGAGCCATCCGATGGCTGCGGCGTCTGCGAGCAGTGCATGGCAGGCCATGCCAATCTGTGCCAGCACGGCCTCTTCTGCGGCTATGGCCTCACCGATGGCGCCTTCCGCCAATACATCGCCTGGCCGGAGCACCTGCTCCACCACTTGCCCGACAACTTTAGCGATGACGACGGCGCAGTGCTGGAACCGTTATGCAATGGCCTGCAGGCCATCGATCTGGGCCATATCCGCGCCGGTATGACGGTGGCCATTTTCGGCTCAGGGCCGATTGGCCTGGTCACCATGCAGTCAGCCAGGGCCGCGGGCGCAACGGACATCTTCGTCACGGAAAAACTACCACACCGTATCGAGGCTGCGCGCAAGCTGGGCGCAACAGATGTTTTCGTCGCCGATGGCAGCGAGGTCAAGGCCATCATGAAAGCCACGGGCGGGCGCGGCGTTGATGTCTCCTACGATTGCGCCGGCAGCAATGCGACCGTGGCCAATGCCATGAGCGTCGCTCGAGCCGGCGGGCGGGTCGTCATCGTCGGCATCCCCATTGACGAGAACACGATGTTCAATGCGTCGGTGGCCCGCGGCAAGGGACTGACCATCGCCATGCAGCGGCGTTCTCACCCTTCGTATATGCGAGCCATCCGGCTCATCGATCGCGGGCTGATTGATGTGCACGGGCTCGTGTCGCACACATTCCCACTGGCCGATATCAAGACAGCGTTCGAGTTTGCCGAGAAGCGCAATGGATTGAAAATCGTCATCAAGCCATAACGGTCATGCGCGCCGCCAGGCAGAGGACTGTCCTTCTGAGCGTTCGTTCAGGATGACAGGTACCCACTGCAAGAAGGTCCGGACGGACCCGTCATTGCGAGCGGAGCGAAGCAATCTCCCCCGTTTCGCGCCGAAAGGAGATTGCTTCGTCGCAAAGGGCGCTCCTCGCAACGACGATTGGGATGCACACGACCTTCTTGCAGTGGACACATGACAGCCGCTTCGTTCCGATCTGCGCAGGAGGCTGCGATGAAGAAACAGTTTATCAAGGATCTGAAAGCGGGAGACAAAGTTTCCAGCTTCTTCGTCGCCAAGCACAAGCAACTGGAGTATTTCCGCGACAAAAGCAAGGGGCGCTTCCTCACCATCGTGCTCGCCGATCGCACAGGGCGCATCGTGGCCCGGGTCTGGGAACACGCTGACGTCGCCTATGAGCAGTTTGATGAGAACGACATCATCGCTGTGTGGGGCCGGGTCGACGAGTACCTGGATCGCCCGCAGATTATCGTCAACCGCCTGCGCCAGGCCAAAGCGACCGACAAAGCATACTACAGCGACGACGACTTCGTCCCACAAACAGACAAAGACCTCGATTCTCTCTGGCAGGTTGTGGCGATAGCCATCGAAGACCTGACGGACCCGCATCTCAAGACACTTGTGCAGACGATTGTCAGCGAGCTTGGCGACGGCCTGCGCGCAGCTCCCGCCAGCAGATCCGCGCACCACTCCTATCGCGGCGGTCTTTTGGAGCACATCACCGAGATGCTGGCGCTGTCGCACTGTCTGACCGGCCTCTATCCCCGCATCGACCGAAGTCTACTGACGGCAGGCATCATACTGCACGACATCGGTCTGATTGAAGGCGCACGCTACGAACGCGACATCGACTACTCCGACTCAGGCCGGCTCATCGGCCACGCTGTGCTGGGCGACCGGCTGGTCGCGCAGGGGATGGCTGCGCTCCCCGCTTTTCCACCCGACCTGGCGTTATGCCTGGAGCACATGATTCTTAGCCATCACGGCAGGGAAGAGCACGGCGCCGTGCGCGAGCCACAGACGATCGAGGCAATGGCGCTCTACCTGCTCAGCGAGCTCTCCGCCAAGGTCAACCACGTCCAACAGCAGCTCGACAGCCAGTGGGATACGAACAAGCCGTGGACTGATTACGACCGCATGATGGATCGATTCTATTTCCGCGGTCGCAGCCTGGAGCCACAACAAGCGCCAGAGGGACCGGCGCACGGACAGCCGCCGCCAGAGCAGGTCGAGGGTCTTCAGCCAGCCGGGCCGCCGTTCGTCGCCGAGCCGCCAGCGCAGTGGAGCGGCGAGGGCAAGCCGCCAGAGGAGAAATCGTAAGATGACAGACCCCCGAGGTCTTTGCAGATCTCGGGGGTCTTTTGATACCCTGATGCCCTAGAAGTCCGCGATGATCACCGGCAGAGCGAGCCGTTGCGTAAACGGCGCACCGCCAGAGACGAGCACGTCATAGCGACGGAACGTACCATAGGCCGTGGGATCGAAGTCCTTGACCTTGATGTAGTACTGGCCAGCCTTGGTGAATGCATAGACGATGCGTGATGCACGTTCATCAACGCTCAGGCCCTGTTTGCTCCCTGCGGTCGATGCCGCCACGCAGTTCTTGCCGTCATTCTTGTCATCATTGCAGTCGAGCAGGGTCGTGCCGTCGGGTGCATACAGATACATGAACGTGTCCGCGCCGCCAGTGAGGTTCTGTGTCAGCATGGTCAGTGTGATGGGCCCGGGAACCATGAAAGACAGCCAGTCCTGGTCAGCAGCGGGGCAGATGCTGTGAGTCTGTGACAGGCCGGCGCTGTTGATCAGATTGGCCTGAGCAGCCGTGTTGTCCGGCTCAAAGCTATCCGATTGGCAAAGGGGCGTGGGGGTCGGCGTTGGCAACGCGGCCGCGGTTGGTGTAGGTGTAGGCCCGGCCGCTCTGTCCTGGATAATGGTCACTGAGCCGCTGCCGCGATTGGCAACGTACACACGTCCGGTGTTGGGGTTGACGGCGATACCACTGGCCGGATTGGCGCCGACCGGCAGGGTAACAAGTAGTGTGTTGGTACTGGCGTCGATGACGTCAACCGTGTTGCTGCCGTAACCGTTGACATAGACACGATCTGAACCGGCGCTGTAGGTCATGCCCATAAGTTGCCGCCCGCCGACCACCAGGCCGGGGAAGCCGACTTTGAAGCTCAAGTCGGTCGGGTTGACGACAGCAACACGCCATATGCCGGTATCGCTGCTGTTCTGGCCAATGTAGATCGTGCCGTCGACCGAGCGAACGGCAAGACCATTGGCGCCGGCCAGAGCATTGCGCCGGCCGACTTCGCTGAAGGAAAGAGTGCTGAAGACCATGACGAAGTCGGGCCCGTCAACCGGGTGGAAGAACAGGTT
The DNA here is from genome assembly GCA_964402955.1 of uncultured Ktedonobacterales bacterium. Classification (GTDB taxonomy): domain Bacteria; phylum Chloroflexota; class DTOL01; order DTOL01; family DAOUCN01; genus CAYOEZ01. The sequence continues at coordinate 36,001 of CAYOEZ010000006.1, read as the reverse complement.
GCTCACGTAGGCGCGGTTGCGCGCCGAATCGATGGCGATGCTGTGGGGGGTTGAGATGACGGACAGGAAACGTGCAGCGATAGTGTTGTTCAAGCCGTTGATCACGGTGACCATTCCGCCCCCGGAATTGGTGACGTAGATCAGATTGCGCAGAGCATCCACCGTTACTTGATCAGGCAGATTGATGCTGGAGTCGCCGATTTCCTGCTCGACAGCCAGGGTGGCAGCATTGATCACGACCACCGAGTTGCGACCGTTGGAGGCCACGTAGACTTTGCCGTTGTTGGGGTTGTAGCCTGCTCCCCACGGGGTGAGCAGCGCACTGTGGGTGATGGTGACAACTTGATTGGTGTCGCCATCGATTACATAAACGGCATTGTCCCTGGAGTTGGCAACGAAGATCTGGTTTCGGTCTGTATCGATGGCCACCCCTTCTGGCCCGTTGCCGGCGTTACCCGTACCAACAGCCACCGTACCTATGACTGCCGGCACGTCGGCGATGTTTGGCGCTGCCTGCAGACCGGCGCCGCTCATCAGGACGATGAGCAACGCAACCGCAGTGACAGCAGCAAGCGCCATGATGTGACGTAGACTGGCTTCCATGAGATTAACCATACCTGCTTTTCTCCTTTCGGGGTCAGGCGTTGCGCGCCAGCCCCAGCTCAGAGTTACACGATACATCAACATAACCATATGCCACAAGCAACATGAAGATCGTCGAGGATTGGCGCACAGTAGTGCGCTCTCAGTGCGGAGCGCCATTGCTCAGAACCGTGCGCACAGCAGTCACATCGCGCTGCATCTGTGTCACCAGATCATCGACAGTGGCGAAACGAACCTCTGCGCGTAGCCGTTTGACCAGATGCACCCCCATCGCCTGCCCGTAGATCAACCGATTGAAGTCCAGGATGTAGACTTCGACCAGACGATCGTTATTGCCAAACGTTGGCCGCACACCGATATTGGCGACCGCCGGCAGTCGGATACCGTCTAGTTCGGCATACACGGCATATATGCCATTGGCCGGAAAGAGGTACATATCGCTCAGCGTCAGGTTGGCGGTGGGAAAGCCCAAGGTGCGCCCACGCCGCAGACCCGTGACAACCGTACCGGAGATGAACGGATAGCGCCCCAGGAGGCGCGCTGCCTGCTCGACATCCCCCGCAGTGATCAACTCTCGCACCCGGCTCGAGCTGATGCTGTCGCCGCCTGCGCCGACAGCAGCGACGGCATGGACGATGAAGTTGCGCCCTGCGCCAAGCTCGCTGAGACGGGCCACGGTCCCAGACCGGTGGTGGCCCAGGGCGAAATCCTCACCCACCCACAGCTCACGCAGGTTCACGTGCTTCTGCAGCAGATCGAGAAACTCCTCGGCAGAGAGCAGCGATAGCTCGCGCGTGAACTCGACTGTGGCAATCGTGTCCACGCCCAGCTCCGAGATCAGCCGCAGTCGCTCGCTCAGGCTGGTCAAGGCGTAGGTGGGAACATCGGGCCGTAAGACAGCCCGCGGATGCGGATGGAAGGTGACGACGACGCTCTCGCCACCCAGGGTACGGGCGCGTTCAACGACTTGGCCGATGAGAGCCTGGTGGCCACGATGGACACCATCGAAAACGCCAATTGTTACGACAGCAGGTAAGCCCGGAATAAGCTCGTTCAGGTTACTGATGCGCGTCATCGTCACTTGGAAACACCTTATCGGAATGCCAGTAGCCAGCACGCTCACCAGGAACGAGCAAGGCAACTAGCTCACCATTCACGTCATATGCTCGCCAGGGCTGCTGTCTCACGGCCTCGGGCGATGGCTGGCCCGCCGGGCAAATGTCTTGCCCCTGTCGCAGCCGGGTTTCGTCGTCAGCGCCGACGATGAGCGCCGGTTGGCCGGCCACGGCGACATCGGGCGGGAGCAGCAGATGCTGCCAGTACCCCTCGGCCAGGGCGTTTTCCAGTAAAGGGAGAGGAATGGCATCCTCAAGGGTAAATGATCCGCTGCGCAGACGGATGAGGCCGCACAAATGAGCGCCGCACCCCAACAACTCGCCGGCGTCGCGCGCGACCGAGCGAATGTAGGTACCCTTGCTGCACGTGACGCGGCAGATGATGTGTGGGCGCTGCCAGCGTACAAGCTCAATGCTCTCGATCTCGATCGAGCGAGCTGTCCGTTCGACCACCTTGCCGGCGCGTGCCAGGCGATAGGCTGGCTCTCCGTTTTTCTTCAGGGCGCTGTAGGTGGGTGGGAGCTGATCTTGCCGGCCAACAAACGTCTGCAAGACACGGTCTATGGTAAGACGACGGAATGCCTTGACATCTGTCACGGAGAGGACTGCGCCGTCAGCGTCGTCGGTATCGGTGGCGATACCCAGATGGATACGAGCGCAGTATTCCTTCGTTGCACCGACCAGATACTCGAGCATGCGGGTTCCCTGGCCGATGCCAACAACCAGAACGCCTTCTGCCATGGGATCGAGCGTGCCCGCGTGCCCGACCCGGCGTTGCCCGGTCAAGCGACGGACGGCAGCTACCACATCATGGGAGGTCATGCCAGGTGGCTTCCAGAGATTGAGAATGCCGTCCATAGTGTACCCATTTCAGCCGGCCAACGCCTACGCAGACGCTGGATGACGAAAAAGCGCTGATGTTATCGTTTGATGTGCTTGCGTATCTCAGACAGAGTGCGTTGCTCAGCATCGGCCAGCGGGCCGGGGATAGTACAACCAGATGCGGCGCGATGGCCGCCCCCGCCGAGTGCAATCGCGACAGCGGCAACATTGACCTGCCCGTTAGAGCGGAACTCCACCTTCACATGACCATCAGTGGTTTCCATGAGGAGGGCCGCCACAACCGCACCCTGCGTGCCACGCATCACGTTGACCAGCCCCTTGATCTCGTCCTCCCTTAGGCCGAATTCACGCAGGACAGTGATGGGGATAGTCGCCCAGGCGATACCAGCGTGTAGCGTGAAGCTGCTCAGCACCGTGCCCCAAACGCGCAGCACCGGCAGGGGCCGGCTTTCGAAAGATTGCTGGACGATCTCGCTGAGTGGCGCTCCCGCCTCCATCAACGTGCCGGCAATGTGCAGCGTGCGCTGCGTGGTGCTGTTGGTGCGGAAACCTATGGTATCAGTCACTATGGCTGTCAGGAGGCAGGTCGCAATCATGGGATTGAGGGGAACTCCGAGCGCCTGCACCATCAGGTAGACCATCTCGCCAACGGCGGCCGCCTGCGCATCGATGTGGTTGATGGCGCCAAAGCGCGTATTGGTCAGATGATGGTCGATATTGATGACGGAATGGGCGGCAAAGGACTCGGGGGTGTAGATTGAACCCAGCCGGCTGATATCGCCTGTATCCAGGCAAATCACAACATCCTGGGTTGTCGGCGGCCGATGCACGATCTTGGTGCTGCCCGGCAAGAAACTGAGGGCCGCAGGCGCAGGATCTGCGCAAGCCACGCTGCATCGCTTGCCCAGAACACCGAGGGCGAGTGCGAGGCCAAGTGCAGAGCCAATCGCGTCACCGTCGGGAGAGACGTGGATGGCAATGTAGACGGTATGTGCTTGCTGAAGGATAGGGATAACGGAGTCAATCACCTGAGGTGCTACTCCTTTTTTCCTTCTGTTTCCTCATTGATCTCTTTCAACAACGCCAGAACGCGCGCACCGCGCGCAAGCGACGGATCAATGTGGAAACTGAGCTCCGGGACATACCGTATGGCCAGGCGTTGGGCAAGGCCACGGCGCAGGAAACCTGTCGCATGGCGAATGCCAGCAAAGGCATTGCTCACCTGTTCGTCGTTGCCCAACAGGCTGAGGTAGACGCGCGCATAGCGCAGATCCTCGGTCACATCAACATCGGTGATCGAGATCAGAACGCCGTTGGACAGGCGTGGATCAGTGATGTCGCGCTGCAGCATGTCGCTCAGGTCGCTGCGAATCTGCTCTTCCAACCGTTCAGAACGTCGTGACATAGTAGGTACAGGGGTCAGGGGTCAGGGGTCAGGGCTCAGGGTCTGGGGTTCAGGATCGACACGGTGTTCTGTGTTGATCCTAACCCCTGAGCCCTGAACCCTGCTCCCTATACCCTTCCCTAGTTTATCCTTTCCTTGTGATAGGTCTCGATAACGTCTTTCTCCTGGAAGTCGTTGAACCCATCCAGGGTGATGCCGCACTCATAGCCAGGGCCTACATCGCGCACATCGTCCTTGAAGCGGCGCAGTGACGACACTTTGCCTTCGAAGACAACAGCGTTGTTGCGCCTCACGCGGCACTGTGCCCCGCGCACCATCGTGCCATCGCTGATGATTGAGCCGGCAATGGTGGAACCCTTTGTCAGCTTGAAGACCTGGCGCACGTCGGCATGGGCATCGACAGCTTCCTGATACTTCGGCTCGTAGAGGCCGCGCAGCGACTTGTCGATAGCGTCCACCAGGTCATAGATGATCTTGAAGGTGCGAATCTCGATCCCTTGCTGCTCTGCGACACGTTTGGCTGCGCTGTCAGCCTCGACGTTAAAGCCGATGACAAGCGCCGCCTTGGCGGCAGAACCCGAGCGTGAGGCAGCCGCCAGCGAGACATCATTCTCCGTGATCATACCGGTCGCCTGATGCAAAAGGTGAACCTTGACGTTCTCCTTCTCGTCGCCCAGTTTGTTCAGTGAATTGACAATCGGCTCCAGTGATCCTTGCACATCAGCCTTGAGCACGATGTTCAGTTCTTTCACGGCGCCTGCGGCAATCATGCCCGACAGTCGCTCCAGATCAATGGTCGGGACAGATGAGGAGGCAGCCAGGCGCTGTTGCTTGTCTATCTCTTCTCTGGCCACGTCGTGCGCCGTGCGGTCGTCAGCCATTACCCTGAGCACATCGCCGCTGGCAGGCACATCAGACAGACCAAGGATACCGGCCGGCGTTGAGGGCGGAGCAGTCTTGATCGACTTACCCTTGTCGTTGAACATGGCGCGAATCTTGCCATAGATCGAACCGACCACAACGTAGTCGCCGACGTTGAGCGTTCCCTTCTGCACCAGCACAGTCGCCAACGGCCCTTTGGCCTTGTCCATTTCGGCTTCAACGATCGTGCCGAGAGCAGGACGATGGGGGTTCGCCTTGAGCGAGGCCATTTCGGCAACAAGCAGGATCATGTCCAGCAGGTCGTTGACGCCGACACCCTTCTTGGCAGAGACAGGAACGACAACAGTGCTGCCGCCCCATTCTTCGGGCATCAGACCGGCGTCGGACAGTTGCTGCTTGACACGCTCAGGGTTAGCATTGTCCTTGTCGATTTTGTTCAGAGCAACGACAATCGGGACGCCGGCAGCACGGGCATGGTTGATTGCTTCCAACGTTTGCGGCTGGACTCCATCGTCGGCGGCGACCACGACGATCGCAATATCGGTCACCTGGGCGCCACGGGCACGCATAGCCGTGAAGGCTTCGTGGCCGGGAGTATCCAGGAAGGTAATCTTCTGGTTTTTTTCTTCGACCTGATAGGCGCCGATATGCTGGGTGATACCGCCAAACTCGCCTCCGGCTACGTTGGTGCGCCGGATAGCGTCGAGCAGCGATGTCTTGCCATGATCAACATGGCCCATAATGGTCACAACGGGAGGTCGCGGCATCAGGGCGCCGGGATCGTCTTCAATATCAACGATCTTAGCGGCCCTGGCCATCGCTTCCGGCGCGACTGCGAGAGCTTCCTCTTCCTCAGTCTCTTGCGCCTCAGCCAGACGAATCTCAAAGCCCAGGTCAGCGGCGACGATTGAGGCCGTGTCAAAGTCGATCATCTGGTTGATGGGCGCCATGATGCCGCTCTTCATCAACTCTTTGATGATCTCAACCGAGCTGATGTTCAAGAGTTCAGCCAGATCCTTGACCGTGATGCGAGCAGGAACGATGGTGGCCCTGCTGATATCGGGAGCATTGGGATCGCCCTTGCCCTTGACCAGCGGCGACTTGACGCCTGGCCGCTGCGCCACCAGAACGCCCTTGGGGCGCAGTAGCTCTTGCTCCGCACGCCGCCGAGTTCTTTCATCGGCATCCTCTTCAATAGCAGGCTTCTCTTTTTCCTTACCACCCTTACGGGCGCTGCGCGCGCGGCGCGATGTGGCTGTCCCCTTGCCCCACTCAGTTGTCGGCGCGCCAGGGCGCTGGCCAAACGGTGGACGGCTGCCGCCTGGACGGGCTGGGCCAAAGCCGCCAGGACGCGGAGGGCCAAATCCACCCGGACGCGGCGTACCAAAACCACCCGGACGTGGCGTGCCAAAACCACCCGGACGTGGGGCGCCCTGATAGCCGCCGGTTGACGGCCTACCCTGATATGTTGTTGTTCCACCTGGCCCCGCGGGCCGCGGGCGATAGGGCTGGCTGCCGTCCGGGGGCCGCGATGGCCCGCCTGGACCAGCAGGACGCTGCTCGCCCGGGCCTGCCGGACGAGGCGCACCCGGTGTCGGCGCCTGCCCCGGCGCGGGCGGCTTCTGCCGGCCCGACCAGGCATCTGGCCGGCCCAGATCAAGACCACGCTGCTGCTGTGGCGGCCGGTTGGCTGAGGACATGGGCTTCGAGCGCAACCAATCGATGGGCGGCTTGGGGGCAGCCGGGTTTGCAGCAGGCTGCTGTTGAGGGTCGCCAGGATTTTGCGGTTGTTGTGGTGGCTGCTGTTGCTGCTGAGGCGGACGCGGCCCCTGGTAGGGTGGCCGTGGAGCGCCGCTGCCAGGCCGCGGCCCCTGATAAGGGGGCCGTGGAGCGCCGCTGCCAGGCTGGTTGGCGCCAGGCCGCGGCCCCTGATAGGGCGGGCGGTTCTGCGGGCGCGACTGATCGCCGGGTCGCGCTGGCGCGCCAGCGTTTCTGGGCGGCTGAGCGCCCTGTGCAGGAGCTGCCGGACCAGGCGCCGGGTTGGCTGGCTGGTTCTCCGGACTGGCTGGGCCCGTCTCGGTCTTGCTCTCCGTGCTTTCGGTGGTCTTGTCTTTCGGTTCCTCGGTCATGCCCGCATACTCCTCAGTGCTGCCGCAGGCCCGCAGGCCTGTCTATAGCATCCCCAAATGTCCGTGCGCCTGCGCAAACCAAAGCCATCGATTTACGTCGCTTTGCGGATCAAACCTATTCTTTCAACGTGTCTGCATACGCTTCCAGTACGGCCAGATTCTCGGGGCTGATGGTCGTCTTCAAGGCACGCTCGAGGGCGTGCTTCTTCAGAGCAAGCTGCCAACAGCTCGTCCTGGCGCACAGATATGCGCCGCGTCCGGCCTTCTTGCCCGTCGCGTCCACCTCGACGCTGTTGGCCGGGGTATGCACAACGCGCACAAGTTCTCGTTTTGCTTTTTCCTGCTGGCAGGCCACGCAGGTGCGCACAGGCGCACGCCGCAACGGACGGCCTGCCCTGGCCTTGTGAACGGTCGTCTCTTCAGGCATATGACTATCCTACGTCCCGTGGAGGGTTCAACTGCACGGTCGCTAAGCTGCCGGTGCGCTGGGGGATTGCTCGTCGACGGGCACGTTCTCTCCCTTTTCCTTGAAGGCTGCCTGCAGGCGCACAGCCAGCATGTTCTCTTCATCACCGCCAGACGTGAGCACAGGGCGCTTGCGCTTGACGCTCGGCTCGAGCGCAGCCAGCGTCGAGCTCTTGATATCGATGCGCCAGCCGGTTAGCTTGGCTGCCAGGCGGGCATTCTGCCCTTCCTTGCCGATAGCCAGCGAAAGCTGCTTGTCATCAACAATAACCGTGGCCGTGCGTTCGTCCTCGTCGATTTCAACCTGCTGGACCTGCGCAGGCGAAAGTGCATTGGCGACGAAGCGCACAGCGTCGGCGCTCCACTGAATCACGTCAATCTTCTCGTTGCCAAGCTCGTTGAGCACATTTTGGATACGCACGCCACGCTGGCCGACGCATGAGCCAACCGGATCGACGCCCTCCTGCCTGGCGGCGACGGCTACCTTGGTGCGCGAGCCCGGCTCGCGAGCAATCGACTTGATTTCCACCGTGCCCGTGTAGATCTCCGGCACCTCAAGCTCAAACAAACGGCGCACCAGATACTTGTGAGCGCGCGACACCGTAACCTGGGGCCCCTTTGAGCTACGCTGTACGTCCAACACATAGACCTTGAGCCGCTGACCAGGGTGGTATACTTCGCCCTGAATCTGCTCGGACGGCGGCAAGAGGCCTTCTGCCTTGTTCAGTTCGATAATCACACCCTTGCTGGGATCGATGCGCTGTACGGTGCCGGTGATGATATCGTTCGCCCGGTCTGTATATTCGTGATAGACGACCTCACGCTCTGCTTCGCGCAGGCGCTGCGTCACAACCTGTTTGGCCGTTTGCGCGGCAATACGCCCGAAGTTCTGCGGCGTCGTCTCCAGCTCGACGATCTCGTCCAATGCAGCATCGGCCTTATAGGGCAGCGCCTCAGCGAGCGAAATCTCTTTCTGCTGGTCGCTGACCTCACTGACCACCTTCTTCTGCGTGTAGATATGCGCCTCGCCTGTTTCCGTGTCGATGCGGGCTAATATATTCTGCACAGGGCCGAAGTTGCGCCGGTAGGCAGAAACCAGGGCTTGCTCAATTGCCTGAAGCACAACCTCCTTCGCTATATTTTTCTCATTACAGAGTTGGGTCAGAGCCAACATGAACTCACTAGCCATGTCTTTTGATCCCTCCCAGTTCCGTACTGCACAACGATGCTGCCATCTGACGCAAGGCAATAAGAAAAGTGGGGGGTACCCACTTTAGGTCGAGCAGTGTAGCGTCGTCAAAAGGCGACGAGGAGCGCCGAGTGCGCCAGTATGACAGTCATCGCCGGGCATAAGGAGCACCGGCGATGCAACACAAGGCTCTTGACAAGAGACTAGATCACCATGCATTCATCCTGAGTCAGCTTTCGGCACTATTGACGCTTCTAGTATACCCGTTGGGAGGACGAATGTCAATAGCAAAACACATCAGCGCCGGCCGAATTCCTTCTCAAGCTGCACCTGGCTGAGCATAATCATGGTCGGGCGGCCGTGCGGACAGGTGCGGGGCAGCGTCGTTTGCTCAAGTTGGACAATAAGCTCGCGCATCTCATCTGCCGAGAGCGTTTGGCCGGCGCGCACCGCGCTATGACAGGTTATGGCAATGATGAGCGCTTCCTGCCAGCTTTCCGGGCTGCCGGCCTCGTCTGCCATATCGTCAAGGATGGCGCGCAATGTCTGTGCGATACTGGCTTTGGGCAAGAAGGCGGGGACAGCGCGCACCAGAATCGCGCTGGCGCCAAACGGCTCGATCTGGAAACCCATCGTGCCAAGTTGTTCCAGATGGCGATGCACGACGATGGTCTGGCGCGGCGTCAGATCCAGCGCCAGTGGGTCGAGCAGGCCCTGGACCGAGACGGCCTGACGGTGATACTCGGACATCAGCTTCTCGTAGACGACCCGCTCGTGGGCGCTGTGCTGGTCAATCAGATAGACGCCTTCGGGTGACTCAGCGATGATGTATGTTTGCGCTGCCTGGCCGAGAATGCGCAGCGGCGGCAGCTTGGTGGGCGAGAGGGCAGGCTGCGTGGTGGGCGGCATCGCCAGCGGCGAAGCCTGCACTGGCGCAGAAGGCGCCGGCTGTGGGCCACGGAAAATGCCAAACGCGGCCTGCTGCAGCGTAAAGTCTGATTGCGGCGTGGGAGCATTCCAGCGCGCGGGCGCAGCCAAAGCTTCGCCGTGCGGATAGGCTGTGGCGACAGGAATCCCTGCCGACTCGACCAGAGCCGAGCGCGCCGCCTTCTGCAGGGCGGAAAAGACGTCGCGCTCGCGCAGGAAACGCACTTCGCTCTTGGCCGGGTGGACGTTGACGTCAACCTGGTCAGGCGGCATGTCGATGTTGAGGACGGCGATGGGGTGACGACCGACCTGGAGCAAGGTATGATAGGCTTCTTCCAGGGCAAAACCAAGCATGCGGTTCTGCACCCAGCGGCCATTCACAAAGAAGCTCATGTACGCTCGTGTCGAACGTGTCACCGCCGGCTGGCTGACGAACCCGCTGACGGTGATGGCGTTATGCGGCGTTTCCGCAGCGGGCACTTCAATCATAGCGCGGGCAGTGTCCACCCCCAGCACCTTGCTCAACACGTCGCGCAGGTCGCCGCTGCCGGTCGACTGGAAGACAAGCCTGCCATCGCAGATGAGTGTGAACTTAATGGCAGGATGCGCCAGTGAGTATTGGCTCATCACATCGCCGATGCGCCCCGTCTCGCTGGCGACTGATTTGAGGAACTTGAGGCGGGCCGGCACGGTCACAAAGAGATCTTCGACGGAAACGGCTGTGCCGGTGGGCGCGCCGCGCCGGCTGCGCTGCACAACCTGCCCGTTTTCCAATCTGACCGTGGTGGCGGCGTCGTCCGTGGCAATCTTGGTGGTCATGGTCACATGGCCGACGGCAGCAATCGCGTAAAGCGCTTCGCCACGGAAGCCCAACGAGCGCACCGTGCTCAGGTCGTCAGCGCTGGCGATTTTGCTCGTGGCGTGGCGTTGGAACGCTAAATCAACCTCGTCGCCGGGGATACCGCAGCCATCATCGGTAACTCGCATCAGGCGCAACCCGCCCGCGCGTGTCTCCACCCGTATCTGCGTTGCGCCGGCGTCGATGGCATTGTCCAGCAGCTCTTTGACAACTGAGGCCGGGCGTTCCACAACTTCCCCGGCAGCGATCTTAGCTGCTACTTGCGCATCCAGAACCTTGATTGGCATGCTGTTCCTGTCTTGCCTGTTCGAGATCTGCTCGTCGCCGATCAAGGGTATCGGTGACGTCTTGATCAGTCAGTTGCGACCAATCGGCGAAAAACTGGCCCACGGCCCAGAACTGTTCCGGCATGGCCAGACACACGACACGATCTGCTTCCCCTTTGAGGCGCTCGATCACGTCGGGCGGGCCAACGGGCACAGCCAGAATGAGCTGCCCTGGCAATTGCTTGCGCAGAGCGCGCAACGTCACCATTGTCGTGGAGCCGGTAGCGACGCCATCGTCCACAACGATCACCGTCTTGCCCTTGAGTTGGGGCAGGGCGCGCTGATTGCGGTAGAGCGATAACCGGCGCAGTATCTCGGCGCGCTGGCGATCCATCTCGCTCTGTATGTAACGCTGCGTGACGTTCAATTCGCGCATTATCGTCGCATCGAGGACAATCGTTCCGTCGCTAGCGACCGCGCCCAGCGCCAACTCTTCATTGCCCGGCGCCGCCAACTTGCGCGAGATGAAAACATCGAGCGGAGCGCCAAGGGAGCGAGCCACGGCATCGGCAACGACAACGCCGCCGCGCGGGACAGCCAGGACAATGGTGTCCTTGCCCCGCAAATCCTGCAATTGAGCGGCCAGCTTCTGCCCGGCTTCGGCACGGTTGGCAAACAACGTCATAATCTCTCCTCACAGCGGCTGCGCCCCTGCCAACAAACGAGCGTGATGGGGCGGTGTGGCCTGTGTATTATAACACTCGCGTGCGATTGGCGACAAGCCCCATACCCTTGAAAAGCCATGGTCACACTTGGAATCGCTGCATTTGTGCCAGACAATTCATGATAACGTTATGTGAACCACAGAACACACGAACACACAGAAAGAAGCTGCGGTTGAGCGCATTAGGGTCTAGTCTGCGCCGAATTGCCCCGGCGAGCCCGCCCAGGGCCTTTCCGTGTGTTCTGTGTGTTCCGTGGTCGTCAGGCTGCGACTATCTTGAAATATCTGCATTTGTGTGGAAGTTGTTGACTTGAGCAATGGTCTGTGGTATGCTCAGAGACGAGGTTGCTGCCCGACAAGGAGGCCACATGGCGCCCACTGCCCATATCTTTCAGATCAATGCCTCACAGGGAGGCGTGCCCAAATTGGCCGAGGCAGAGGCTGATGTGACTGCCATGGGCCTGAGTAGCGACAAACAAAAGAATCTCGCCGTCCATGGCGGGCCTGAGCGCGCTCTGTGCCTCTATTCCCTTGAGCGCATCCTTGCCTTGCAAGGGGAAGGCAACCCCATCTTCCCAGGCTCCACGGGCGAGAACATCACCCTCGTCGCTCTCGACTGGCAGGCGGTGACGCCCGGCGTACGCCTTCAGCTCGGCAAAGAGGTCGTGGTCGAAGTAACCCGATACACCACTCCTTGCAGCAAAATCAGCGGCTCCTTTGCTGACCATGACTCAGCGCGCATCGGGCAGGCGCACCACCCCGGATGGTCACGCGTCTACGGGCGCGTGGTGCAGACAGGTCACATTCGCGTGGGAGACCCGGTCAGTCTGCTGTGAACGCCGCCGCGCTCAAGACCGTTAACGTTATGATAACAATCTGTTAAAGAAGATAGTGTATACTTGTTGCCATCACGTCTTCAAATATTGACGCGCCATGCCCTATTTGATATAATCGCGTCGGAGCCAAGGGACAGCATGATATCTCTTCGACCATCGATATCACAACGTGGAGGCGCCAATGCTTGACGCTGTTCGCCGTCGCTTTGTTCTGAAAGAGCTAGAGGGCGCCAGTGTTGCGGCTCGCCAGCGTTACTGGCGTGATACGTTCACCGCCTACCTCTATATCTTCCCCGCTACCCTGATTCTTCTGACCTTTCACTTCCTGCCTATTTTCTATGCCTTCTTCATCAGCCTGAATAAGTGGGGCATCTTGCAGGAACGCTTCGTTGGCCTGTCGAACTACATCAACCTGCTGAAAGATGAGAATTTCTGGCAGTCGCTCTCTGTCACCGTGTGGTTTGTGATCGGCACCGTTCCGGTGGGGCTGGCTCTCTCGCTGATTGTGGCCGTGCTCCTGTTCCAGAACATGCGCGGGCGTGGCCTTTTCCGCACCCTCTACTTCTTGCCCAATATCACCTCTGTTGTGGCGGCCGGCGTGGTCTGGAGTTGGATCTTCAACGTCAACTACGGCGTCCTCAACTTCATCCTGGAAAAGATCGGCGTCGAGAAACTGCGATGGCTGCAGGAGCCGCGCGGTGTCTTTGAAGTCCTTGCCAACCGCATGGGAATGGATGTCGCCGGCGTGCCCAACTGGCTGCTTGGCCCCAGCGTGGCGCTGCTGGCAATCATTATCATGACGATCTGGTCCTCGATCGGCTTCAACATGATCATCTTCCTGGCCGGGTTAGGCAATATCAGCAGGGACGTCTACGAGGCGGCGCGCATCGATGGCGCAAGCGAGCGGCAGGTGTTCTGGGGTATCACCATTCCGCTCCTCTCACCAACCACGTTCTTCTTGCTCGTCATCAGCATCATCCGCTCGTTCCAAGCATTCAACCAGATCTACGCCATGACCATCCGCAATGGCCCCGCCGGCGGGCCGCTCGACACCACGCGCACCGTGACCGTGTATGTCATCAACACCGCTTTCCTCGGCGGCAATCCGAAGATGGGCTATGCCTCAGCCGCAGCGTTCATTCTGTTTGGCATCATCCTGCTGCTGACGATCATCCAGTTCCGCAGTGCTGAGGGGAGGGTCCAGTATGAATAATATCGCCTCGTCGCCAGTCAAGAGCAGGGTGACATGGCCCCTTCGCCTGATGAACTGGGCCGGCTGGGCGTCGCTATACATTGTTCTCCTTTTCGGCGCCGTGATCATGGCGTTCCCGTTCTACTGGATGCTCACAACCGCCTTCAAGGGACTGGCGGAGTCGGTGGCCATCCCGCCCACGATGTGGCCGACAAAATGGGAATGGACAAACTTTACCGAGGCCTGGCGCGCTGCTCCATTTCCACGCTATTTCCTCAACACGGTCATCATGGCCGTCGGCTCGACCCTGGGCACGCTCATCACAGGGGTCCTGGCGGCCTATGCTTTTGCCCGCATGCGTTTCTTCGGCAAGGATATCATTTTTATTATGTTCCTGGCGACGATGATGATTCCTTTCGAAGTCACACTGATTCCCGACTTCCTCATCATCCGCGCCCTGCGCTGGTACAATACATATACCGCCCTGATTGTGCCGTGGACAGCGAGCGTGTTCGCCATCTTTCTTTTGCGTCAGTTCTTCATGACGCTGCCCAAAGAGCTCTACGAAGCGACAATTCTCGATGGCGGCACACATTTTCAGTTTCTCTACCGCGTCGCCATACCCCTGGCAATTCCGGCGTTGATCACTGTTGCCATTTTCAGCTTCCTGGGAAGCTGGAACTCGCTTTTGTGGCCCCTGATCGTGACCTCGAGTCCACACCTCAGGCCCATCCAGGTCGGCCTGTCGGCTTTCCAGAGTGAAGCCGGATCATACTACAATCTGCTCATGGCTGGAGCAACTCTGGCCATCCTGCCTATCGTCATCCTGTTCCTCATCGCCCAAAAGCAGTTTGTTGAAGGTATCGCCCGTTCCGGTATCAAGGGGTAACATGCAGCGGGACAGAGAACGACACCCCCGGGACGGCGGCTGGTAGAACATGGGAGGTGATGTCTGTGGTCAATGTTATGTGTACCACGTTGTGTCCTTGGTACAGCACGTGACGTTCTTGTTTCTTACATCAAGAAGAGGAGGATGTGTAGATGAAGCGTCTCAGTATTGTGTTGAGCCTGCTCGTCGCCGTGAGCGTCCTGTCGGCGTGCGGCTCGACCGGGCCCCAGTTGGGCAAAGACAATGTGACCGTTGTCTTCTGGCACACCCAGACCGGCGGCAACCTGGCCGTAATCCAGGACATGGTCAACCAGTTCAACACCACCGTTGGCACGCAGAAAAAGATCACCGTCAAAGAGGAATACCAGGGCAACTACACGCAGTTGTACCAGAAGAACCTGGCGGCGATCCAGGCCAATACCCCCCCGGACATGGCCGTCGCCTATGAGAGCTACATCCCTGATTACATGAAGGCCAAGGCTGTGGCTGAGTTGGACGGCTACGTGAAGGCATTGGACAAGAAGAGCATGGACGACATCTTCACTGGCTACATCGAAACCAACAAGTTCCCGCAGTTCAGCAACAAGATGCTGTCGTTCCCATTCACCAAGTCCGTTGCAGCCATGTACTTCAACGCTGATCTCATCGCAGCCGCTGGCGTGCGCGTGCCAACGATCGAGAAGCCCTGGACCGTGGCTGAGTTCGAAGAAGCCTGCGCCAAGATCACCAAGAAGGACGCCGCAGGCAAGACCACGACCTACGCCCTGGCGCTGACCACCGATGCATCGTACTTCGATATGGCGCTGTACGCCCTGGGCGGCAAACCGCTCACGGCAGACAACAAGGCAGCCGCTTTCAACACCGGCGCCGGCCTGCAGTGGGTCGAGTTGATTGAGCGCCTGGTCAAGAGCGGCGCTGCCTATCTGCCGCAGGGCTACGACTGGCAGAACGACTTCGCCGCTGGCAAAGTCGCCCTGACCTTCCAGTCATCTACCGGCGTGCCCTACATCCGTGACCTGATGACCGACAAAGGCAAGAAGCCGGAAGGATTCAAGTGGGGCCTGGGTCTGCCGCCTCAGGCTGACACAACCAAGCCGAAGACCGTCATGTTTGGCGCCAACATCGCCGTCTTCAAGACCACCGAACTCAAGCAGGCTGCCTGCTGGGAGTTCATCAAGTGGTTCACCGACACGACTCAGACCGTGAAGTGGTCTGTTGCATCGTCCTACATGCCGATCCGCAAGTCTGCCGCCGCCAGCGCCGACCTGAAGGCAGCCTGGGAGAAGAACCCGCAGGCCAAGAACGCCTTCGATCTGATCGTCTCATCTGTACCAGAACCGAACGTCGGCGGCTGGCAAGATGCCCGCACCTTCATCGCCGATGCGATGACCGCCGTCATCTCCGGCAAGTCAGCGCCCAAGGCAGCGCTCGATGCGGCTGTGACCAAGTCCACCAAGAGCATCACGGACGCAGCGCAGTAGGTTAGCCATCAGTAGTCTGTAGTCAGAGCCGGGCTGCGCCAGTGGCCCGGCTCTTGGCATATTCGGACCGATCCACCCTCACCCCAGCCCTCTCCCTGCAAGGGAGAGGGGGCCGATCGCGCGTGTGTTGCTGCTCCCTCTCCCTCGCAGGGAGGGGGTTGGGGTGAGGGTGAAATCCGCACAAGCTGCACTCACACCCTGCCGATCTTAAGGTGGAAAGCCTTGACGGGAGGGGGAGGGGAGCATATAATGTAGACGTTGCCAAACTGGGGAACACCATATCTAGTAGCTATGACCATGTTCTATACCATATATTGTATGTACCTGGCGCATATCACAGAGGGACGGGGGCAAGAAGATGGAAAACCGGGTCTATGTGACCGTCTGCGGCAACATCGGTGCGGGCAAAACCAGCCTCGTTGAGCGCCTGTGCAAGGAGTTCAGTTGGCAGCCGTACTTCGAGGGTGTTGTCGATCACCCGTACCTCGATGACTACTACAAGGATATGCAGCGCTGGGGCTTCCATACGCAGATCTATTTCCTGACCGCTCGCTTGCGCCAGCAGCAGGAGATCACCCACATCCCTGCCTCCGTTTGCCAGGATCGCAGCATCTACGAAGATCGCGAGATCTTCGCCCGTAGCCTGACCAGCCTGGGCATCATGAGCCAGCGCGACTACCAGAGCTATCAACTGCTCTTCGAGAGCATCACCCCCTATATCTCGCGCCCCGACCTGATGATCTACCTGCGCGCCTCCGTGCCGACCCTGGTGGAGCGCATCTCGCGGCGCTCACGCGACTGCGAGAGCGCCATCACCAGCGACTACCTCGAGCATCTGAATAAGCACTACGAAGACTGGATGAGCCGGTTTGACGTCTGCCCGGTGCTCGTTCTTGATGGCGACCATCTGGACTTCGTCGATCGCCCGTCCGACCTGGCCGAGGTGTACGAAAGCGTCCACCACATGCTGGGGTTCAGAGTGCGGGGGTTGGGGTTCAGGGTGCCGGGGCCAAAGCCTGCCGTTCACACGGCAAATCCCGTTCCATGACCTGTTTCCTCATAGCTCATCGACGCCAAGCCAGAGATAATTGGGGCGGATGGTGCGCGCAGGAACAATACGGACACCCTGACGGCTGGCCAGTGCGGCCGGCGTCGCCACGGGGACGTAGCAGGCGGTAGGCGCGTGGCCATACTTCTCGAGATAGCGTGCTGCAGCCTGCTCGATCTTCGTATCGATCGTCTTGCGCGGATCGTCATCAAACCACATCATACCAGTCTGCATATCTGTCTCCTCGTTCGTATCGAATTGTCGCCAGGAGCTGTCTGTTCACTCGCCAACGACGCCGTAGCGCGGCGGCGACGTCTGCGGCCGTGTCAGCGGCGGAAAGTCTGGCAGAGGGGACCGCGGCGCTGCCGGGCCATTCACGACCAGCACAGGTGGATAGGCGGGACGCGTCGCTTGCTGCGGCTGCTGGGGCGCCTCAGTGCGCTGTGTCAGGTAGAAGGCAAGCAGGCTGGCAGGCAGGCTGGCCGCCGCGCCACATGCCACTCCGAGAACAAAAGCCTCACCCTGCCCGCTGGCGCGCACGCCGACCACGGCCACAAACGCGACGATGAAGGCCAACGCAAGAAACGACAGAAACCAGCGCATTCTCCCACCTGCACGGGACTCAGAAAGAGAACGTCTGTTCTATTGCCATAGTACCACACTCGGCCGCATCTGTCAAGATCTCTTCGTTTCTTTTTCGCAGTTTCACGAGCAGGTCTCTCTTGCAGACTTTGTACGACTACGCACTAAATATTGACGATTGTCCTTCTTCGTGATACAATGACGAGGAAGGGTTCTCTTACATTTTCAGCACTCCACGCTGATTCTTCGCTGCTGCCCTTACCCTGTCAGTTTCCACCTCATAGCCCTCCGCGTCGCACGCGCCAGGCCAGGCGAAAGACATCGCCTGAGTTGTGTTTGTGTGTTCCCACGACGTGTCACCGGGAGGTTCTTACTCAATACTTGCTGAGGAGGCATTAGCTATGGGTACGATTCTGCGCGTGAACATGACAGATCGGACAGCAAAGTTCCAGCCATTGCCCAGGAAATATGCTCTGTGGGGCGGGCGCGGTCTTACAACGAGCATCGTCTCCGACGAAGTGCCTGCAACCTGCCACCCGCTCGGCCCTGCCAACAAGCTTGTCATTGCCCCGGGCATCACCAGCGGCACCAAGGCTCCCACCTCCGGCCGGACATCCTTTGGCGGCAAATCCCCGCTGACGGGCGGCATCAAAGAGTCCAACTCCGGTGGTCTCTCAGCACAGCACATCGCGCACCTCGGAATCAGCGCCATCGTCGTCGAAGGCCAGCCCAAGGAACCCGGCAAGTTCTGGGTACTCAAGATCAGCAAAGGCGCTGCCTCGTTCGATCCTGCCGATGATCTTGTGGGCAAGGGCATGTACGAGGTTTGCGATAAGTTGTGGAAGAAGTACGGCGAGGACATCGCTGTTATCGGCATCGGCCCTGCCGGCGAACAGAAGATGACCGCCGCCGGCATTTGTATCAACGACCGGGAGAATACGGCTGGTCGCTATGCCGGACGCGGCGGCCTGGGCGCCCTCATGGGATCCAAGGGCCTCAAGGCCATCGTCGTCGACGACAAAGGCCACAAGCCTGTGCCGATCGTCGATGTCGACCACTTTGAGAAATCCATCAAGAAGCTAACTCAGGCCTCCCTCACGCATGGTATCACCAAGAAGGGGGGCACGCTCAACCTCTACGGCACAAACGCACTGATCAATGTTATGAACGAGGCTGGCGGATTGCCCACACGCAACTTCTCGTCCGGCCGTTTCGAGGGCGCCTCCAAGATCAGCGGTGAGACAAAAGCCGACACGATCCACAAGCGTGGCGGCGCCGGTATGACTGGCCACCCCTGCCACCCCGGCTGCATCATCCAGTGCTCCGACCGTTGGGCCAATCCCGACGGCACCTTCAAGGTGTCAGTCATGGAGTACGAGTCGGTGTGGGCGCTGGGCGCCAATTGCGACGTCAGTGACCTGGACAAGATCGCCGATTTGATCTGGCTATGCAACGACATCGGCCTCGACACGATCGAGACAGGCTGTACCATCGCTGTGGCCATGGATGGCGGCTTGCTCAAGTTCGGCGATGCCGATGGAGCGATCAAGCTCCTCAACAGCGATGTCCGCAATGCTACGCCGCTGGGTCGCATCATCGGCAACGGCGCTGCCTTCACCGGTCGCGCCTTCGGCGTCACCCGCGTTCCTGTTGTCAAAGGCCAGTCCATGCCCGCCTATGAGCCACGCGCCGTCAAGGGTATTGGCGTGACCTATGCCACATCAACCATGGGCGCCGACCACACGGCCGGTTATACGATCGCACCCGAGATTCTGAGTGTTGGCGGCAAGTCTGACCCATTTGCTGTACAGAAGGCCGAGCTGTCGCGCAACTTCCAGGCGACGACCGCCTTCCTCGACAGCACAGGCTACTGCCTCTTCTTTGCTTTCCCAATCCTCGACATACCGGCGGGGCTAGAGGGGCTTGTCGAATCGGCAGGCGCTGTGCTGGGCCAGCAGTGGACCGTAGACGACATCATCCCGCTGGGGCTCCAGGTTATGAAGAAGGAACGCCTTTTCAACGAGGCTGCCGGTTTCACCAAGGCACATGACCGCCTGCCCGAGTTCATGACCAAAGATCCTCTACCGCCACACAACACAGTCTTCGACGTACCGGAAGAGGTACTCGACGCCGTCTACGACTTCAAGCTGTGGCCCAAACCGAGAGCAAAGAAGGCGAAGGCATAGGGGTAGGCGCGAAAAGCCTCGGCCAGCGCCCAAGCCACACGCTAGACCTCGCCCAATGTCTCAGATTCACACGTAAGACGGCCCTGCTGCGGGCAGCCAACCTGCAGCAGGGCAATGGCCCCGACTCTCAGATAGAGCGTTCAGGGTTGTGCGCACATCTTGTCTGCAATTCGTCGACGCAACAACACGTCCACCATAGTCTCCACGTCCCTGACTTGGCGTCTCGCCGGCCAGTGCTTGCTGCCATCGGCTACACGCTATGTGAGTGTAAGGAGGTTTTCGATGGACGATGCTTTCTTTGACGGTGTCAAGATCGAGGAGGTCCAGATCTCGACCGGGGCCAAGATCGGGCTGCCGGTTCGCTATTACGACTGGTCCGCGATTATGGCCCACTTTCCGGTCCCCGCCAGCAAGGTAGCCTCCTTGCTTCCTTCGCAGAGGCTCAAGCCAGCCTTGCTCATGCCGGGAACTGCAGTAATCACCCTGACAGCCTTTGAGTACCGGAGCATTGCTGGTGTGGCGCCATACAATGAGTTTTCCGTTGCAGTCCCTGTTCTGTACGAGCCAGGACTTGTCCTTCCTGGGTTGCCCCTGCTCTTCCCTGAGCGGTTCAGACACTTTGGCCTTTATGTCCACCATCTTCCGGTGACGACGGAGGAAGCCAGGGTCTTCGGCATTGACATCTGGGGTTATCCAAAGTTCGTTGCCGACATCAGTTTCGAAGATACCGGGCAGGCGCAGCGCTGCCACCTGCGCGCCGCGGGGAAAGACATCATCACCCTACAGGTACAGAAGATGCCCACGAAACGCGGCCGCCAGTTCTACTATTCCTACACGGTGAAGGACGGGCAACTCCTGAGGACGCCGATTCAAGTGCAGGGTGAGTTCGGCCAGGCTAGTCTCGGCGGGGGTGCTTCCTGTGTCCTGGGCGACCACCCAATTGCAGACGAGCTACGTGCTCTGGGCATGCGGACGTCGGCAATCGGGCGGACCTACGCTCCCAAACTACAGAGTCTGTTGCACGCCGCGGCCGAGAGATTGCCGACGTGAATATGATGCCATTGGAGCAGGAATGGTCGAAGTCCATCTTTTTGGACGTCTGCGACAGTTCGCAGAGAACAAGGCTGTGGACGCCGACTCAATCGCCTGGGTACCCTGGCAGAGTGGTGACACAGTTCAGAAGATACTCGAGCGGCTCGGCGTCGAGCCAATTCACGCGGTCAGCAATATCTTCGTGAACGGTACGTACTTCTACAACGCGCGCCAGATGCCAGTCAGAGATGGGGACCGCCTCGGCGTCTTCCCGAAGGATATGGGAATGCTATATGTCTGACACTATTGATGTTCATCTCTTTGGCGACATGCGCACATTCGGTCCCGTTGTTCCTATCGCCGCCGATTGTAGGGTGGAGGTAGTACTGCAACCAGAGGATATGATCGGCGATGTGATCCGGCGACTGGGCATCGATCCTGCGCAAATCGCACACCTGTTCCTGAACCACCAGTACTCGGCAATCACACGCCGCGTGAAGGATGGGGACCGCCTCGGCGTTTTCGGCCGGGACATGGCTCTCCTGTATCGTCAGTATTTCCCCAGGCAGGAGTAAACGTGATCCAGATCACGATGCGGCTCTACGCGACACTGCGCGTCTACAAACCAGCAGTAGCCGATGGCGCGCCGGATATTGGCTTCTCGATGACCCTTGCGCCGGGCACGACTATGCTCGACGTCGTCGAGAAGCATCTGCGTATCCCGCGCCACACGGTCAAAATGATGTTCGTTAACGGCATTGTCCGCGACGATAGCTACGTCTTGCGAGACAAGGATGAGGCCGGGATTTTTCCACCGATCGCCGGGGGCAATGCCATGCCAGCTTGCCCCCAATAGTGGCTAGTCTACAAACTCACGTTTCGCAATATAGATGCAGCTATCAGAATATAATGTTAACTATTGACAAGCTACTACAAGCCGCGTATAATGGATGGTGTTCTATCCCCCGGGTGCGACCGTGCTTCCCCGCATCAGCGAGACGTGGGATGCTGGTGTGGTCAGACCTCTCATGCTAGGAGGAGACACATGTTGCGCAAAGCACTGATGATCGGCACTGTGCTGGCATTGCTGTTGGTCATTGTTGCCGGCACCGCCCTGGCCGCGGACGACGCAGTCAAGGGCAAGACTCTGTGGGATGCAAAGAACTGCAAAAGCTGCCACGGAGCTCTTGGTGAGGGCAAGTATGCTGGCCCACGCGCCGGCGACACCCGTACCGCTGCTGATTGGGTGAAGCAAGCGCGCACTCCCAGGGCCAATATGCCCTCGTATACGGTCGCTCAGGTCGGCGACCAAGACCTGGCAGACATGTTGGCGTACATGAAGACCCTGACAGCACCTGCATCGTTCACGGCTGTTGCCTACACCCCGGCGGCAAATGACCCGCAGGGCAAGATTCTGTTCAACCAGAAGCGCTGCGCCGCCTGCCATGGTGACGGCATTGCCTTCGTGAAGTCCCGCTTCACCGACAAGAGCCTCACGGTCAGCGCTGCTGCTGTCATGAAGCAGCTACGCACGCCAGCAGCCAACATGCCATCCTTCGCCGCCACCCAGGTGACGGATGCCGATGCCTCAGCCATTGCGAGCTGGCTAGCGACACTGGCTGCCCCGGCTGCCCTGCCCAAGACGGGCGATCAGCTTCCCCTGGGCCTGATTGTGCTCAGTGGGATCGGACTGGTTGCTCTGGGCGTCGGCGTCACGTTGTTCGCTCGCCGCTCGGCATAGCTCCTGCGCGACAAGAGAACGGGGATCCAGGACATGGCCTGGATCCCCGTTCTTTTTGTTTAGAATGTGGACGCTGGACATTGTTTAGAACTTCTGATACAATGTGCCGCACAGGCTCCGACACAACGTGTCAGCGCAGAGCTTTCTATCACAGAGTCTTTTGTCCCGGCAGAGGTAGATATGCTTGTTGATGGCTTTGGCCGCTCGATAGACTATTTGCGGGTGTCGGTCACCGATCAGTGCGATCTGCGCTGCCAGTATTGCCGGCCGCTGACCGTACCGATCCCCTCGCCCCTGCGCGACATCTTGACCAACAGCGAAATCGCCGCCATTGTTCGTGCGGCGGCGTTGCTTGGCATTCGCAAGGTGCGCCTGACAGGCGGCGAGCCGCTGCTGCGCCACGGCATCGTCGAGCTGGTCGGCCTGATGGCCACCATTCCGGGCATCAGTGACATTTCGTTGACGACCAATGCCATGCACCTGGAGGCGCTTGCCCCACAGTTGGCCGCAGCCGGTCTCAAGCGTGTCAACATCAGCCTCGACACGCTGCGCCCCGAGCGATTTGCGCGCATCACAGGCGTCGCCGGCCTGGAGCGCGTGCTAAAGGGCATCGACGCCGCCGGGCGAGCCGGGCTGACGCCGGTCAAGATCAACGCTGTCGTCATGCGCGGGGTCAACGACGATGAGATCGGCGATTTCGCGGCCCTGACGGTGAGCGACGGGTGGAACGTGCGCTTTATCGAAGTGATGCCCATTGGGCAGGCGGCAGACTCATTGCTCGTCAGCGCCGCCGAGATTCGGGCCAGACTGCCCGGATTGACACCCGATAGCTCGATCACTGGCTTTGGGCCGGCGCGCATGTACAAGCTGCCCGGCGCCATAGGTACGATCGCCATCATCAGCCCCGTCACCGATCACTTCTGCAGCGGCTGCAACCGCCTGCGCCTGACAGCCGATGGTAAGCTGCGTCCCTGCCTGCTCGATGACGGTGAGGTGGATCTGCGCGCTGCCGTGCGCAATGCAGCAGCCCCCGGCGAACTGGCCGCGCTGATCATGCAAGCGGTGGCCAACAAACCTGAGCACCACCACCTCGACGAAGGGCAAAGCCCCCACACGCGCACCATGACCCAGATCGGCGGCTAATAAATAGTTGTTCGTGAGCAGCAAACTAGCGACGTCCCCCGCTGGCCCAGCCGCGCAGGATAGCGTGCACATAGTTCCAGTTGCGCTTACCGCGCTGCGCTGCCTCAGCAAAAGCATCGCTCAGCCATTCGGCCGGGTAGCTCTTCTCCGCCTCAGCCAGTTCTTGCGCCACGATAGGTGTGACTAGGCCAATATAGTGCTCATAGAGTGAGCGCGCCGGCGAAACAGGATCCGCCGCCGCGGCCAACGGTTTGACCGTACGGCGCGCCGGAGCGTCTCCCGGCCGGCGCGCCAGCAAAAGGGCACGGTTGGTCGCCGTGTTGGGTGCATAGTGCAGCTCTGTTTCCAAACGAAACTCCAGGAGCGTCTCCCGCCTCAGAGCCGCGTCCAAACCACGCTCGACCGCTGCCTGCCAGCCTTCCCCGCCCAGGCTGCGGCGCAAGGTCGCATCGGCCAACAACTCAGCGCGCGCGACCGCGCGCCATCGCCCCTGGCGGCGATGACACAGCCAGAAGACGTGCAGCGTCACCTTCAGCTCAGCGCTATCAGTGATCGACGGCAGAACATGGCTGAAGAAAACGTCAGGAAGCGGCGTCGTGCGCAATTCGCCCGCGGGAAAGCCGTGAAAGTCATCCATTCACTACCCCATTTGACCGCACAGGCACGGAGCACACGGAGACCGTGGCGCGGGATCTCCGTGTGCTCCGTGCCTGTGTGGTTCCATACGATTCAGTAGGCGAGATCGGTGAACTCAGTATATTCCGGGACGAAGCGCAAGTGAATAGTATCGACCGGGCCATTGCGGTGCTTGGCCACGCGCACATCGGCGATGTCGCCTTTGGCGCTCTGGTCGTTGTACATCTTGTCGCGGTGGATAAAGATCACCACATCGGCGTCTTGCTCGATGCTGCCGGATTCACGCAGGTCAGAGAGAATCGGCATATGATTGGTGCGCGATTCGACGGCGCGCGAGAGCTGTGAGATGCACAGGACGGGAACGCTGAGCTCACGGGCAATGCCCTTGAGGGAGCGTGAGATCTCTGATACTTCCTGCACGCGGTTTTCCAGGCCGCGCCCCTGCATCAATTGCAGGTAGTCGATGACAATCAGTCCCACGTTTTGCTCTGCCTTGAGGCGGCGAGCCTTGGAGCGCAGTTCCATGACCGTGATGCTGGCGCTGTCGTCAATGAAGATGG
This sequence comes from uncultured Ktedonobacterales bacterium, assembly GCA_964402955.1. Taxonomy (GTDB): domain Bacteria; phylum Chloroflexota; class DTOL01; order DTOL01; family DAOUCN01; genus CAYOEZ01. The sequence continues at coordinate 11,268 of CAYOEZ010000006.1, read as the reverse complement.
GCATCTCAGACAAGACCGCCATCGCCTGCGTAATCGTCGGCCAGTCATCCTCGCCGAAATAGCCGGTGCTCAAGCGATGAGTATCGACATGCGCTTCCATCGCAAGAAGACGCTGCACAAGCTGCCCCACCGACATTTCGAGCGAAAAGATGCCAACCGGCACATTCGCCTTGGCGGCATGGCTGGCGATGGCAAGCCCCAGCGCGGTCTTGCCGGCGCTGGGACGGGCCGCCAGAATGATCAGGTCCGACTTGCGCAAGCCCCCCAGAATCTGATCCAGATCGGCGTACCCTGTCGGCACGCCAACAACGTGTCCCTTCTGGTTGTAGAGAGCGTCAAGCTCGTTGCCATAGGCATGCATCGCCTCTTTCAAGCCGATGAAGTCTTTGGTTTGCCGCCGCTCAGCAACCCGGAAGAGCAGTTGTTCAGACTGGTCAATGGCTGCATCGGCCTCGATGCCATCCTGGTAGCCGATGCCAGCAATCTGTCCGGCAGCGTTGATCAGGCGGCGCAAGGTGCCACAACGCTCCACGATCTGGGCATAGTACTCCGCGTGCACAGCCGTGGGCACGGTATTGAGGAGCGACGTCATATATTCGCGGCCGCCGACCTCTTCCAGTTGTGAGCGCCGCTCTAGCTCATCGCAGAGGGTAACGAAATCGGCGGGCTCATGTCGATCATAGAGGTCGAGCACCGCCTTATAAATCCACCCGTTTTTCTCACGGTAGAAGTCTTCGGGCTTGAGGACAGGGGCGACCTTGACGATGGCGTCGCGGTCAATCAGGATCGAGCCCAGAACAGCCTCTTCGGCTTCGATGCTCTGGGGAGGGAGTTTTTCAACAGGCATGGTTTATCCAGTATTGCGCAAAACGTGGGGTGGAGTGCAACACCGCAAGGCGCTGCACTCCACATCGAACATCATACTTAGCTGGCAGATCGCTTTCCACCAGGGTCGGACGATGAGGATTCGTCCTCACCCAGGGAGTTGATGAAGTCGCGGAAGACGGAAAGATCTTCTTCGTCGTTACCCTTATCATTGCTGCTGGCCGAAATCCCAGCCTCGTCGAGAACCCGTTCTTCGACAAAGATCGATGATTTGGTACGCAGCGCCAGGGCGATGGCGTCGCTTGGTCGAGCATCTATCTCCACAGCTTTGCCATCGACATCGACAATAATGCGGGCGAAAAAGGTGTTGTCAACCAGATCATTGACGAGAATGCGGCGCACCTTGCCCCCCATCGCTTCGATCACATTGCGCAGCAGATCATGGGTCATGGGCCGTGCCACAGGAACGCCCTGCATGGAAAGAGCAATGGCTCCGGCTTCAGGTGTGCCGACCCAAATCAACAAGTATCGTTCGCTCTCTTTTTCCTTCAGAACAACGACACGCTGCATGCCAGTCGCGCTGACACGCACACTTTCGACAAACATCTCAACCATGGCCGGTGCTCCTTCCCTGCCCCAAGGACATAGATGGCGCGCCTGATGCTCAGTCAGGGATGTGAACCCAGTACCCTTCCTCCGTCTCATCTTTCTGGTAGTGCGGGTGCGTAGTAAAGAAGCGCAACAGTGATGCATTGGAGAATGGCTTTTCAATGTTGATAATCGGCAGAAGCTCTTCCAGCCGTGCACGGTAGACGGTCTTCTCTTCACGCGTGGTCTTGGCGCCCACTTTTTCAAAGGCAAAGATGATCACAGCATCGCCCTTGCGGCGACTGGCCTCCTCCAAACGGCGGACGTCCTTCAAGCTCACATAGCGCTGGCGATCAAGGAGGTAGGACGCATCGATCTGATAACTCAGCGGCAACGGCTGGAACATGAAACGCTGACGCTTGCCGTCATACAGAAGGACATTGGTCTCCTGGACCGGCTTGGACTCAAAGGTGACAGAGAACGTGTCGGCCTTTTCCGGGTTGCGTGCAATGGTGAGCTTGGCGCCGCTGACAAAGACTGCCAGGATTTCGCCGAGGCCTTCGATCCACCCGCCGCGGTTACCGGTGGGGTAGTGCAACTCGACATAGGCAGATGTCTCGAACTGAGGCGCTTCGACGCGCAATTGCGCAATCTTCTGCTCTTTGAGCAGCGCCGCCGGCAACAAGATCTTGGCTTCGGGCGAATAGGGCAGAACGCCATTTTCCCACTCATAGAACGTGAGTGTATGAACCCACTTGTGGTTGGGCAGCTTGGTGACAACAGGCTCATCTTCCAGATACTTGAGGTCCTGCCCAACTTCTGCCGGCTTGAGCGGAGCACGCACGATGCGCGACGACGATGTGCCGGCGAGCCACCACAGGTTCTGGTTGGCTGTGCCGACAAACTCAAAGACCTTCTTCTCGGCTGCCAGTTGGTAGTTCAGAGAGAAGCAGAAAGCAGGGTCCTTCTCGATATCTCTGCGAAAGACATTGCTGCACAGACTTTCGTCTGTCTCCGGGCCGCCGCTGGACTCGATGTATTCACGTACCTGGCGCAACTCGCCCTTGGCGAGTGTGGTTATCTTCTCTGCGAGCGTCCACTGATTGCCAAAAGAGACAAAACGTCCATCACCCACCAACCGCTCACGGATGAGGGTGGTGAAGAAATCGCGATTCTTGGCGGCAATGTCAGCCGGGCTCTTTGACATGTTAATAAGGAGGCCCTGCAGCGTCTCGACTTGCGGCACACGCTTGACTGGCGCAGGCGGTGGTGGAGACGGAGGTGTGAGCGCAGCAGGGCCATGGCGCGCCGTTTCTTTGAAGACGGGCACATTTTTGGCCTGTAGCGCAGCCGCGCTCGTTTTGATCAGGCTCTGCAGCTCGCTGGTCAGCACGGAATCACGCCGCACGAACTCGGGCTTCCTGGTCACCACCCTTTGGGGCGGGAGCGGATTGCTCCCCACCGGCCCTGAGCGGCCCATGTGCCGGTCGGTGATGGTGGGCAGTGCCGTGGAGCGTATCCGCACACTGGGCGTATGGCTGCCCTTCCGCGTCGTCGTATAGTAAACAACACCCTCAAGTTCTTCACGATAGAAGACCTGCGAGTTTTTCTTGAGCACGGCATCGAGCACCTGCTCAACATCCGAACTGTCGGTGTGCAAACCGCGCTCAACGAGGAACGCGCCCAATTGCTGCAGCGACTGGCGGATGGGGTGATCGCTGCTGAAAGATCGCCCCTGCAGGAGCATCAGGTCAAACACGCTTCCTGCCAGATCAATGTCTTCCTGGCTACCCACAAAGGTGGGCTTTCCGTCCTGAGTCACGCTGACAACACCCTCCTGAAATGGCAAAACGGTATTCGGCGTCTATGCGGCTGTGCCGGCTGCCTCTGTCTTTTCGATCACACGATCCTTGAGACGCGCCACATAGCGCTCAACAAGCGTGTCCAGGGGCAAAGGCCCATTGGTCTCTTTGAGAACGGCCACGATGTCTTCAATATCTTCCGGTTCGATTGTCGCCTGTTCGGGCATAGAACGTGTACCCTCCTTTGTTCACTCTTACATGCTCATTATACACGACCATCTAACAAAAGACAAGGGTCTGCGCTGTGCACACGGGGCCTGACGCGAGACTACCATCGCTTGACAAATGGGCGCAAAAAGTTCATACTCTAACATGTAAGCTTTGTTCACTCGCCTGCTATGCGCCAACCTGCAGGCTGTCCTCCTTTTTCCTGTTGCCACGGCCCAACCGTCCTCATGTCCCACTGTCTGCACGGTGGCAACCATGCGCAACCCGACCTGTTGCTCGATGTGACCTGTGGGGAAAGCAGATATGCATACGAAGTTGACCAATGCAGTTGATCCCGTGGATCTAGTTATTGAGGATGCAAAGCGCATTCAGGCTACCCGTTTGCTCCACCAGGTTGCAGTCAGCGCGGCCGTGATCGCCACGTTCTTCTATGGCCTGATGCTCTTTGTGTTGCCGGCGCACGCGCTGCGCTGGCTGCTGGCGCTTGGCGCAATTGATGCGGCGATGATCGCCGTGCTCTTTCTCGCGCGCAGAGGCGTGTTGTGGCTGGCGCGCGTTGTCGTTGTTCTTCTCATGTGGGGCGTGGTGACAGCCTTGTGTCTCACTGGCGGCGGCATCCACTCGCCGGTTATTGCCGGTTATCTCGTTATCATCTTTGCCTCGGGAGTGCTCTTCACTAAGAAAGCCGGCGTGGCGGCAGGGGTGTGGTGCAGCCTGACAGCGCTGGCACTGGTGTGGTTGGAACAGGCGGGTCTGCTGTCGGCCCGGGTCGTCGTCGCGGACAGCGTGTTGCTCTGGTGGAACTTCGTCGCCATCGCTGCCTTTGTTGTTGTCCTCCAGTATGTGGCCTCGCTCACGTCCGAAAACGTTCTGCGTACTGCGCTCAGCGAACTGGCCGATCGCCAGCGCCGGCAGATGGCTCTGCAAGAACGCGTGGCACAGTATACAGCGCTGACCAGCAACGCTTTGGATGGGTTTGTGCTGGTCGCGCGCGATGGCCAGGTCATCGACGCCAACACGGCCTATTGCGAGATGACAGGCTACAGCCGTGATGAGTTACGCGCCATGACAATCATGGAGCTAGACGCCGACGAAACACCCGCTGTTGCGGCCCGGCACAGGCTCGACACCGAGACAAAAGGATCCGACCGCTTCATGGCGCGCCACCGCTGCAAAGATGGCCACATCATTGAGGTCGAGATCAGCGCCACCTTTGTGCAGGAGTCGGCCTGCTTTGCCGCGTTCATCCGCGACGTCACCACAAGCCAGCGCGCCCAGGTTGCTCTGCGCGAGAGTGAAGAACGGTTCCACACCCTGGCGGAGTTGTGCCCCGCCGGCATCTACATGACAAATGACCGGGGCGATTGCGTATACGCCAACCGGCGCTGGTGCGACATGGCAGGGATGAGCGTCGACGAGGCTGCCGGGCAGGGCTGGATTCAGAGGCATCACCCGGAGGATCGTGAGAACGTAGCGGCGGCGTGGTATCGCATGGTTGAGTCCAAGGGCACGTGGGGTCTCGAGTACCGTTTCCAGCGACCAGACGGCAGAATCACCTGGGTGTTGGGGCTGGCGACAGCAGTCCACAATGAGCAAGGTGAACTGACCGGCTACATCGGCGCCAATATGGACATAGGCGACCTCAAGCAAGCAGAAGAGGCACTGCGCGAGACCAGAGATCAGATGAAAACCATTGTAGAGGGCATCGCCGACGGCGTCAGTGTGCTTGATGCAAGCGGTCGCCTGATCTATGTGAATAGCGCGTCTGCTAGCGCCTCGGGCTACTCGTCCGCCGCCGCGATGATGCAGGATGCGCAGCCCGGCACGGTGCTGAACCGCTTCGACATTCTCGACGATGCCGGTCAGCCTTTTCCGTACGATCAACTGCCCAGCCGTCTTGCCCTCGCCGGCATAAAGTCGCCCGCTGTGACCATGTGCTTCAGTCTCAAGAACAGCGCTGAGCAGCGCTGGGCGCTCGTCCAGTCGACGCCTATCTTTGACGAAGGCAGGCATGTCCGGATGGTGGTGACTATCTCGCACGACATGACCGAGCGCAGGCTGGAGGAGAAACGCCTCCGTGATGACGTGCAACGCAGACGTGTGCTCCTGGATGTCTATCAGAATGCTGCCGGGCTGACAGAGAAAGAGCTCTACGATTACGTTTTGGAGCGAGCGGTTCAGTTGACGGATAGCACCATCGGATTCTTGCACCGTGTCTCTGCTGATCAGCAGAGCGCTGATCTGACTGTGTGCAACAGCGAGGCGCAACGGCATTGCATGACCCCCGCGCAGACGCACTATCCGATCGCTGAGGCCGGGAACTGGATCGACTGTTTGCGCTTCAGGCGTCCGGTGGTCTATAACGACTACGCCACGTCGGCCAATCATAAGGGGCTTCCCGATGGACACGTCCCCGTGCAGCGCTTCATGAGCGTCCCCATCTTTGAAGGGGACAAGGTCGTTTTCGTTTTCGGCGTCGGCAACAAAGCAAGCGATTATGGGGACAATGACGTTATCAACGTTCAACTGATTGCGGCTGAGGTGCAAAAGATGCTCAGGCAGCGCAGCGCCGATGATGCGCTGCGCCAGAAGACGGAAGAGATCAACCGATTCTTCAGCCTGTCACACGACCTGTTCTGTATCGCGGACCACGACGGCTACCTGCGCACGCTCAACCCCGTCTGGGAACAGACCCTGGGCTATACACGTGAAGAGCTCATGGCGCATACTTTCCTGGATTTCGTGCACCCCGCCGACGTACCGGCCACGCGCCAGGCAATGGCAGCATTGGCCGCGCAGCAAGAAGTTGTCAATTTCGTCAACCGCTACCGCTGCAAAGACGGCGACTATCGCTGGCTCGAATGGCGCGCCGTGCCGGCGGGTGCAGTCACCTACTCTGCGGCCCGTGACATCACCCGCCGCAGGCAGGCCGAGCTAGAACGAGAACGCATGCTCGCGCAGTTGCGCCTTAACCAGGAGCAACTGCACGCGCTCTCGCGGCGTGTGCTGGAGGTGCAGGAAGCCGAGCGTCGCCACATTGCCCGCGAATTGCACGACGAAATCGGCCAATCGCTGACCGCGCTCAAGTTGCTCCTCGAGCGCAGAGATACACAGCCAGACGACGACATCACAGCGCGGCTGAGCGACGCGCGCGGGGTGCTTGGACATCTGATAGCGACGGTCCGTGATCTGTCGCTCGATCTGCGGCCGGCGATGCTGGATGATCTGGGACTATTGCCGGCGCTGCTCTGGTTTCTGGAGCGCTATAGGGCGCAAACGCGTGTGGGCGTGTCATTCCACCATACGGATGTGGTCGGGCGACGCTTTGGAACGGACATCGAAACGGCGGCCTATCGCATTGTCCAGGAGGCGCTCACAAATGTGGCAAGACATGCGGCGGTGAACGCGGCGACCGTGCGCATGTGGGCAAATCGCGACATGCTCAGTATTCTGATTGCAGACCAGGGCCAGGGGTTTGATCTGACTGCGGTGCTTGCAACAAGTGAGGCAAGCGGCCTGGCCGGTATGAACGAGCGTGCTGTTTTGCTCGATGGTCATCTGACAATCGAGTCTACGCCCGGGGGAGGAACACAAGTGACCGCACAACTCCCCTTGCCCGGGCCAACTGAAGGGGCTGCCCATGACAATCTCGATCGTACTGGCTGAGGATCATCATGTCGTCCGCCAGGCGCTGCGCACTCTCCTGGAAACGCAAGCCGATTTCCATATTGTGGGTGAGGCGGGCGACGGGCTTGAGGCAGTGCAGCTTGTGGAACACACCCAGCCGACTATTCTTGTCGCAGACCTGATGATGCCGGGCATCAACGGGCTGGAGGTGGCGCGCCAAGTGAAGCAACGGGTTGCGGGGACAAGCACCGTCATCCTGTCGATGTATTCACACGAAGCCTATGTGCTGGAAGCATTGCGCGCCGGCGTCGCTGCCTACGTCCTCAAGGAGTCAACGTCCGAAGAGCTGATCCATGCGATTCGCGAGGCAGCGGCCGGACGGCGCTATCTGGGTACGCCACTCTCCGAACGGTCCATCGATGTCTATCTGCGCCAGACAAGAGAAGACAGTGCGCCCAGCGCTTATGAGACGCTGACCACGCGCGAGCGAGAAGTCCTGCACCTGGCCGCCGAGGGTAACAGCAGCACCGAGATCGCGCAGCGGCTCTCCATTAGCCCACGCACGGCTGAGACACATCGCTCCAATTTGATGCGCAAGCTGAATTTGCATTCTCAAACCGAGCTGGTGCAATACACCATCCGCCAGGGTATTGTGCGCTTGCAGTGATGGTGGCGTGGGCCTTGTTCTGGCTGCTGTGCTTTCGCTTTACCCGTGATATCCCCTGTGCGCACCATGAGAAGTGGGACGGGACAGGCTACCCGCTGCAACTGAAAGGCGAACAGATCCCCCTGGCGGCCCGCATCTTCGCTGTCTGTGATGTGCTCGACGCATTGACGTCCAAGCGACCCTATCGCGCCGCATGGTCAAAGGACAAGGCGGTCGGCTACATCAGGTCCATGGCGGGCGTACAGTTCGATCCGGTTGTTGTGAACGTGTTCCTCGAGTCGTCCATGCTGTGGGGCCAGGAGCACAAATAACCCACGACATGACTTGCAGGCCGGGCGCAGACCCACGGCGCTGAAGCCGCCGTGCTACATAGACAAAGCCCCCGCAGGCTTGTGACCTGCGGGGGGCTCTATTGTTCAGTGCAGACTAGGCAATGGAGCGAACGTTGGCGGCGGCGGGACCCTTGGGGGTCTGCTCGACGTCATACTCAACCCGCTGGCCCTCTTCAAGGCTGCGGTAGCCTTCCTGCTGAATAGCGTTGTGATGGACGAAAACGTCCTTTCCACCGCTATCCTGCACGATGAAGCCGAAGCCCTTTGTTGCATTGAACCACTTGACTGTACCTGTGAACATGTCCTGTTCACCTCCTGTAAAAATTGTGGGAATGAACAGGACTAGAACAGCATAAAGTGAAGCGCCACCTGGTTCAGGCAGCGCTCGTCTTGTGCAACCTGTTAACCCAACAGTGATACTGTACCACAAGGCTCAGATTTTGTCAAGAGTTGTTGACAAGGAATGTGCAAGAGTGGCGCAATTGCGCACTTCTAATTCGTGCATGTTTCAGTCGCTCCTGTTCATTGGAAAAAAGCAGAAGCCCCCCGCAAGCTTGTGGCCTGCGGGGGCGCTGTTATTCAGTGCAGACTAGGCGATGGGGCGCACATTGGCAGCGGCGGGACCCTTGGGGGTCTCTTCGATGTCATACTGCACTTTCTGGCCTTCGTCGAGGCTGCGGTACCCTTCGGTCTGGATGGCGCTGTGATGCACGAAAACATCCTTGCCGCCATTGTCCTGAACGATGAAGCCGAAGCCCTTTGTTGCATTGAACCACTTGACTGTACCTGTGAACATATCCTGTTCACCTCCTGTAAAGATTGTGGGAATGAACAGGACTGGAACAGCATAAAAGTGAAGCGCCGCCTGTCTGCAGGCAGCGCTCGTCTTGTGCAACCTGTTTACCCAACGTTGATACTATACCACAGGGCTCAGATTTTGTCAAGCGTTTTGTTGACCAATTTGGCTGTCGCCACAAAGATGTGCTGCCGATGTGCATGCGGCATGCTACATCGGCAGCAGCGTGCCCGACCAGATCTGCCAGGCCAGCGCCGTTTTGGCCACCAGGTTCAGCAGAACGTAGACCTGCTCTCCGAAGAGATAGTCCTTCCAGTGGCCAATCTTCTTGTACTGCAAGAGGATATTGATGGCAAACACATTGAAGAACACGAAGATCGACGCCAGAATCGCATAGACGAACGACGAGATGGAGTCGGCACAGAGTGGACGCATATAAATCAAGTATCAAATGGCAAAGATCTGCAATAGAGGGGGAGAGCGGGCACGTACGGTTAAATGAGGAACAACGAAGCCCGCTGCGCTACTCCGCAGCGGGCTTCGTTGCTATTGTGCGGCTGCCTACGATGGCCGCCGGATGACGCGTTCGAGAAGGATCCATACCCCAATGATGATGAAAATCAGCGGCCACCATTTGCCGTAGTCTTGCAGCCATGCCTCATTTGCCGAGAAAACAACTGCGCCGGTAATCGTCAGGATCGCACCCGGAATGAGCGGCCACCAGCCGCCGACGCGCCCACGGGCAACCAGCAGGTCGATCAGCCAGATGGCCACGAAGCTGAGGCCGAGGCTCAGGACGACCATGCCATCGCTGCCCGGCCCTGTCACCGTGTTTGTTTCGATCAGAGCGACGCCGATGCTCAATCCGCCCAGGATACAGCCGGGGATCAGGAATCCGTACTGCTGGCTGAGCACATAGGCGACCAGGAAGATCAAGCCGAGGCCGGCCAGGAACATCCAGCCGCCGAACACGTTTGGCATGAACTGTTCGATCAGAAACACCACGCCCAGCATGATGAGGATAAGGCCGCCAATCCAGCCGCCACGCTGTCTCTCGTGCATTCTGTGTCCTCCTTCATTCTTTCCGTTTGCCGGCCATCCGTATCGAGCAGCCCATAGGGCCGCAATGTTCACGCAGGCGCGCTCTGGTGGGGGGTGATACAGCAATCCGTGCCAATGCGCGGGCATTTGTGATCCGTCCACGTTCTATTAGACTATACGGACAAGCCGGTGGATTGTTTCACGAAGGAGCGCAATTGCTCAGCGAAGACGGTGCGATCAAAGCCCTCGGCATGGCGGCGCAGCGCTGCCGGGTCATAGTGTGCCGCGTCGAATGTGCGCAGCGCCGCCGCCAGCGACTCGGCTGTTGGCTCACGGAAGAAGGCGCCGGTTACGCCATCGACGACTGTCTCCAACGCTCCGCCTCCCGCAAAGGCAACCACAGGCCGCCCGCTGGCCATTGCTTCCAGCGGGGTGAGGCCAAAGTCCTCTTCGCCAGGAAAGATGAACGCCTTGCAGCGGCGCAAATGTTCCTTGACGTCGGCGTCGGGTAGGCGACCCCAAAAACGCACCGTCGGTCCGGCCAGGTGTTCCAGGCTGGCGCGGTCGCGCCCGTCGCCGATAATGCGCAAGGGCAGGCCAAGCTGCGAGCATGCCTGTACAGCAATGTCGATGCGTTTGTAGGGGACGAGGCGCGAGACGATCAGAAAGTAGTCGTCGTGATCGGGCGACGGGGAGAATGCCTGTGTGTTGAGCGGGGGGTAGATGATGGTCGACTCGCGGCCATAGCAGCGTTTGATGCGCTCGGCCACCAGTTGCGAAATGGCGATGAACTGGGTGACACGTTTGGCCGCCGCCAGATCCCAGGCGCGCAACGTCCTGATGACTGTCGGGAGCAGCGTGCGTGGCAGTCGACCCAATTGCTCGCGCTGGACGTAACTGTCGTAATCCCACAAGAAACGAGCAGGGGTCAGGCAATAGCAGAGATGCTGAATGCCTGACCCCGTGCGAATGCCATGAGCGAAGGCGCTGCTATTCGAGATCACCAGATCACAGCCGTCGACCGTCATGCTTTCGAACGCCAGCGGATAGAGCGGCAGATAGAGCTGGTGCTTGCGCGTGACCATGGGCAGGCGCTGCATGAAGGACGTGTGAATGTCCCACGTGCGGTACGCTTCAGGCATGGCCTGGGCTGCATACATGGAGGTGTAGACGGGAGACGTTGGAAACATCCCGTGCAACACCTCCAGGACTCGTTCAGCCCCACCATATTGGTTCAGCCACGACGCAACCAGTGCAACGCGAGCCACACTTACAGACCCTTCTGAACCAAGAAGTTGGCCAGATCGGCAACGCGGCAGGAAAAGCCCCCTTCATTGTCGAACCAGGCCCCACCTTTGCACA
>CAYOEZ010000005.1:0-62869 GCA_964402955.1 uncultured Ktedonobacterales bacterium | reverse complement strand
CTTGGCGTAGCTGCTCCTCTCGGCGTTGGCCGGGATCTGCACGGTGGTCGCCGCGGCCCTCACCGTATTGTCATTGGCGACGATGCGGCTGTACTGGAACGCAAAGATGACGTCCAGATCCAACTTGGCGGGTACCGGACGGTAGGCGCTGTCTGTTTCTGCGGGCGACCGAGCAAACTGAGCATTGTATGTCGGCAGATAGCTCTGCAGAAACTGATTGGCCTCGTCCCGTGTGCAGATACCAGCCAAGCGCAGTTCGCTCACCAGACGGTCCTGGAAGGTGCCCCACAAACGCTCGACCCGTCCTTTGGCCTGGGGAGACAGGGCAGTGATAAGCTCAATCGCCAAGTCATCCAGGACACGTCCGAACTGGGTTGGTGCACGCTGACCAGCAAGCTGCTCATCGATGGTTTCTTTCTCACCAGATGTGTAGATGAAAATGCTGTGCTGATCAGCGTAGATCGCCAGAGGGATACCCCGCTGGAGAACGATCCGGTGGAGCAGCAACATGTAGCCATGGGTATCTTCTTCGTTGCGGAACAGGACGGCCACGACTTCGCCCGTGGCATCGTCAACCGCACCAAGCAACGTGAGGCGTGGACCACGGCCTTCGAACCAGTCATGGTCGCTACCATCAACTTGCAGCATCATGCCGGCCCGTGGCCGCCGTTCCCGGCGTGAGCGATGCTTTGGACGTCGATGGCGTTGCGGGCTGCGGATGCCGGCTTCCTGCAGGATGCGCCATACCGTCGACCGGGACACCGTGATGTTCTCAACGCTCTGAAGCTTCTCTGTGAAATGCGTCTGGTTGAAGTCAACATACTTGGTCTGAGCCAGCTCAGTGATGCGCTGACGTATCTCTGCCGGCAGGGTCTGGATTGGCATCCGCCCACGGTTTCCGTGGACGACAGCATCCGCTCCCTCATGGCGGAACGCTGCGAGGAGACGCCATACCTGCCGCTCAGTGATACCCAGGCTCTGTGCTGCGTTCACCGCTGTCATACGATGGGCATCGAGGTCACGAAAAACAGAGTCACGCTTCTTGCCGATCAAATCGACTTGGGACGTGTGTTTTGACATAGCGGTCAAGTTTCGCACATCCGCGGCGGTAGGTCAAGCGACCCTGACGTTTTCATTGAACGATTACCCTGACACATTCACTGAACAACTTTGCAGACCCTGACATATTCATTGAACAGTTAGACCCTGACATAATCATTGAACGACGACATCGTGTATTTGTGGATATTGACCGCGACCCACCAGATGTTGTGACTGTCTATCGTACCAGTAAGGTTGAGAAGCATTGGAGAGGCACGCTATGAAAGTGCTTTATGACAACGAAACGGACACCCTGACGATCATCTTTTCCGACGCTGCGGTTGCCGAGAGCGATGAGGACAAGCCGGGCGTGATTCTGGATTATGACGCTTCAGGCAGTCTTGTAGGATTGGAGATTCTTGACGCGTCACAGCATGTGAATCTACCGAATCGCATTGAGTACCAGGTCGCGCCTATGGCCGCACAGACAGCCTGACGAAGAGGGAGGCGCTCCATGCCAATCGGCTTTTTTCTCGACAAGACACACGAGCCCTCGGCTGAGGAGATTGCCGCTGCTCTCGGCGCAGCGAAACCATGGTGGGATCGGCTGCTCGCCTTCATCGCTGAAACCTATCAAATGCCCGGCGAGTTCAGCTTTGGCGGCAAGAACTACGGCTGGAACATGTGGTACCGCAAGAGCGGCAAGTCGCTGGTCAGCCTCTATCCACAGAAAGACAGCCTGATTGCACAGGTTGTGCTGGGCAAAGCCGAGGTGGAGCAGGCCGAAGCGCTGACGCTCGGCGAGCACGTGGGCCAGGTGTTCAGGGAGACGCCGCAACTGCACGATGGGCGCTGGCTGTTCATTCCTGTGATTTCTGCCGCCGACGTGGATGACGTGGAGCAGTTGCTGCTTGTCAAGAAACGGCCGGTGAGGCAGGACAAGTTATGAATGTGCGTCGAAGCACACGGCGGCCGATTGCTGCAACAACGGGTTTGGACACTTTTGGAGAACTCTTCTGCGCCAGCCCACCGGCCAAGGCATCGCGGAAGCTGCAGTGACTTGGAGGTACCTACCATGACTCTGGCAATTACACCTGAGATTGTTCCTCTAGTCGCAGACCCTGACGGTGTCATGCGTGCGGGACGGACGCGTGTGTCACTCGACACAGTTATCTCAGCGTTCCTAGATGGTGCGACGGCTGAGGAAATCACGCACCAGTATCCGTCGCTCAATCTGGCCGACGTCTATTCAGTCATCGCCTACTATCTCCACCAGCGACCCGAGGTTGATGCCTATCTACAGCGCCGGCAAGGACAGGCCAAGAGAACTAGAGAGCAGAACGAGTCGCGCCTTGACCCAGCAGGTATCCGCGGCCGGCTGTTGGCGCGGCGACCTAGCAAGGAGCACTATCAATGATTTTTGTTCACACCATTGCTGTGCTGCTTGATCTATTTGTGAAACATCCGAAGCTGGCTGGCCTGGTAGGTGTGCTTTTTGCAGTTGGGGCAACTGCACTAGGCATTGTTTGGTGGCACGACTACGCGCAGATGCCAGATCAACCGCAGAGCGTAACGATGGTCGAAGCTGCTGCCATTGCAGACTCGAAGCCCTGGGTGACTATCGAAGACGGCGTATGGAATTGCCAGAACATCTGGTATATGGGCTCGGACAGAACGTATGCCGTGCTGACCAATACGTCACAGACGGTTGTCACAGTCGTGCTATACAGTGACAAGGTCTCATGTAATGCCCTCCAGGCCAGGCAGCCACGCGGCATTCTGACCCGCATGGCTGAGAAGCGCTACAGTGTTGCTAGCCGCGAACACGATTTCAGTGAGTATCCCGATGCCACGGCGTTCCTGGATCTGTGTGGCTTCTGTGGCGCTGACAATTCCCTCGGGCTTGTGGTGATGAGCGGCGTTGCAGTTGTGCTAGGTCTGTTGCTATACCCGTTGTCTCTCAGGGAGTACAACAAGAGATATGGCGCCGGAGGTCCGACTTGAATTGTTCCAACTGCGGCGCTCCGCTGCGCGTGGCAGGGCCTGGCAGCTATCTGTACTGCCGCTACTGCTCATCACTCTTCTTTCCCACCGAATCGCAGGATACGGTGGATGTGATCGGCATCGAGAGCCAGCTACACTGCCCGCTGTGCAAGGACACGCTGGTTGCAGCAACAGTAGCAGATGTCCCGGCGCAGTATTGCCGGCGCTGTCACGGCGTCTTGATCAACCAGGGGATGTTTGCCCTGCTTGTCAAGTACCTGCGGGCGCAGGACGCGGCGCCCGATGCTCCACTGCGGCCGCTCAACCGCGACGACCTGCAGCGCTCTTTACACTGCCCGGGCTGCAATCAGTTATTGGACACGCATCCCTATTACGGGCCAGGCAACATTGTGATCGATGTTTGCATGCGCTGCCGCTTGGTATGGCTGGACGGAGGCGAGTTGCGCGCCATCAGCAATGCTGCCAGTTGGGATCAAGACAACGACGTGTGAGGGTAACGACGATGCCGATCGAGTACCGCACCGACTTGCCGCCGATCAGCCAGTACTTCGAGCTTTTTCAGACCACGGGCTGGAAGTTCCGCCGTCCGGTCACGCGTGAGGTGCTGGCGCTGGCGCTGGCCAAGAGCTGGTACTGTCTCTTCGCTTGGGATGGCGACAGACTGGTGGGCACGGGGCGCATCTGCACCGATGGCTTGCTCCATGCCATCATCTACGACGTCGTCGTTGCGCCCGACTATCAACGCGGGGGCATCGGCAAGCAGATCATCGAGCGACTGGTGCAAGAGTGTCTCGATGCGCAGATTGGCACGATTCAGCTCTTCTGCGCCAGGGGCAAGCAGGCATTCTATGAGCAGTTGGGCTTTGTCGTACGCCCGGTCGAAGCGCCAGGGATGCAATATCAACCGGCGACCAGCAACGTTTCGGCCAATTAAGGATATGCGATGAATGCACGCTATGCGCACACGAATCTGATCGCCAGAGACTGGCAAGCCCTGGCCCGCTTCTATGTGGACGTTTTCGGCTGCGTCCTTGCGCCGCCCGAGCGCGACCTGAAGGGGCGCCAGATGGAGGCAGGCACAGGCGTCCCCGGCGTACACGTGCGCGGCGTTCACTTGCGCTTGCCCGGCTACGCCGACGGCGGGCCGACGCTGGAGATTTTTAGCTACAACGTCATGAAAGAGCATCTCCCGCCCGCCGTCAACCGGCCAGGCTTTGCCCATATTGCGTTTGCTGTCGACGATGTGGCCGCGGCGCGCAGCGCGGTACTTGCTGCCGGCGGCCAGCCGGTGGGCGAGGTCGTGACGACAGGCGTGTCCACGGGGGCAAGCGTCACCTGGTGCTATGTGACTGATCCCGAAGGCAATATCATCGAGTTGCAGGCGTGGCGATAGGCATTTCCGAAGAGCGTAATCTCGCCTTGACATCTCGTGCGTGAAGTGTTATCATTATGGTGCTTGTGTAATCATGATGTGATTCAAGCGAGGGGATGCAGATGGTACGCACACAGATTCAACTGACCGAAGACCAGGCGCAGGCTTTGAAAGAGATGGCGGCCGATCAGCATGTGTCAGTTGCCGAGATTATCCGCCGCAGTGTGGATACCGTGATTCGCTCATCAATGGGTTGCAGTCAAGATGAGCGCTGGCGACGCGCCTTGGCGGCGGCGGGCCGCTTCCATTCGAGCGAAACCGATGTGTCAACCAATCACGACCGTTATCTGGCCGAGGCATATGAATCATGAGCGTTTTCATCGATACATCTGCCTTCTACGCCATTCTTGATGACAGGGACGCTAATCATGAGCATGCGCTTGACACTTTGAAAGCTCTGGCGGCGCGCAATGCTGATGTCGTTTGCACGAATTACATCTTGCTTGAATCCATAGCCCTCCTTCAGCACCGGCTGGGAATATCTGCAGTCAGAACGCTGCAAGAAGAGATCGAGCCGGTTGTACGTACCGTTTGGATCGAAGAGGATGATCATCGAGCTGCCGTCCAGGCTCTCTTGACCGCCGGCCGTCGCCAGCTCAGTCTTGTTGACTGTACCAGCTTCCACGTCATGCGCCGCCTCGGAATCCGGCAGGCATTTGCCTTTGATCAGCACTTCGCTGAGCAAGGCTTTGAGTGCCTTCCCCGGCCATGACCTGGTTGTGACGGCGTCACGGAACAAGGCGTCTGTGCCACGCGAAGCAGTGTTCATCCGCGACGCTTTCCGTGCTGATCCGTGTACCATTGAACGATAGGATGACTCATGAAAGTTCTACTTTGTAGTCCTGAATCTGCTGTATGGAATTCGCGCTCGCACATCCACATGGGGCTGGCCTACCTGGCGGGCAGCCTGCGCACGGGCGGCCATCAGGTGGATATCTATGACGCCGGCATCGAGACAGTGCCTCTCCATGATGTGATCGCCAACGGGCAATTTGACGTAGTTGGCATCAGCGCGCCCACACCGCTCATCTACGAGGCATGGGCTGTCGCCGCTGAGGCGAAGCAATTGGGCGCGGTGACTATCCTGGGCGGGCCACACCTGGCGCTCATGCCACAAGAGTCCATGGCAAAGCCACAGGTTGACCTGGTTGTCGTCGGTGAGGCGGAAGACGCGATCCTGGAGATCATGGATGCGCTCAGCGTTGATCCGGGTCATGCCGTGGACGAGGGCGGCCCGCGTCTGTTCACGTCGGCGATGTGGAAAGATATCCGGGGCCTGTGGTGGCGTGATGGCGACGGCAAGACGGTCGCCAATCCGCCGCGCCCGTTGCGCCAGGATATCGATAGTATCCCATTCCCTGCCTTCGACCTCTTCAAGATCGAGCAGTATACGAATCTGCAGCCGATTACGGATGGCTTGATGAAGCATCCGCGCTCCTACACGATTGTCACCTCACGCGGCTGCCCGTACAAGTGTACCTACTGCTCCAAGCCGATCACCGGCAACACCTGGCGCCCGCGCTCGGTGGACAACGTGATCGAGGAATGGAAGTGGCTGGTCGAAGATCTGCACGCCAACGAGATCGGCGTGACCGACGACATCTGGAACCTGGATGTCAAGCGCTCCAAAGAGCTGTGCCGGGCGCTGATCCGTGAGGGGCTGAACAAGGTGCCCTGGGTCACGATTCACGGCATGAAGGTCAACCATTGCGATCTGGAGCTTTTTCAGCTCATGAAGCAGGCCGGCTGCAAGCGCGTCGGCTTTGGCGTCGAGAGCGGCGACGATCGCATTCTCAAGCACGTGATCAAGAAGAGCCAGACCAAAGACATGGTGCGCCAGGCGTTCAAGTGGTGCAAGCAGGCAGGCATGCAGACGATGGGCTTCTTCATTCTGGGCATGCCCACCGAAACCGAAGAGACAATGGAGAACACGATCAAATTCGCCATCGAGCTCGACCCTGACCTGGCCAACTTCATGATCGCTGCGCCCTACCCGGGCACCAAATTGTGGGACATTGTCACCAGCGAGGGCAACATCTTCAGTCACGACTGGAGCGAGTTCGCCATCCAGGAGAGCAAGGCGCACTATGAGATCGGCGATCTGACAGCCGAGCTTGTCGAGCGCAAGTGGCACGAAGCCTACCGCCGTTTCTACATCCGCCCGGCGCGCGTCTGGAAGCGGGCGACGTCGCTGGACACCTGGCGGCGGCTGCCCTTCTATGCGCAGAACTTCCTGCGCTTTTTCGTGGGCACCCGCGCTGCCAAGCGACGCAGGCTTCTGGCACCACCGTGACCCTGCGACGAATCGGGTGCGGCAACAGATCGGAGGCAAGAGCATGCACGACGGGGGTTCGGTCGAGGCGTCATGCCGTGAGACATCTGGCCAACTGAAACCAACGGATGTCGGACGGCATGGATGGGACCCGGTAGATTTGAACATTGCTATCGTGCGCCGGTAATTTGGCGCAAGTCAGCGACGAAGCGGCTCATTGGGCGCACATAGTCTCGCATTCCGGGATGGTTGGCCGCAGAAAGGTAGCGAGGGCTATCATCGGGTAGATAAAACACTGCGTGGTAGCTTCCCATCTCGGTCAACTTCTCGTCTGACAAGTCTGTATCGAATGTCAAGACGTGCCAGAGAGCCCGAATCTGATGCCTGTTCAGTAGGTTAATGTCTGTTGTGTATGCCTGCTTCCACCGCTCTCTGAGGGTTCTCTTACACGAAATGCCTATGTACCAGCCGTCTCGTCCGCGTACCCATCTGTCGATTTCTAGTCCAGTTGTGAAGTGCTCGGGGGCATTGCTGGTTGGTCCTAGTCGAAAATGGTCAAGTATGAGCGTGGTAACGCTTTCTACACTTCGCCCTGCGCGGCCTTTTCGTTGCTGACCAACACGCCGTTCAAATTCCTGACAGAAGGCTGTTAGGATCAGGTTTTCGTCGGTATCGGTTAGGCGCAAGCTCGCTAGGTGCTGTCTCAGCATACCAAATGCTTGCACAATCTGGACTCTCTCGGCGCTCATGCAACCATGTGAACCAAGGTCGTCCCATAGATTAATGACGGTTGGTAGTCCGGCTTCCTGTTCTGTTGTCAGTAGGGCGCCTACAATCGACTGCGCAAAAACGCTATCGTCACTTGGGATCTCGGAAAGGGCGTGTGAGATGGGGATAACGACCTGCTCGCACGTTAGCAGAAACACTCGGACATCTATGAGGGAGAGGAGCTTTTCTGCGAGATCATCGCACAGTTGCGCCACCGGGCCAGCCTTCTTGGTTGATCCCCAGCGCCGGATTAGGACCTGGCGTATGGTTTCCATCGCTACTTGTGCTGAAGTCGCGTCATCTCGGGTAGCCACAGATGTCAACACGGTTCTCACGCTGGATGTCAATTGACTAAGGGTGGTGGTGTCAGTTCCAACCCCACCATACTTGTCTGCAGCTATGAGCATCCGTGCAAACCAATAAACGTTGTCCCAGGGACTACCCGCAACCTGCGAGAAATAGAGCGGCGATGTGTCGCCCAGGCTGACGAGTAGATTCTCTTGGTGGTATGTTGTCATTGAGGCCTCCAAAAATCCAGTAGATATTCGAAGGTGGTCCCCATTGTGATGTAGTTGGACGGCCAACCGAAAATGCCGACCTTGTTCACAATATTCGTTCGATCCCAGATGATGGTATTTCGCAATTCATATCCCATACTTCGTAGTGCCTCGACGACTGAAATGTGGACAGTGATGCGTTGGTTTTCCCACCAGAAATCTGGCACGTTGATTACACAGTGCCCATGCGGTTTCAGCAAGGGAAGAAGATCTCGGAATATCTCGCTTATCGCCTTCGTATAGTCATCAAGCGCAAGTGTGCCAATGTCACGAGTGTCCTGAGAATACTGCTCCACCTTGAGGTATTGCTCATTCTTGCGAACACGGCGGCTCTTGTTGAGTCTTTGTCGATTCAGGAGGTTCGCATACGGAGGTGAGGTAACGATCAACGAGACTGTCTCTGGCTGCAAGTAGGTCGCTATTTGGCGAGCGTCATCGCAGATTGCCAACTGCTTGCTGTCACCAAACAAGGGGATCTGAGCCAGACGTTGTAGACATAAGTCAACATACGCCTGCTGAAGGTCAAATCCAATCGCATTCCGATGTAAATCGCGCGCGGCAACTAGGGTCGTCCCACTGCCGACGAACGGGTCCAACACGAGCTCGCCCTCGTGGGAAAAGAGGGAGATAAGTTTGGAGGCCAGAGAGATCGGGAAGGTTGCTGGGTGAAGGGACTTGTCCCTGATATCGCGGCCTTCGTAGCTGAATTGCCAGACACCAAGTTGAGCCTTTAGCCAATCCTTGGCTGTTGAGCAGTTCAGCCGCTTGGGTTCACAGGCGCATGTTCGTTGGTACCCGATGCTAATGGGTTTCATCTGTTCTGCTGTGGCTTCGACTACATCTATCTCATCCAGGACGACTTCAAGTGCAGCTAGCTGATCCACCTTTATCTCCCCAATCCCCGCGTTGGCAATGCTGTACGGACGGGAGACATTGTATCACCGCCGTTCGGCAAAGTCAACGAAGATCGCCATGAGGGTATGTATGAACGGTCCCGGTCTGCTGGCCCGCCTGCCGCTATTCTATCTCTATCGCCGCTTCGGCTGGCCCAGGATGATGCCGCTGAGCGTTGTCGTCTCGGTCTCCTATCGTTGCAACTCGCGCTGCGCCACCTGTGACGTCTGGCGCAAGCCCAACGATGACCTGACCGTTGACGAGTGGCGGCGCATCTTCCACAGCATCGGCCATGCGCCATATTATCTGACCTTTACCGGCGGCGAGCCGTTCATGCGCCGCGACCTGGTCGACATGATCCGTGTGGCCTGGGAGGAATGCCGCCCGTCTATTCTGACTATTCCCACCAATGGCCTGCTGCCCAAGATCGTGCCGCAGCGCGTGCGCGAGATTCTCGACGCCGCGCCCACATCACAGCTTGGCGTCAATCTCTCGCTCGATCAACTGGGCGAGAAGCACGACCGCATTCGCGGCGTGCCCGGCAACTGGCACAAGGCGCTGGAGACCTGGAACGCATTGAAGGAGATCAAGCACCCCAACCTGCGCCTCTCGCTGCATACGGTGGTCTCCAAGTTTAACTTTCAGGAGATTCCTGCCATCTACGAGGGCCTGCAGGCGCTGCAGCCCGATTCGTACATCACTGAGGTGGCTGAGGAGCGGGTGGAGTTGGCGACCGTGGGCTGGCAGATCACGCCGACGGCTGACGAATACGCGCCGGTGGCCGATTTTCTGATCGAGAAGACGAAAGACAGGCGCTACAAGGGGCTGGCGGGCGTCACCCAGGCTTTCCGCCGCCAGTATTACCAGATGACCGAGCGCGTCCTGCGTGAGCAGCGCCAGATCATCCCCTGCCACGCCGGCTGGGCCTCGTGCCAGATTGCGCCCAACGGCGACCTGTGGAGTTGCTGCGTGCGCGCCGAATCAGTGGGCAACCTGCGCGACGCGGGCTACGACTTCAAGGAAGTGTGGTTCAGCCCGGCAATGGATAAGCTACGCGGCAGCATCTACCGTAAGGAGTGCGCCTGCCCGATGGCGAACGCCGCTTACACCAACATGCTGCTCCACCCCCCCACGCTGGCGAGGATTGTGGGGAGTCTGCTGCCCTAAAACACCCGCGCTGCCATCAACTGTGACCACACCACCAAGAACAGCGATCACCCCCGCATGATGTTGGCCTCCTGGAAGCTGACGTAGCCCTTGCGCGTCACGATGATGTGATCGAGCACGCTCAGACCGAGGATAGTGGCCGCCTCGCTCAACTGCCGGTGCGCGCTCAGGTCGGCGTCGCTTGGCTGCGCGTCGCCGGAGGGGTGGTTGTGGGCGAAGATCACCACCGCGGCGCGATCGGCGATGACATCGGCAAAGACTTCGCGTGGGTGTACGGGGCTGCTGTCTAGCAGTCCGATGGTCACAATGCGTTTGGTGATGACCTCGTTGGCGCCGTTGAGCGAGATGCAGACAAAGTACTCCTGCTGCTTGCTGGCGATGTCGGCGACGAGGGGGAGAACGTCGGCCGCGGTGACGATCTTGACCGTGTCTTTATTGAGGTAGCGGCGCGCCAACTCAAAGGCCGAGAGGATTTGGGCAGCCTTTGCCAATCCCACGCCTGGCATCCCAAGCAGGTGATCGAGCGTCAGAGCGGCCCGCTGCTCGCGGATGCGGGTTGCCACCTGGCGGGCAATGGTGCGCACGTCCACACTGGCCGTGCCTGCGCCCAGAATAGCCGCCACCAATTCCTCGTCGGTCAACGCCGCTGCGCCCTGCTCTTGCAGCTTCTCTCGGGGACGTGCATGTTCGGGCATGTCTTTAGTGGATTTCATGTCTGAATTGCACCACCTCCAGAAGCCATTGCATCACTCCCAGTGGCGTACGATGCAATCTGGGACTGATGCAATAGCCTGGCTCCGGGCGTGTAGATAGCACCTAGCCCCCGCGTTTTTCGTGGCGCTTCGAGCCAACCGGCGGCAACCCACTCCTTAAGGAGGCGGAGCGCCGAGCCTCTCAATAAGCCCAAGACCTCCCGAACATCGCTATTTGTCACCCCGTGCTCGCGCTGCAACGTGGGCAGCAGGCGCGCAAATGCGGCAGGCATTGCTGAAGTCACCTTCAGAGGTTCACGAACTTCGTACACCCGGCTCCCCTTGCCTGTCGAGCGTGCAACCCCCTTGCGAATCATGTCCTTGATGGCGTTGGACGCTCCATAGATGTCGGTTCTGCTCACCTTCTGGTAGTCGTGGTTGGTGAAGCGATTGCTGTGAGTGTAGGCGTGGGCTAGCATTCTCTTCTGGTCGCCAGACAAATCAACACCCTCAAACTTGCTGAGCCACTCCAGTGTACCTCGGTCGTAGATCGGCTCGTTACGCAAGGTCACCTGGAAGACAAAGCCGCCGATAACCTCAAATCGTGGTGGATAACAGCCCGACCGATCCATCTCGTCAAACATACGCGGAATACCCTCGCCCAGATCACGCATGTACTGAAGGTCAGTCAGTGTCCGCACGAGGAGCGGATTACGGGACAGGTGTACGCGCTCTCGACGGTTAAGCGCCTCAACTGTCACAGGCGCAGGGGGCAAGCCGGGGCTGCGGACCTCCATCCGATCATCGAACATCCAGACTTCAATGGGCGCGCCCTGCAGGCTATAGTCGCGGTGCGCCACCGCGTTGACGATCGCTTCCTGCCAGACGAAGGTTGGGTATTCTACCTTCTCGGCAAAGAAAAGGTCGTGGAGTTGCTGCCGTTCCCGTATGAAGGGCTGGATGGCCTCGCGGGCCATCTTGATGAGCACGGCCAGCGGCGCTTCAATGCGAATGCGTTTGGTGATGTTCAGCTCTGCGCCGTGACGGCGCTCGGTCCCCTCCCATCGCACGAAATCTATGCCGCAGCGCGGATGCCAGTGCGCCGGCTCGCGACCAAAGAGCAAGAGCGCAGCCAATGTGGGCACGGAGTGTCCGTTGCGACCGGCGACCAGACCGTAGCGACGCAGAGCGTCCTCGCTAGACAGGTTGGGCCAGATCGGCCCGAACCATTCGCTCACCAGATCGAGATCCAAATCAGCCATTCTCGCCCCGGCTGGGAACGACCGCTCCAAAAGACCCTGCGCCTTGGCAGCCTTCAACGCGGCGATCTGATGCGCCGGGAAAGGCGAATTGCGGTCGTCCACCCTCAGCAAGTAACGGCTGTCTGCCAGTTGGTGAACATCCGGGCTCCAGTCCACGTCGAAGTGGAGCAGACGCAAACCATCAGGGGTGAGAACCTCCCTGGCCTGGCATGGCAGAGATGGTGAGACATAGTTCCGGTCGTTCGGCATCCCCAGCAGTAGCTTGATCTTGTCCGCAGGCAGGCCGACGCCGCTGATCGAAGCGTCGTTTTCCATGCCCACGACTAACTCGCCGCCGTCGGCGTTGGCCATCGCGCTCAGCGTTTCAGCAATGTCGTAGGCGATATCTTTCGCCTTGCGCAACCTGGGCTGTGCGCCGGAGCGATCCCAGGCCGATTTACGCTCGAAAAACTGCCCTTCCTCAGCAGCGGCCCAACGGGCAAAGTCTTGCTCATTCGTGTTCGCCGGCATCTTCCTCTCCCCACACCTCAGCAAGCTTGTCCTGGATCTTGTTCTCGAATCGATCTTTATCGTCGGCTTGTAGTTGGAGATGACCTGCTTGGCGCCGTCGATGGTCTTACGATAGCCGTCCAGTTCCGCCACGATCTGCCGCTGCATGTCCAGGGGCGGAAGGGGAATTGTAAGCGACGAATTATCACCTGTGCTACATCGCAAAGTATTCGGGCCGATCCCCGCTATCGGCTGCACATGTCCTGGACGATTAGCCTGCCGGCAGTATACGACAGCCATCTTGGCCTGTCAAGGAAAGATCAACCAGGAAACAGCAGCCAGTTACGGCGTGGCCGGTACGTTCTTGACAATCACCGGCAGACTGATCGTTGCGACTGGCCGTGTCACGGTGATGGGTACGGAGAAGGTGGTGGGCGACCCGGTGGGGCCAACGAAAACGATGCCTTTGCGCATGCCTTTCCATGTCATGTTGCGCAGGTTGGCTGTGAAACTTACGGTCGCGCCGGCAGAGATGGTCCCGACGGGCAGGCCAGTAATGGTGACATCTGTGCCCTGGACGGCATCGATGGTCATCCTGTACGTCGAGCCTGGCCCCGGAACATTGTAGCCGAAGACGGTTGCTCGATACTGGCCGTCGCTCGGAAGCTGCACCTGTATCATCTCATCGGCGCTGGCGCCGCTCGATTGCCCGACCCAGATCCAGCCCGCGCTTGAATGCTGCTCCAGGAACAGGTCGAGGTCATAGCCGGCGACGCTAGAGATTGCCTCGGTCTGCACTGTCAGCAGCCCGGCGTGGTTAACCTGGAAGGTGTAGGTGTTGCTGGCGTCAGTGTTAACGTATTGGTCGTTGTACACCTGCGGAGCCGAGAGACCGAATGCCATGCCTTGCAGGCCGTCCGGCATATCGACCGATGCGACGAATGTCATGGGAATGGCCAGGGTGCGGGCGGTTGTGAGCGTGGATATGCTGGCTGGACTGACGCCCGCCGTGCCCACTGTGAACGTGTATGGCTCACCGCTGGCGGGACCATTATAGAGGACGTTGTGGAACATAAACTCATTCAGTCCGGTCTGTAGCCTGGCGGTGATCATCTCGCGCGCTGCGCCGCTCGATGTGCGGAAGGTGTAGGCGCTGCCTGTGCCGGTCGAGTGTACGGTACTGGGGCTGCTGCCCGTGGGCGCCAGGTTGTAGGGGCCAACGATCGACGTCGAGATCTGGTTGGTTGTTTCGTGTGCGGCCGGGCCATAGGCCAGGATGTCGATGTCGGTGGGGGTATACACCCACGATGCCTGGACCAGGAAACGGCTGTTGGCCGCAATCGGAGTCGTGTCTGGCACATCGGTGAAGAAGATGCGCCAGTCGCCCTGGGCATACCAGCCGTTACCGCGCCAGTCGTAGCCGCCATAGACGCGGCCATTGTCGAGAATCTGGTTGGAGCCATTGGGATTGCTGTAACTGAAGGTGGCGCCGGATGCCGCTACGTTAACGACGACGGGAACAATCGTGTCGACTGTGCTCCCCTTGCTGCGATCGCTCACGACAAGCTCCCCCTCGTAGATGCCGATCTTGGTATCGGCCGGCACGCGCAACGTGGCCGTGAAGGAGACCGTGCTGCTCGGCGGCGCAACCAGGGTCGTCACGCTGGGGGTCAGCCAGGGCCAGTCTATAAACTTGTAGAAGCTGTAGCGGATCTGCAGCGTGGTCGTTGGTTGCGCCGCGTTGCGCACGCGGTGGATCAGACCCAGCCAGAGGCCGTCTGTCATACGCTGCAGAGGCCGCTGCACGCGCACCTGGTCGTCGTTGGTGGAGATGAAGCTATTGTTGAACGCATTCATCTCCAGTGACACACGATTGTCAACCTCGCCGGTCAGAGGGTTCGTTGCCGGCTCGTCAAGCTCTCCCGCATCAACCACGCCATTGCTATTGTTGTCGGTCCACAGAGTGCTGTTGCCATTCCAGTCTGTCCAATCGTAGACGTGGGCATAGAAGTCATTGTCGCCGCGTGCTTGCTGGCTGGCGGCGCTGCCCGGGTCGCCAAAGCTGTACTGTGCGTAGGGAGAGGCGACATTGATCTCCATCAGGACGGTGTCTTGCGGGATCATCTGGTCGATGCGCCACAGGTAATCCGGTTTGCGGATGTTGTACACGCTCTCCTGGCTGACCGGTAGCGTGGTCAGGTTGGTGATGACCTCGCTGATCTTGACCAGGTATTTGCCCGTTACGGTCATGGAGACGGGGCTGGCAGCGCTGCCGTTGGCGACACTGAAAGCCTGGCTACTCGTTGTACCCGGAAACATGATGTGGGCGAACGCTTCGTAGGTCTGCCCGCGGTAGTCACCGGCGTTCCACTGCGACGGGCTGACAGATGCGCCTGCCAGGCCGGCGGCGATCTTCGTCGAGCGATCGGCGTTGGCGCGGCCGGCGCCCTGGGTCAGCACATCGTAGTAGATGTTGTCTGCGCCGTTCATGAGCAGGGCAGCGGACTGTTGGTACGTCGGCCACTGGCCCGTGCGGGCCTTGTAGGCTTGTTGCACGGTGGCCAGCACACCCGCACACATGGGCGCGGCCTGGCTGGTGCCGCCAAACTGCTCCCAGGCCGTCTGTCCATCGTAGAAGTGGGTCATGGGACTGAAGGAGAGGTTGAGCGGCGCCGCGCCGGTCGCCGAGTTGCCGATGCACAGCACCTGCGGCTTGATCTGGCCGAGACCGTTGGGTCCGCGATTGCTATAAGGGATGACGTCGTCGAACGTGATCTGGCTGGTATCGCTGATGATGGCGTTGACATCGGTCGCTCCAAACTCGGTGCTCGCGCCCACGGTCAGGATGCTGCTGGAGGCGCCGTTGGTATTCATGACGCCGTATCCGTAGCCGCCATTGCCGGACGCGGCTATAATGGTCGTCAAGGGATTGACGTAGCGCACGACGTATGTCGCCAGGCGTGAGCGTTCGTCCCATCCCGGCCAGATGTTGAGATAACCCCAACTGTTGGTGATAATCTGGGCATCGTCGCCGGTGCCCGCTTGTCCGTCATAGCCGAGCGCGGCAATGATCCAGTTGTCATAATTGCCGCTGTAGCCGCCGAAAATCTTCGCTCTGGGCGCCATACCGCGTACGACGCCGCCAGCCACCTTGCCATCCACGGTTACGCCAGGCAGATTGGGGATGTTGGCGGTCTGGCCAAACTGGCTGTTGATAACGCCCTGCGCGGCAATCTGTGAGGCAACGGCGGTGCCGTGCGATTGGCCGTTGAAGTCGCCGAAGAATGCCACCAGGCTGGCGGAAACGGGGGGAGTGAGGCCGCTCATATTGTAGAGCGCCTCTGTGCCCGGCATCCAGTGCGCGCCATCAGCGATCCAGTAGAGCATGCCGCCGGAAACATCGGCGACGCCATCGCCTGTCAGGTCGCTCCACACCTCTTCGCTGCCCTTGCGCGCCGGGCGAACTGTGGTGAAGTCGTAGGTTAGCGCAGAGCCATCGCCCAGGTCCACGTAGACCGTATCGTAGACGCCGGCGCTGTCCTCATCGGCCACAAGAACCAGTGGTGAGATGGGAGCGCCGCTGTTGGGATCCAGATAGCCCAGCGAGTAGTCAGGGTGCCTGCCATAGTGGTAGACGCCGCTCTTGCTGGTATTGGAGAAGACGATCGTGTACGTCGACGCGCCGTCAAAGATGTCCACGCTCGCCGTGGCCGCGCTGGTGGTGATGGTGAAGGCGTTTGTTGTGTTGGCATAGAGCGTGCCGGCTGCGCTGCCTGTTTCCCGGTAGGCCGTGATGGAGTCTGCGTCAGCAACCAGGGGCCAGCCGTAGTACGGCGACGCGGGGTTGCTATCGCGGGCCTGCGTGCCCTGCAGATCGGGGTGGCCAAAGTCCACACCGGTGTCGTTGACACTGACGATAACGCCTCGCCCGTCGAAGCCATTGGCGTTGGCTGCGCTGGCGCCCACGATGTCGCGGCCCTTCCAGGTCGTGAGCGCCCGCCCTGTGGCGGGTAGGGTGGAAGCGCCTGTCTGCATCTTGCCTCTGGCCGCACGATCGAGCGCTGGCCGTGGCGTGTCGTGGTCTTCCGGCGGCGGCGTGATGGCTTTGCCCATGCTCATGATCGCCTCGACACCGGACAGGCTGGCGATCTTGATCAGCGCGGCCGGAGTAGCCCAGCCCGATGTGATGTGGATGCCGCCGAAGTCGATCCGCCGCGTGAGAGGGTACTCAAGCAGCCCCTGCCACTCGGTTCCAGCTTGAGCCAGGATCATGACATGCACCTTGGCAGCGCTGCCCTGCAGGGCAGACGGGCGCAGGTCGGGGCTGATCTTGTTGAGGTAGGCGTCGCTGGCGCTTTCTACTCTGGGCGCGCTCTGTGGGACTGGCGGCTCTGCCAGGGCTGGCGCGGGGAGCAACGAGACGAGCAGCGACACGACGGTGAGCGCCACGAAGACCCGTGCAGCAGGACTTTTCATTGTGCGCCTCCTACGGCGTTATGGGGCAAGCGGGCAGACATGCAGCCTCTGTATGGTGGGTCGACAACTGGATAACATGCAGGACTGTGATGTAGCGCGATTATATGCACCCAGGAGATACATGTCAACGTGACGACCGCTTGCCAGGCCTGCAACCTTAAGATGGCGAACAGAGCAATCTACACTGTGTTCTGCATCTCTTGACATAGCAGGACGAGGGGGCTATAATATAACCGTCCCATTTATTTATATGACTGCGGGTCTCGATATGTCACAAAGACAAACGCTGTCGTCTATGAATTGGATACCCCCTTCTCCGGGAAAGAGCCACGTCTCCGGCGTCTTTTCGTTTAATTCCCCTTGCGACGTTGCATGTCACTCATCGCTCCTGGATAGTCCTGATTCAAGGAGGTGATCTCCCGGTCGGTTGGTTTACCCGGCCAACACTGTCGACGGCGTGCTCTGACATGTGAGTACAGGCGTCCATTTGTGCGTACAGGCGTCAATTATTGAGGAGGAAACGAGAAATGTACCGAAAGTCGCGTTTGTCCATGCTCCTCCACGTGGTCACCCTGATTGCGCTGTTGCTCTCTCTCGTTGGCGTGTCGGCAGCCGGAGCTGCCCCTGCGCCAGGCGCAGCCGGCAAGAGCCCCGTGGCTGTTGATGCGGCCCCCGCAGCAACCTCCCCCGCAGCGGCGTCGCAGCTCGATGCCTCTCAGCTCGATGCAAAGAGGGTCGTCCGTGTGGTCATTCAGCTTGTGGACGCTCCCCTGGCGTCCTACCGCGGCGGCAAAGCCGGGCTGAGCGCCACATCACCCAGCGCCATCGGTTCTGCCAGGCTCGATGTGAGCTCTCCTGCCAGCACGTCCTACCTCTCCTACCTGACAGGCAAGCAGTCTGTCTTGCGTGCAGACCTGGCTAAAGTTGTTCCAAACGCCCGCGTTGACTACGCCTATCAGGTCGTCTTCAACGGTGTGGCGGCGCAGGTCCCCGCGGGCAAGATCGATGCCATCCGCAAGATCGCTGCCGTCAAGTCCGTCACGATCGAGCGCGAATTCAAGCTGGACATGGATACCAGCCTGCCCTTGATCGGCGCCGGCAGCGGCACGGTCGGCGGCAACGACTGGATCGATTCCGGGCTGTGGGCCACTGTGGGTGGTCACAGCAATGCCGGCGCCGGGTTGAAGATTGCCGACATCGATACCGGCATCACCTATAGCCATCCCTGCTTTGACCCGGCTGGCTATACCTACCCGGCCAGCTTCCCCAAGTTTGGCGCCGGCTATGATGTGTTTGTCAACCCCAAGATCATCGCCGCTCGCGCCTACTTCCGCGCTGATGATCCACCCCTGTATGCGCCGACGCCAGAAGATGATATCGAGTCTGGTCATGGCACGCATACAGCCGGTACCATCGCCTGTAACTATGGCACGGTGTCTGCCTATAGCGGGCTTGAGATGAGCGGCGTTGCACCCAAGGCCCAACTGATGGTGTATCGTGTTTTCTACACGAGCATCACCGGCTCGGCAAGCGCCTGGACTCCAGAACTCCTCGCCGCCATTGAAGACGTGGTCAAAGATGGCGCCGATGTGGTCAACAACTCCTGGGGCGGCACGGCAATTTCCAAGGCTGGACAGGATCCTGAGATTGAGGCCTATTCCGCTGCTGTCGACGCCGGTGTGACGGTTGTCTTCTCGGCCGGCAACTCCGGGCCAGGCTCAGCCACCGTTGGCTCGCCAGGCCTGGGCGATAAGTTCATCACCGTTGGCGCCAGCACCACCAGCCGTACCTTCGTCACCACCCTGGGCGCGACGGCTGTGACCCCGCCGGCTGTGACGATCCCGGTGACTGTCACGAACATCGCTGGCCGCTCGCTTATCCAGATCCCCATCACCGCCGCGACGGTCGACCTTGAAGTGGAAGGCTACGCCGATCCGATCGCCTGCAAGCCGGCCAACGGCGGATTGGGGCCACTACCTGCTTCCCTGGTTGCAGGCAAGATCGTTGTGGTCAAGCGCGGCGTCTGCGCCCTGGTTGACAAGGCGGAAAACGCTGCCGCGGGCGGCGCCCTGGGTGTGATCATCCGCAACGTTCCAGGCGGCGCAAGCACGCTGCCGTTCATCGTTCCCGTCATCCCCACGGCCCATGTGTCTCTGACCGATGGCCAGAACATCAAGGCCTTCCTTACTGCGGTGAAGGCTGCCGGCGCAACAGCCACCTTCACCATCAACGGCCCGGCGTCTGTTGTCTATAGCGATGCCCCGGACACCGTCGCATCGTTCAGCAGCCAGGGCCCCACCCCAGAATTGGACCTGAAGCCCGACATCGTGGCCCCCGGCGTCAACATCCTCTCGGGTGTGTCCTACGGGACGGGCTTCGACTTCTATCAGGGCACCAGCATGGCCGCCCCGCACGTGACGGGCGCCTCTGCTCTGTTGAAGCAGCTCCATCCGACCTGGACGCCGGCGCAGATCAAGAGCGCCCTGATGAGCACGAGCCTTGAGGTTTCTACTCTGGGCAAAGATCCCACAGTGCGTGGCGCCGGACGCCTCAGTCTCGCGCACCCGAATGACCCTGGCCTGACTTTCGACAAGCCCAGCGTGAGCTTTGGCCTGACCGTGGTGGGCAACAGCTACACCAAGTCAGTGACGGCCAGTGACGTGTCTGGAGTAGGCGGCGCCTACACCGTGACTGTCGTTGCATCCGCGGGCGGCGCTGCGACTGCCCCGGCCAGCATCACCGTTCCTGCGAACGGCACGGCGTCCTTCGACGTGGTTCTGCCGGTCACTGCTGCTGGCGCTGCCTATGGCGCCATCTATCTGACCGACGGCACCACCAACCATACGCTGCACATCCCATACTGGGCGCGGCGCGTGGCTGACCTTGGCCCCGCCGATGTGCTCCTCATCGACGACGACAACAGCGCCGATGGCTGTGGCCCCGATTACACAGGCTTCTACACGCGCACACTGACGGCTCTGGGCCTGACCTACAAGGTCTGGGAAGTCACGCCCCCGAGCTATGCCATCGACTTCAACCAGTTGCGTCGCTACTCCAAGGTTGTCTACTTCACCGGCGATGCTGCCACGTGCAGCAACTTGAGCGGCTATGGCAACTCTCTGCGCAACTACCTGTCCAGCGGCGGCAAGATGCTGATCACCGGCCAGGACATCGGCTTCCTCGATCAGTTGCTCAGAGACAACTACGGTGTCTCGCTCAATCCTGAGCTGTTTTTTGGCGCCAGCTTTGTTCAGGATTCGATCTTCCCTGACGGAGCTCCGGTTCCTGCCATGAAGGGTGACATGTACTTCAGCACCTACCTGGCCGGGCAGAACTATGACATCAGCACGGCCGGCGACGGCGCTGGCAACCAGGCGTCGGTGGACGAAATCTCAGCCAGGCGCTACAGCGACGTCGACGCTCTGCCTATCCTCTTTGCTGCGCCATCCAAGGCGACCCTGGCCGATGGCCAGGTCGGCGCCCGCATGTCGTCTGAGCCCACCATCGAGCGGGTCAAGAAGACGGCTGAATGGACGCCGCTGGGCTATCGCACCGAGTGGCTCTCCTTCGGTCTGGAAGGCGTCAACAACAATACTGGCTTCAACACCCGTGAGCAGTTGCTCGACCGTCTGCTTGCCTGGCTGGATGACGAGGTGACGGTGCAGATCACATCGCCCGCTTCGAACGCCGCCCTGCCAGGCGGCCCGGTCACCGTTACTGTCTCGGCAGCCACCAGTGTTGTGACCACGAGCACAGGCTTTGCCAACAAGATCGAGTACTATCGCTGGGATTTCGGCGATGGTACAAAGATCGTGACGACCGCAAAGCCCGTCGCTCCGCACGGCTATACCATGCCCGGCGCCTACACTGTCTATGTTGAGGTCATGGACTCCTTTGGCCACAAGGCAGTCACGTCGCAAGTTCTGACGATCGTGCCCGCCAGGCCCGATCTGTCCACCTCGTCAAAGACGGTGAACAAGCCGACTGCGTCGCCGGAAGAGAAAGTGACCTACACGTTGACGATCAAGAACACCGGCACGACGGCAGCAACCAATGCCTCGATCAGTGACCCGATCCCGGCCGGCACGAGCTACGTCGCTGGTTCTGCGACGGGCGGCGCTGTGTCCGACGCTGCCACCAAGTCCATCACGTGGAGCGGCGCAGTGGCGGTCGGCGCTGAGCACACGATCTCGTTCAAGGTCATGATCAACGAGGATACGGCTGTGGGCACGCACATCGTCAACACCGCCGCATTCAAGGATGCGCGCTTCAAGGTCGAGGCGGGAGCAACTGCCACGACAACAGTTGTGCCTCAGCCAGTGATCACCCTGAACGTCATGGCTGATACCTTCCTGGATCAGTGGCGGCCGACCGTCAACTTTGGCAATGATACCCGCCTGGTGGTTCGTGCTGCTGATGTGCAGGCGCCTCTGCTGAAGTTCGACGTGGCGTCGCTGCCCGCTGGAGCGACAATCAAGAAGGCTGATCTGAAGATGTACTCCTACGCCAGCTCCAATGTCGGCCCCACGAAGGTCGGCATCTTCCAGGTGCTGCGTCCATGGAACGCCTTGCAGGCAACGTGGATGCAGGCAAGCACCTCGGCACTGTCTGCTGCTAACCTGTGGGAGAAAGCAGGCGCCAATGGAGCGACGGATCGCTCACTGACGCCGGCAACGACACAGTGGCTGAAGCCGCTCCTGGCATTCACCGGACCAAGTCTGGATCTCATGAATCCTGGCCAGTGGTTCACCTTCACCATCCCGAGTGTTGTGCAGAACTGGGTGAATGGCGATTCCAACAATGGCGTGACCATGAAGTATGTTGGTGGCGATGTGATGGTTGCGTACAGCTTCGCATCGTCTCAGTATCCGTATACTCCGCTGCGGCCATCGCTGACCATCCAGTACGTGAACCCGTAGTCCAAGGCCAACAAACGCCGGGGTGGGCGCAGAACCTGCCCCGGCAGGCGCTAAGACAAACCCCCGCGGTCTCTGAGACCGCGGGGGTTTCCTGGTCTAGGGGGGAACTTTCCGCGCTCTCGTGGCGTCCTTGTAGGTGAACCGGATACGTATCGAGCGCCGGCAGGCCAGAAGCCTGCCTGATGTACTGATCGCAGGAGGTCGCCATGAAACTGCATCTTCTCGTTGCTCTGTTCATCGTCGTGTGTCTGTTCGCGCTGAGCGGCGCTGAGGCCCGGGCCGACGGCGTCATCATTGTCAACCCGCCCGAGCCTGAGCCGCGTCCCACCATGCCGGTCTCCAATCCCCGGCCCACGGTCGCGCCAATGCCGCTGCTCCTGCCATCCTTCCTCTCCGTCAAGTACCTTCGTGTCGAGGTGACAATCAACGGCCAGGTGGCGCAGACCAGAGTTGACCAGGTTTTTGTCAACGACTTTGACCGTGAAATGGAGGGGACATATATCTTCCCCTTGCCCGGCGATGCCACCGTCTCCAATTTCAGCATGTACGTCGACGGCAAGAAGATGGAGGGTAGGATCCTCAACAAAGAGGAAGCTCGCCGCATCTATGAAGAGACGGTGCGCAGGCAGCGCGACCCGGCGCTGCTCGAATACGTCGGCCGCGGCGCATTCCAGGCCAGCGTCTACCCCATTCCAGCCAAAGCCGAGCGCCGCGTGCAGATCGAGTACACTCAGGTGCTGGGGCGCGAGAGCAACCTGGTGCGCTATGTCTACCCGCTCTCGACCGAGAAGCTCTCGCCTCGCCCGCTGCAGCAGTTGTCTATCCACGTGACGATCACCGGCAAAGAGGCGATCAAGGCCGTCTACTCGTCGAGCCACGATGTCGCCGTCGCGCGCAAGGGCGATTTCTCCGCCGATGCCAGCTTTGAAGCCGCCAATATCCGCCCCGACAAGGATTTCGTGCTGTACTATGGCCTGGCCCAGGGCGACATGGGCGCCAGCCTGATCACCTATCGCCAGGGCAGCGAGGATGGCTATTTCCTGATGCTGGTAACCCCGCGCACCGAGATGGACGCGGCCAAAGTCGCGGCGAAGGATGTCATCCTGGTGCTGGATACCTCCGGCAGCATGCAGGGACAGAAGATCAACCAGGCCAAGCAGGCGCTGCGCTTCATCCTCGATCGCCTCAATCCTGACGACCGTTTTGCCATCATCACCTTCAGCACCAGCATCAACCGCATGCGTGACGGGCTGCAGAGTGTGCGCGAGCGCGAAGCCGCCAACCGTTATCTGGACGGCGTGCAGGCTGTGGGCAGCACGAACATCAACGATGCTTTGCTCGAGTCCATGAAAGGCGTTGACCCTGAGCGTCCCACCGTGATCATCTTCCTCACCGATGGCCTGCCCACGACGGGAACGGTGGACAGCGGGCGCATCGTGGAAAACGTGGCTAAGGCTGCTCCACGCAGCGTGCGCCTCTTCACCTTTGGCGTGGGCTACGACGTCAATGTGGCGATGCTCGATACGCTGGCGGCCAACCAGCGTGGCGCCAGCGCCTACGTCAAGCCGGGCGAGAACCTGGAGGAGCCTGTCTCCACCTTCTATGCCACGATCAGCCGCCCCGTGCTGACCGACATCAGCCTGGACTTCGGCGCTATCAGGGCCGCTGACCTCTACCCCGCGCCGCTGCCCGACTTGTTTGTGGGCAGCCAGCTTGTGGTGGTGGGGCGCTATCGCACAAGCGGCGCAACGACCATCACGCTCAAGGGTATGGTCAACAACCAGAGCCAGCAATTCGCTTACAGCGATCTCACCTTCCCGCAACAGACGGGCAGCGACACGGCTTTTGTCGCCCGCCTGTGGGCCACACGCCGCATCGGCTACCTGGTGACGCAGATCAATCTACACGGTTCGAACAAGGAGCTGGTGGACGAGATTGTCAGCCTGGGCCTGCGCTACGGCATTGTCACGCCTTACACCTCATTTCTGGTTGACGAGCGGCAGAACGTGCTTGCTCCCGGCGGCCAGCAGAAGGCCGGCGAGAGCCTGGGCCGCAGCCTGGCCGCACCTTCGGCAGCAGCGCCGACCGCGGTTGCAGCCAGCCAGGACCTGACCAAACTGCGCGATGCGACGAGCGCCGCCGCGCCGTCGGCAGCACAGAGCGCGCAGGTGCGCACGGTCGATGACAAGACGTTTTTGCTGCGTGATGGTGTGTGGACTGACACACAGTACGTCGAGGGGATGAAGACGGTGGACGTGGGCTTCGGCAGCGCTGACTACTTCGCCCTGCTGGCGGCGCGGCCGGATTGGGGCAAGTACTTTGCCGTGGGGATGAAGGTGACGGTGCTGCTCGATGGCCTCGTCTACCGCGTGGCCGAGGGCGACTTCACGGCGATCACGATCCCCGCTGCGGCGACGCCTGCGGCCGGCGGCGGCACGGGCACGACGACTCAGCCTGCACCGGTTGTCGACATCTTCGCCCGCATCGTGCGCTGGATCATGGGGATGTTTGGGCGGTAATAGTGGAGTGTGATGACTGTCGTCATCGCGAAAGGACCCTCCCGACGGCTTGACACCTTTCGGGAGGGTCCTTTCGCGTTGGCCCCCAACCTTGGGGGAAACCGAATGTGCTAGAACGGGTTGCTGGCCGAACTCGCTGGACAACTCGGCCAGGGTCATGCTGACTTTGGCTGCATCAAGGGCGCACTTGAACTTTAGCTCAGCGCTTTGATGATTCCCCTTGGCCATGAGACGGATCTTCACATGCTGCGTGTGATGCCACAAGTTTCATTTCGCATGTGCTCTAGTTTGGGGGTGATTATAGACGCTGGCTGTCAAAAAGAGCGAGACATGCCTAATTGTAGGGCGGTCTATGTAGCTGAATCGTTGTGGGCGCGTAGCGATAGAACAAATCGGCGCAACTGCATCTTCCTCGGCTGAGGTAACTGTTGCATCTGGGTATTGCTCGTTCGAGTATCATTGCAGCCCATCGCCCGACTTTCTCCGCCTCGTCTCTGTAGGCTGGTTCTGAATAACTCATGCTTAGTTCCAAATGCCGTCTCAAGAAGAAGCAAATGAAGTCTGCCAATTGAATTAGTGCCACGTCTCTTGAGTCAACAAAGTAGGGAACATCGACTATCTGGCTGAATCTCAACTGCGATGGTTTCCGGTCATAGTACGTATCAGTCCAGTCAGGAGCGCTCGATAGCAGGTCCGTGAATCTCTTCATTTCTCTGTTTTCGTTATCGCAGACTAGAGCACACTGCCCTGTCAGGTTGATTGTTCTATTGTTTCCTCTGGGCGAACCTTGGTAGTACTTCTGAATAGATAGGGATAAGTGAAGAGCCATGAACCTCCAGAGAGTCCTTATGTCTCTATAATATGGCTCGTTCAAAATACCATTCTGAAAGGCTACCTTGTCGACGGCCGTGTATACAATTGCATGTTTCCTTACTCGGAGCCACTGGAAAACGGCATCAATTATCGAGCTTCGTTGATGACCGCCCAATTCTCGCCAAGGACTATTCCCTGAGTAGAAGTCTCTGGTGTGAATCTCGGTGATTTCTTGCCCGACTATCCCGCTGAGGATTGTGAGCAGTGCCTTCCATTCCTCTTTTGTTGGTCGCATTCTGTGAGAGTCCACAACAACGCCAACCATCACAGCGATCGGTTCTTCCCCTGTTCCACTCTCGTCAATGTATACGAACTGCATGTTCCATCACCTCATCGCGGAAACCGCAATGTAATGTAAAGATACATCAAAGTTGTGGCACAAGTTCCCCCAATGGACAGTGGTCTTGGCCCCGCGATGCATCAGAGACCGTGGGGGGCGTTATCGTCAGGCCGACGGCGTGCCGCCAGAGAGAAGAACACGAACGAATTCAGTCTCGAACTCCGTCTTTGTAAGATTTTCGTTGTAGAAGGGCATGCCTAACATCCTGAACTCCCTGTCCTCGTAAAGAGGCTCTATCTTGAACTCCGCCTCGATCTCCCGCAGGAAGGTCTCTTTCCACTTATCCGTTAGCATAAGGTGCTGCCCTTTAGACTCGATGAACAATTGGTATATCTCGGGCTTGCCTGATCCCTTTTCCACCGCAAACAGCACAAAATCCGGCTCAACAGTAGCGCCATCCTGGAAACGGTAGATTGCAAAGAGCTTTTCGTTTCGGATGAGATAGATGTCAGCGAAACGGCTTCGCAGTTTTTCAATCATGCCGTGCAAGAAACGCACGAAGTGTTTTTCCTCAGAAGTGCCGTAGTTCTCGTCGTAGACATACCACACTTCGTGCCGCAGATCCAGATGGAGCAAAGCATTGCTGGTCTCATTCATGCCTATACCGCGTTCCTGCTCTCCGTCTTCAGCCACAGAAATCTGCAGGGTCTTATCTTTGACGCAATACTTGATGCCAATTGGTTCAAAGACCTTTGTGCCACGGTAATCGGGCGTGCCTGTTTGGATTTCTCTGGAAACCTGATCGAGCGTGGCCAGAGCCATCGCCAGTTTCTGTTCCTGCGAGAGCGACTTGATCTGTTGATCATTGCCGGTCACATCTATTACCACGCTCCCAAGGTAATCAGCGCTCACCACAAAATCATGAATCGACGCCAGGTGTGGAAAGTATCGCTTGATATTACAGAATTCGAAGAAGTGCAAACGCTGCAGCGCTGTACGGACAACGCTCTCGCCGAGTTCAGACAGTTTGATGCCTTGAGTTACCATTGCCCCTGTCTTCACAGTCTGGTCTTCCAGAAGCAGGTCCTCGCGCTCAAATCCGGTCTGTAACTGGTATTGGCGGCGTTTGGTTATTGCGATATTGTCGAAGCCAAAGATGTCTGTGCGCTCGTTGCGGATGCGCTTATTCACAAAGATCACGCCATTGTCCCAGAAAGTACTTGCCTTGAAGCCATCCTTAACGCGCATGGTGACTGTTCTTGTTCGTGGAGCAACAATGCCCGTCTGCACCAAAGCCTTGTGCAGTTCGTCGATATAACGTGGGTTGTGTGCGCTGTGGTAGTATAGTTCTTCCAGCACGCGCATTTCGCTCCCGATGTCATCATCGTACTTACGTTTGTCGCGAATCTGGCTGTCATCGAGTTGGAAAGGAAAGTACCGTGCCCCGCGTCCGATCAACTGAGCTTCGGACATCGTCGTCTTGCCGGGAATCCCGAGCCTGGCATCACGTGTATCGTATAGGCGCACAATATCGAAAAGGTTCAGAACGTCCCATCCTTCGTTGAGCATGTTCACTGTAAACACAACGCGGATTTCGTTGGTTTTGTCTTCGAGTGAGTTGACGAGCAGTTGTTTCTTTTCGCTATCTTCTTTCGAATTGATAATGACCGTACGGTTCTCATCAAAGTCCTGGCGTAGCTCGATGGCGAGGTCTTCGAGACTGATGTTCTGGGCTTCGAAGTAGGCGAAGGCTTTTTGCACAACACCACTTGCGACCTTCTTCAGCGTTTCCAACCCGGCTGCATCTAGGCCCGCAATTCCTGTATGGAATGCAGCTTCAAAAGCTTCTGATTCTCTGATGGTGCGGGACTTCATAAGCAGGACTGGTTTGATTGCCAGGCCACATTTCTCCGCCACTTTGCGGCGATACTGGCTCAATACTACAGCATGCAATGCGCGCTCCATCGGGGCCAGGTCGGCTTCGAGCACCTTGACCTCTTTGGAATAGCCATCTTCGCGAAACTCTTTCAGCGAGTATTGGTAGAGAATCTTGTCTTCGTATTTCCGTCGAATCGCGGCGTGGTCAAGATCAACTGTTGCCGTGAACTCTAGAAGCACGTTTTCGGAGCGGGCAGAGAAAATCCTGTGCACCGTCTGTTCCCAGGTATCCACCTCAAGCAGTTCATCCTGTGAGAGGTCTCTCCGACTCATTGTCAACGCATTGATATGATGCGCCTCATCGGAGATCAGCGCGATATTCTGATCGGCAAAGTCCTCGTAGGTAAGCGCGTTTTCATGAGGGGTATTCAGGTGGGTGTGCAGTCCCTGAATAGTTGTGAAGATGATGCTGATCTCATCGGGATGTGTACTCTGGAAGCTCTGCACTTCGCGCACGTGTACTTCTGCACCGCCAACCTCGATTTTGTCCGCGAACAGGTACTTGGATGAACGCGAATTGAGGAAGTTATCGCGTGTCTTCTCGATGATGTTGGTGCTGTTGACGAAGAATAGAAAGTTGCGATAGCCTCGGTCGTAGAGGTACAGAATCGTCGCCGCCATGACCATCGTTTTGCCGCTGCCGGTTGCCATGTGGAAGAGAAGTTGCGATGGCCTGACACGGTGTTTGTATTCATTGAGGTAGTAGAAGCAACGCACCAGTGCTTCTCTCTGGTAGGCGCGCAGCGGAAACTTCGGGCTGAGGTTCTCAACGAGATGCTCTGGCAGAGTCTGGGGAATGTAGCCCGCATCCCCAATGGTATAGAGCGCCTCACGCAAGCTTTGTGGCATCGTGCCCCCCTATACCCCATAAAACGAGCAGTTCAGTTGTTTGTCGCTATCACTCACGCCATATATCTCGTCGTCCATCTCGCTCAGATTGACATAGAGGGCATTCTTGTCCAGAACTTCCATCAAGAAACGTCGCTGGTCATCAAGGCTCAGATCCGTAAAAGCATGAGCGTTTTCGTTGAATTGGCGCAGGTCAAGTCGGTAACTAAGATGCGATTTGCTTTGCATCGCTTCCCAGATTGCTTGCAGTGTTGCCTCGTCAGGTCCATTGAGAATTTGCTGAAAAAAGCGCTCGTTCCACTGCATGAGTTCGCAGTATACAAAACTGCCGCCGCCCTGCCAGCCTACAGCCGCAGAGATGCCGGTAGTGTCTCCAGAGATTGTATGCTTGAGACGCTCCACGCTACTGTTCTTGCCATAGTCGATTTGCTCCACACCAATGTACTGCCGCCCGAGTTTGTGGGCCACGGCCGCAGTCGTGCCACTCCCGAGATGGTAGTCAAGTACGATGTCACTTGGCTTAGTGGCCATCTGGATGATTCTAGACAATAAGGATTCGGGCTTTTTCCCTCGCGGGAGAGAAACGCCCCCTTCTTCTGAGAATCCTCCAGCGGTGGATATGTCTAGCCAAATATCGCACGGGTTGGTGGTTAGGTTGTTCTTGGCGAAGACAATTTCAACTCTGCTATCAGATCCGAACTGCTTATCCGTCCGATATAGCAGCAATCTTCCCCTGTTAGTTCTAAACGCTGCTACGTCCTGTACCGGGTGCTCGGCGATCTTCTTGAGGGCGGAATCAAGCGATGTGTTCTGTTTGTCGGCCACAATTCGCCATGAGTTTTCTGTTAGCCATCCTGTGTCGCGCTTCTTGCTAGCATCAAACTCAGACAGGGTCATTAGTTTTGCGTCTCTCAGTTGGGCATTTACCTTGTTCCAGTCATCATCACTTGGTTCTTCCTTAAGTAGGATTTCTGTCACCGTGTTGCAGGTATCTTCGTCAATTCCGACCAGTATCTTGGAGTATTCACCATCCCACCTTGACTTAGGCATAGCAGGTATCTTCACAAGCTTCAGACTCCCCATGCAATACACCAAGAGGGTGTCTTTCAGCTTCGGGATGTTCGTCTTGGCGTGCGCCATCTTGGGACCTGACGCATCAGACATCTTTACGGTGATGGACTGGACGAATTTCTCTCTGCCAAACAATTCATCCATCAACACTCTCAAGTACGCGTCCTCGTGATAGTCGCACTGTACAAAGAGAACGCCGTTCTCTGCCAAGAGGTCTCTCGCCACTTCCAACCGATTCCTCATGAAGGTGAGCCATGTGGAATGGGTGAAGTTGTCATTGTATTTGAACTCGTCGCTTCCGGTATTGTACGGCGGGTCAATATAGATCAGCTGCACTCGGCCTGCAAAGCGCTTCTTGAGCGATTGCAGCGCCAACAGGTTGTTGCCCCTGATAACCAAGTTGTCGGTGTTGGCAAATTCGGCCACTGTGTGTTCACCATCGGCATCGTAGCGTTTGAAGTTCGTCAGCACCTTCGGCGCAAACAGGCGGTCGATCTCCTCTGGGGCCAATATCTCATTCCAGAAGATCTCGTCGCGCTTGGCGTCTTCTTTGGCCTGCCCTCCCTCCAACACACAATCCTTGTACGCCCATGAGAGCACGACATCGCGGCTTTCGCTCAGGTATCGGTCGCCGACAGTCAGCCCAATCTTGTTCTTAAATGTGGTGTATGAGTCAGGCAAGAATGCCTTGTTGTTAACAAAACGCATGAACTTCTCTTTGTCGAACACCAGGACGCCATCCACGTCCACAAAGAAGTGTGTCTTCAGGCGTTCGTGTGAAAGCAGCAATCGGAGTAGGTCTCTATCCAGTTTGAGCGCCAGTTCGGTGACCTGATTCTTGAGCAATTCGCCCTTTGCCGTCAACCGCGGGTCTTGCTGGAGAAGGGTCTTAAGATCGTCCAATAGGCTCATTTTGTCCCTCTTTGTTCACATAATTGCCCAATGACCGTCGCCACCCCGGCGCAGGGCAACGTAAGGTGCGAATCGCATCTGTGCCCATTTTGTCCTGCACCGTCATTCTACCCCGTTGGCAATGGAGATGCAACCCCGATAGGAACAGAACCCACCGGCCGCGCCTGCCCTTCTACCCGCACGCAATATCGACAATATTCCCCGGCGCAAACAAACTGATGAATCTGCGCACGGCATTGCGCCGGGTCACTTCACCCACATCGGGTGAGAGAAGGGCCTGTTCGCCGTAAGCCGCGATGTCCTGCACTGCCCAGGCATAGCGATAGTAGCTCAGCGCCGACAGGTCAAGCGCGGTTTCTCCATAGCTCTGTAAGAAACAGTCGGTGTCATGCGGGCTGACCAGGCCGCGCCCAATGCCGCCAATGACAAACATCAGATCGCGCTCTTT
The DNA here is from genome assembly GCA_964402955.1 of uncultured Ktedonobacterales bacterium. GTDB lineage: Bacteria > Chloroflexota > DTOL01 > DTOL01 > DAOUCN01 > CAYOEZ01. The sequence continues at coordinate 32,006 of CAYOEZ010000005.1, read as the reverse complement.
CGGGGCGAGGACTGTTTCATCCCAATCTACAATCCACAAGCGCCCATCTCCGTCCACCAGTACGTTCCAGGTGTGCAGATCGGCGTGGCACAGGACATTCGGCAAATCCCTCTGTCGCAACTGGTCACCCATCGCATCCGCACGCTCAACCACCATGCCTATGCGCTCGCGATGAGAGCGCCAAAACGCTGCCAATTCGTGTTGCAGAGGGCCGGCGCTGTCTTGCCTGGCGATGGCGGTTTCCAGGTCCGTCACGACATTGCGCCGGCTGGGGACGAAGGTTTCGCTGCGGATGATCTGTTTCAGCTCAGGTGACAGCAGAGAAGCATGAATGAGCTGCGTCGTCACGCCCAACGCGTGCCACTGCTGCTCGGATAGTCCGACCGCCGTGCCGGTGCGCGCGTCCAGAAAGGGATACAGACTCAACGCGAAACCGCCGACGACTACCCACAGAGCCTGGGTGTTCGTTTGGAGAGGCGCAAGGATGTGGGGCACGCCGTGCTCGTGGAGGAAGTGGGGGATAGCAAGGCTCGGCACGCTGAAACCGTCGCTACTGCGGAGCTTGACGAAATAGGTTGCATCACCGGCAGCGGCGCGATAAACAAAGGACGCTGAGTCGGCGCCGAGTGGGAGGAAGGTCAGGTTTGTGATGGACAGGCCATAGTGTGTGCGCAGCGCTGCGGTGATCGTGGCGTTGGCGAGCTTTGGTAGGTCACGCATCCGCAGGGGCCATCCTTGTGTTGTCAAAGTCCGTGCCTGGCGCCATCTTGCCTACTTCCCGATACCCGGCCCTCGGTACAGGGTTTCCAGAGTAACTCACTATTGCTGCGCAGCCGCCGCTTCCTCGCGGGCAGAATCGCGCAGGGCTTGCCAGAGGGCTGCGGTATCGCTCTCCAAGGCCATCACCTGCATCGACACATATGCCTCATCAAGCAGAGCAGCCTGTGCAGGGTCAGTATTCAGGTAATGAGCCACCAGCATATCACGAATGTCAAACTCGTGCTTGCGGGACTTGCCTTCCTGCCAGGCCATCAATTTGCCGACAATCACATCGTCAGCACGCGCAAACCAGATGTGCATAGGCTCACGGCCTGACAGGTCGAGTCGCTGTCGCACCCGGCGACGCAAAGCATGCCGGTACCACGGGCTCGTTCTGAGTGGTATCAGGTCTGCTTTCTCCCCACGTGTGGTATCAATAATGTTGAACATGCTGCCGAGGCGAATGGCATCTCGCATCTGTATAGGGTCTGCATAGTAGCGCGGCGGAGGATAGGCGCTGGCCAGTTCATCAATGTGCTTCTCATGCAGGTCAACAACGATGTCTATGTCATATGTCGCTCGTGTCGATCCATACATGGCAGCAGCAAAGGCGCCGATGATGACATAGGGCGCGCCAACGGCCTCGAGGGTACGTAGGATATCAAGAAAGAGGGTGAGGTCGGGTGTGCGTTCGCTCGACACGCTCAAGCTCCTTGAGAAGCTCCACATTGAGATCGCGTGCGGACAGGTTGGGGTACTGGCGGCGCAATCGGGTACGAATCATACTCACGAGGATCTCACGAGTATCCAGGAGCCGCTGCACGCGTGCTCCGACGCTCAGCCGTGCGGTCAGGCGGATTGCCTCGATGTCCACCGGATCAAAGTGATAGATTGCGTCTGTGCCCATCTTGTCCTCCATCACCATTGTACGCCTTTGGCGATGGAAACGCAATACCAAACCCGGCCGCCGCTTCTGAACCCTATCCCCGGAACCCTGCCCTACTGCGGCAGATACCTCATCGGATTCACCAGCCCGCCCAGATAGCGAATCTCAAAATGCAAATGCACACCGCTAGAGTTGCCGGTCGATCCCATCTTGCCGATGGCCTGCCCGCGCCGCACATTCTGCCCGGCTTGCGGGTAATAGGAGGAGAAGTGGCCGTAGACTGTCTCAAAGCCATTGCCGTGATCGATAATCACACAATTGCCATAGCCGCCGTTCCAGCCCGAGAACGTCACAACGCCAGCGTCCGCTGCATAGATGGGCGTCCCCAACGGCCCGGCGATGTCGATACCAGCGTGGCCGCCGCCAAAGAATGTCGAGATATAGCCTGAGGTAGGCCACATGAAGCGCCCGCCGCCCTTGGGCGCGTTCACCATCACCGCCAGGCCGCCAATATAGACAAGGCGTGGTTGGTACGCTTTTTCGCCGCCCGGGATCATGATCTTCGTGCCTGACACAGGCACGGTCGTTGCCGACGCCAGGTTGTTATACTCCAGCTCCAGCATCGTGCGCAACTCGCCCTTGTACTTTTTGGCGACGTCAGCAAGAATATCGCCGCTCTTCATGGCATGCAGCACGCCCGGCACAGGTGGAACGATCAGTTTCTGGCCAAGATCCAGAAAGTCGGGGTCTTCTTCAAGCTTGTCGTTGGCCCAGATGATCGTATCGACATCGACGTCATAGCGCTCGGCGATTGTGGAGAGGTTGTCTCCTTGCTGCACCGTGTAGATGACGAGTTCCTTGCGGGGTCGTTTGGGGATGATCGTCTGCAGTTGCGGCGTCTTGAACAGATTGCCATTGGCTGCCAGGGAAAGAGTAGTCGTCGGCACGGTGGACACGGGCATGTCCATATCGTCGCTCGCGCCGAAGAAATCTGTTGCGAGCGCGGCCACGCTCACGGCGCTATCGCCGCGCGACGATGGGACGCTGCGGGGCGCGCTACTGGCAGTGTCGCGCGATAGGGAGGCGTGACCCAGAAGCTGGGGATAGGTCAGCGCTAACAGAGCCATGCACGCGGCAAGTAGCGCCGCGTGCATGGCGAGACGGGTCAAGGTGGAGGCTATTTTACTCGATGTACTTGTGCTGCCGGACATCGTCATAGCTGCTTAGTCCAGCGCGGCCTTGGTCAGCGTGGCCAGGAATTCCGCATTGTTGCGCGTCTTTTGCAGACGGTTCAGCAACGCTTCGACGCCTTCCGAGCCGGTTGCGCCGCCGCCGATTTGTGACAGCATGCGCCGCAGAATCCAGACATATTTTAGAGTCTGCTCGTCCAGGAGCAGCTCCTCACGGCGGGTGCTGGAGCGTGGCACATCCATGGCCGGGAAGACGCGCCGGTCGGCCAACTTGCGGTCGAGCACCAGTTCCATATTGCCAGTGCCCTTGAATTCTTCGTAGATGAGGTCGTCCATGCGGCTGCCCGTATCGACCAGGCAGGTGGCGATGATCGTCAGGCTGCCGCCTTCATCGATGTTGCGGGCTGCACCGAAAAAGCGCTTGGGCGGGTAGAGCGCCACCGGGTCCATGCCGCCAGAGAGCGTGCGGCCGCTGGGGGGCAGCACCAGGTTATAGGCACGCGCCAGACGGGTGATACTATCCATCAGGATCAGCACGTCGCGCCCGCTTTCCACGAGGCGCTTGGCGCGCTCCAAAGCCATCTCAGCGACACGCGTGTGGTCTTCGACCGGCTCGTCAAACGTCGAGCTGACAACCTCGGCCTTGACCGAGCGCTTGACGTCGGTGACTTCCTCGGGGCGCTCACCAATCAGCAGGAACATCACGTGCACATCGTTGTAGTTGGTAGTGACGCCGTTGGCAATCTGCTTGAGGATGGTGGTCTTGCCTGCCTTGGGCGGGGACACGATCAGCCCACGCTGGCCGCGGCCGATGGGGCAGACCAGATCGATCAAGCGCGTCGAGAGGACGCCTGGTATCGTCTCTACCTTGAGTTGCTGCTTGGGGAAGACGGGGGTCAGGTCGCCAAAGTTGGGCCGTCGTTTGGCCACCTCTGGATCGAGCCCGTTGACAGCCTCAACCCGCAGCAAGCTGTAATATTTCTCGCTTTCCTTGGGCGGGCGGGTCTGCCCGGTGACCATGTCTCCCGTGCGCAGACCAAAGCGGCGGATCTGTGATTGGGAGACGTAGACGTCGTTGGAACTGGGGAGAAGGCCCTGGTGGCGTAGGAAGCCGATACCGTCTTCCATGATCTCCAGAACACCGCTGCCGAACAGGTAGCCCTGTTGTTCACTCTGGGCCTGCAGCAAGCGGAAGATCAGCTCTTGTTTCTTGAGACGCGTATAACCGGGTATCTCAAGGTCCTTGGCCATTTCTTCCAGTTCGGCCACGGTTTTGCCTTCAAGCTCAACAATATTCATTTGGCGTACTCCATGGGGGATTCAGGCATCTTGTCAAAGCCGACAGCAGGGACGTCGGCGCGGGGCATAGTAGACGAGATGAAGGGTGAGGAACCGGGCTCAAATGCCCGTGCCCGGACCGGGGGGCCTCTCACAGGCCAGTCGGGCAGAGATGTGGATACTCAGCTTTCCTACCCCGTATTATAATCTTTTACCACTATTCTGTCAATAGGTACGCGTTCTGTTTTTCTCCTCAACTCAGTTCATCGCCAGCAGAAAACGCGCCACCGCTGCTTGCCCGAAGAAGGCTGCCAATCCCAGTGGCTGACAACCGTCCCGGGCACAGGCATTCGCCAGGGTGGGGTGGTGGGACGCCAGTTGCTGGACTGTTTCCAGTTGTCCCGCGGCGGCAGCCGCAAAGATATCCAGAACAGCGCCCCTGCTGATCAGTAGATTTGTGATAGCAGGCTGGCCATAGTACATCGCCAACAGAACCACCGCTAAACCCTGTCCGGTGCGGAGATAGGCCAGAGACGGCACATCAGCGAGTCGTTTCGACACCGTGGAGACATCACCGGCCTGCACAGCCTCTACAAAGTCATTCCGTTCTGGCATACGCTGTTTCCCCTTTAGCCGGTGCCGGGTGCCGTTGGAGCACTAAGCCGGCGGCGGGCCAAACATCAGTCCCGGTGTGTACGGCTCTGGGCGGATGACCACCGCGCAGGGCCGCAGCCCATCACTGGAAAATCTGAAGGTCCACTCCGCCGGTTTATGCTCCACATTCAAGAATTCCACCCGCCCGCGCTGCGCCTGTTTTTCCTCATGACGAATCACCACCCCCGCGGCGTCGAGCACATCCATGCATACAACGTTGGTTGCGCCAGGCACGATATCCTCGCCAGCGCAGATAGATACGTACAGATTGGTTGTGTGCGCCAGCCAGTCGCCCCACTTGAGGGCGATACGCTCGGGTGGGTTGGCGACAACACGCAGACGATCGGGCGTCCCTGTCTCAACCGGCTTTGGCGCCGGAGAAAGCGGATAGGGACGCGCCGTCCTCGTCAGAGACGACTTGGCAGCAGTGGTCGCCAGGCGCAGCACAATCTCGCCGGCGTCGCCCGCCGGCGGCTGTGCTGTCGTCCAGATCAGCGTGTCCTGTTCGGGGTCGGCCGCGCCACGTGCGTCGCTTGCCAGATACCATCCAGCGTCGAGCTTGATGTACACTGTACCATCCTCGGCAGAGAATGACCACCCGCGCCCCGCACCGTCGCGCAGCAACACCTCCCGGCTGCCCGCGTACTCAGCCAGCCCAGCCCCGTTGAGGTCAACAGTCAACGGTTTCGTCGCCGTGTGCACGCACAGCACGTAGGTGCGCGCGGCGGGCTTGCCTTCGTAGTCGCCTTGCCGCGCGCTGAGCATGAGGCGTATGGCATCGCCCACTTGCTGGCAGGTCATTTTGGTGGCTGCGTATGCGCCCGTTTCATAGGCACAGGTTTGGCCGTCGTCCTCATAGAGAGTATACTCTGTCTGCTTTTGATCGGGGTAGACGTCGAGAACAACCAGATGCGCTGCCTCTTCTTCGATAAACGAGCTGACCGGCTTCATTGGCATGATGGCGCCGGCCTTGACCAGTAGCGGGCCACCCGCCGGTTCGGCAAAGGGACAGTTGACCCACTGCCCGGCGCTGACGTAGGATGCGCCGGTCCAGTAGTCGATCCATGTTCCGGCAGGCAGATAGACACGCTCCTCGAGGCCGCACAGCAGCCAATCGCCCAGCATGAACTGGGTGGTGAGGTTGCGCGCCTCAGCATCATGGCCATAGTCGAGCGCCATCGGCCGCAGCATAGGGACGCCGCTCTGGTTCGCCTGCCACAGCGACGAGTAGAGGTAGGGAGCGAGCGCGTTGCGCAACTTGGCGTAGAGGCGATGGCAGTCCTGCAGGTAGGCGGGCCACAACCATGGCTCGCGGTAATAGGCCCAGGCATCGATGATCGAGAACGGTGTCAGGAAACCGTGGTGGATGCCGGCGGTCGTCTGGTTGCGCATGTCGAAGCTCACCATGCCATGGCCCGAGAGGCTGGCGCTGAGCATGCCGCAGCCGGCGGCGAAGTCAGCCGCCCACGTGACGGGCCAGCGATGTGAGGCAATCGATGAATTGTAGCCGTTGAAGATATAGAAACCACGCTTGCCCGTGATACGGCGATACTCCTGCAGCGCCGTCTCACTGTAGAGCGTGTTGCTGAGATTGTACATTTCCTCTTTGCGCACGTCGCTCGACGAGCCGAGAGGATCGCCCAACTGCGGCGATTGCAGCTCCTCGCTAATGATACCCCTGGGGAAGGGGTCGTCCTGCTTGAAGAACTGCACGCCGATCGCCACTGAGTTTGCCACGCGCTTCTGGTACCAGTTGCGGCGCACTCCAGGATCAACGTAATTGTGCTTGGGAGCATCGCCGCTCTCCCACAACTCGAAGGCGTAGCCGCGCTGCGCCAACTCGCGCACCAGCCCGGCCGGGTCAGGGAAGCGCTCCTTGCTCCAGTTCCAGCCCATGCGGTAGGGCACATCCTCCCAGCCCGGCTCCAGGCCGATCATGTCGCAGGGGATGTCTTCGCTGCGGAAGCGGTCGGCGATGGCGAGCACGCCGTCTTGCAGTTCAAAGTAGCGGCAAATGTAGAGCAAACCCATCGCCCAGCGCGGAACGAGCATGGTGCGCCCGCTGAGATCGGTGTAGCGGCGCAGAGTGTCCCGGAACGAGGGGCCATGAATGAGATAGTAGTCAAGCTGCCCCCCGTCGGCGGCGATGGTGTAGGTTTGCCCGGCGGTGTTGCTGAAGTCGAAGGTGTGCTCCCAGGTGTTGTTGGAGAAGAAGCCATAGCCGCGGCTGCTCATGAAGAACGGCGCCGTCGCGCCCTGGTGGCGAAAGCGGCGCGCCCACACGACGCTCTGCCCGCGTGCGTCCAGCGCCACACGCTGGAAACCGAAGCCGTAGACATGCTCATCCTCCGGCATGGTGTGCGTGATGATGGGCCCCTTGCCCTCCGCCAGCGACACTGGCGCGGCCTGGCCGGTGATGACGCGGCCGTCCGGCCCGAGGCACGACACCTGCAATGACTGGCGATCGACGCTGATCGTCCACGCCGCGGTCGCGATGCGCAGGGTGGTGGTATCTTCAGTCGCCGTGACGGCCACCGGCGGCCACTGGTCGCGCACAAAGCCCCAGCGGATATTCAGCGAATCGGAGAATGCGCCGTGCGGCGCCATCTGCACACGCACGATGTCGGGCGTCAGCACACTGACCCGCAGCGTCTGGCCGGTCTTGCTCGTCACGTCGAACGTACTGCCCACGGAACTACTCTGGGCATCAGCGATGGATTTGCTCACTCACACTCTCCTTCGATAGCAACGATGTTTTATGTCCTCCCAGTACTAACACGCTCTCTGGTACCAGCCGATCTACCTGGTGTCCAGGTCACGGCAGTGACCGCATTCCCGAACACGAGCTCCTGTTTTCACCGCGGCATCCTGCGCTGCTTGCAAGCCGACAAAAGGGCCGTGCCATTGCCCGTGCTCTGTGGTGGCGCCAGGATGTATGCCCTGCCTGTCATTGCAGAAGCTGCAGCCAGACACATGAATGGTAGCCCGGTGTCCTTGCGCCTGCCAGTTCTCGTAGACGTAGTACTGCACTATGGTCAGCCGCTCCACCAGCGCCCGCACAATGACCATCTGCCCTGCCAGCGACGGGTGCAGCCCATCGGGTAGCAGCAGGTCAGGGTTGGCCGGGTTGCCAAAAGCCGCCTGCAAGTCAACAACAGCGTCGCGCTGGCGGCGCACAACGGCGGCGATCGCGCTCAGGTCACGGTTCGACCAGGCCATTTCGCCCGTTCCCAGCCACCAGTGAGCAGGAATCTTGCTCTCGATCACGGGAGTCGGCGTCAGCCAGACCCAGCGCGCGGTCGTCTCTGTCGCCGCAAAATGGCGCAGCGCCGTCAGATTGAGCGCCGTCTCTTCGATACTGACCATCGTCTTGGCCGGCTGGCGGCCGTGGGCGCGGGCGTCGTTTGTGCCCGCCAGGCAGATGATCCAATCAGGCTTTTCCTGCACGACAGGCAGGAAGCGACTGAGCATTTGCGATGTCGTGTCGCCGGAATAGCCGGCGTTGATCACGACGATGCCATCATGCGGGCGGCGCAGCGCCAGCAGATGTCGCAGAATCTCCAGCCACGACTGGTAGTCGTCGGTGATACTGTCGCCGAAGCCGACCACCTTATCGCCCGGCGCAAAGGGCAACCGCTCAACACGCTGAGCGAAAGTTGGATCAGCCAGCAGCTCTTGCGCTGCCCCACGCGTACGCTGTTCAAAGCCCCGGCGAATGCTGTCATAGGTCGCTTTGTCAACGCCGAATGCGACGTGCAGCGGCAGGTCATTGACGCCGGGCGTCCCCGCCAGCATCTTCTCAGGGTGCAAAAACGCGATGATGTATGTGACTTGTTCAAGAGTCCATACGGCCATGATGGCATCTCCTTCGTGTTGGTCACCCGTAGAAGAGTCGAATTGGCTTCCGGACAATTCTGACCTCAGGAAGTTCAGCAAGCATCGCTGCTACATACGCTGGGTTCCAGCTTGAATGTCGTTCCTGAATATCGGCTCGTGATAGCTCGCCTCGGATTGACAACTCCTTGAAAGCGTCCTCAAAGGATGAATGCATTATAGGCCGCAGGCAGAACTGCGTCAAGTCGCGTCGGTCAGCCGCCTTGCCTGACGCATTGCTACAACCCCGGGAACTGATGATTGCGGAAAGCATCGATGAACAAACCATGATCTCTGCGCACAATGGCGGCGTATGCTTCGCCGAAAGCTGTGATCGTCTTGACGAATTCCCCCTCGCGGCCATCGAGCACAGCATGGATGGCTGCGTCGGTTGAGAAGGGTACCAGCGTCTGGTCGCTGTCGGTATCAGCGACGCAGTGAATCTTGGCCGTGGCCCGGCCAAGATCGTGCGCCATCTCCAGGATATCATCGAGCGCGTTGATGTTGCCCCACTCCAAGTCTGCCGAATAGGGCGACACCTCAGCCACAAGCTGCCCCACTCCCTCACAGGTGGTGTAACCCAGCCAGGGATCGGCGTATGCCTGTAAGGCGCGCTGTGAGATGACCGTGCGGTGTCCATCGTGCAGGAAATAGCTCTTGACGGCTGCATCGGTGCTCACACGGCTGGGCGAGGCCGTCTGCGCCTGTTTCATGTAGATGATGATGTCGTTCTCCAGCGCCTCGGTAGGACCCTCAACGAGGAAGTTGAACGAGGGGTAGCCGGCGCTGCCGATGCCCATGCCGCGCCGGGCGCATACGTCCTTGATGTTGTAGCTGAGGGTAGAGAAGCGTTTGCTGGCCGGGATGGTGCTCAGGTAGGCATGGAAGGCAGCTTCGACTTTCTTGCGCGTCTCGCTGTTGACCGGCGTCGCTTGTTTGTCGTGGGTGAAGCGGCGATCGTAATTCTCGATGTGCGTTGTGCTGTCCAGAAGCGCCACACGCGTCGACTGGCGGGCAACTTGCAGCAGCTCGTGTAGCTTGCCCCGGGTATTGGCCAGGGTCAGGGCGAAGCTGTTGGTGTGTTCGTCGTGTGCAAACTGCGCAACCTGCCTGGCATAGCTACGTACAGCCGCGGCGATGACCTGATCGATTTCTTCATCGCTCAACGCTTTCTGGTAGCCGATCAGAGCCAGACTGGCCGCGAGTCGCTTGAGATCCCAGGTGAACGGCGCGACATACGCCTCGTCGAAATCGTTGACATCAAAGACGAGCACGCCGGCGCTGTTCATGTAGGTGCCGAAGTTTTCGGCGTGCAGGTCGCCGTGAATCCACACCCTGCTTGTCTTGTCGTCGAGGAACGGGTCGTCATCGGCGGCAATGTCGGCGTAGAAGAGCGCCGCGCTGCCGCGGTAGAAGGCATAGGGCGTCGCCGCCATCTTGCGGAACTTGCCGCGCCAGGCATCGGGGTCGGCCTGCATGAGATCGCGGAAGTTGTCGGCGAAACTGGCGACGATTGCCTGTTGGCGTCGCGTTGCGTTCATCCGGGTACGTTCGATTGCAGAGGACATGGTTGTTTATTCCCTCCAGTTGCGATAAGGCGAGATCGAAATGGTACGGTGATTGCACTGGCCCCCATGCCTGGGAAGCCAGTCTATAGACATGCGTCAGCATCATAGCGCTCCTCGCTAAATATGTCAAGCTTACTTAGATTATCACTTCTGACAGGAAGAGGCTTGTCTGTTTGCATGAGTCTGCACAGCAACAACTCGTGGATGATCAAACAATGAGACCTCCGTCTTGGAGGTCTCATTAGTCTGTCTGCAGCGATTACATCTGACCGATCTGTATGAGGTTACCGCACGTACCGAATACTGATGTACTACTCGATCTTGCCTACCGGCGCCATGTAGACGGTGAACTCCTGCTCTCCATCCACACCCAGAACACGGTCCATCTTGGCCTGATTGTATGCTCCCAGACCGCAGGTGCCGGCGCCAATGGCTGTGCTTGCCAGGTAGAGGTTCTGACAGAGGTGCCCCGAGTCCTGGGCGATGATTTTGGCCGCCACAATGCTATAGCGCCACTCTGTCCGGTAGGGAACGGCCGTCCACATGAAGACAACGGCACAGTCCAGAATGTACTGCCCGTTGGACGCATCGTGGACCTGCTCGACCAGGTCCGCGCCGCTGCGCAGGAGGCACAACTTGTGCTCAAGCGGCAGGTAACGGTAGAGTCCGGGTTCCATTCCGTCGATGCGATTCACGAGCAAGTAGGTCTCGAAGGGATGGCGCGCCCCGCCCGACGGGACCGTGCGGAAGGTGCGCAACACGCGGCCGTCATCCTGCGTCACGACTTTGCTGACCCCCTGAGTCGCCCAGAGCAGGAAGGACAGCTCCTCCAGTGACATGGGCACGCGTTGGAAGTGGCGGTGACTGCGCCGGCGTCTGATTGCCTCGATCAATGGCATCTGCCCCACCGTCAACTTGTCCGGCGCGACCAGATCGACCAGCACCGCATCGCCGGCATAGGGCTTTTCCGGCAGGGGGACGGGGATACCTTTCTTTTGGTCAGATTCGATTTTGCGCCACTCTTCCCACTGGTCAGCCTTGAGGAACGTGTGCTGAGGTTCCATGTGTTGCTCTCCTTTAGAAACTGAAGTGTTTTGCCTACGACGACCGCGCGCCGACATAGATCAGGCGCAGGTCACGCACATTGCTGCCGCGGATGCCGGTGTAGATCAAGTCGCCAAGACGATCGAGCACCGCAAATGAGTTGTGATTGGCCAACTCGCCCGGCAGGTCGATTCCGGCGGCCTCGATGCGGGGCAGGGTGTCGCCGTCTACGATCCCGCCGGCGGCTTCGGTTGGTCCGTCAGTTCCTTCCGAGTCTACGGAGGCAATGACGATGTTCTTGCTGCCGGCGATACGCGCCGCCGACGCCAACACGTACTCCTGGTTGCGACCGCCGCTGCCGGTGGCGTCGCCAACGGCCACCACAAGCTCACCGCCGCAGATCAACAGACACGGCGGAACAAATGGGCGGCCCAGCGTCTCGACTTCGCTGGCCATGTAGGCGAACGTCTCTGCAACGGACGTCGCCTCCAGGTCATTGAGGCTCGTGGCCAGTATCACGGCATGGAGACCAAGCTCTTCGGCGCGCGTCCTGGCCGCATCAATCATGTATTCCGGCCCCATGATCCTGAACTCGTAGTAGGGTGTGTCCTTCTTCTCCTCCGCACCCAGGTGCGCATACTGCGGGTCGGCTGCCAGCAGGAAGGCGCGCACCGACGCAGGCACACGATCCCAACAGTTGTACGACTTGAGAACATCGATCGCTGCCTTATAGCCATCCTCAGCACTGGGCGGACGATAGAGGTGCGGCCACGTGTGCGGCGGGATCTCCGTCGTGTGCAACTGGATGAACGTCGCCCCCTTGACGTAGCGCAGGCTGCGGCTGTGCAGCGTGACCAGGTGATTGCGCACGGCGTTGGCTGCCGGCATATTGGCGCCGCAGCCAAAATAGAGGATGCGATACACCTCTTGCAGGTCGGCCAGGCTGATGCCCGGCGCCGGCAAAGCTGTGAGCGCGGTCGCGCCGCCCGACGTGCAGTGAAAAACGATGTCGCCTTTCTTCGCCTTCTTCTCGATCTCGACGATGCGCTGTGAGCCGGCGACGGAATCCTCATCGGGCAGGGGGTGGCCGGCCAGGGTGACGTGGATGCGCTTCAGGCGCACGCTGTCGCCCTTCTTGGCATTGATCTGGCCGTCCGTGATGAGGTCACCCAGCACGTCCTCGAGCGCTTCGGCCATGCGCTGGGCAGACTTGCCGCCGCCAACCACGAAGATATTGCCGATCGATGCCAGATCGAATACGAGATTCTCCGCACGAGGGGGATCGGAGAGGGTGGGATGGCCGATCACAAGCCGGCCGTCCTCTATACGCACGATTTTCTTGACGTTCACATACGGATCAGGAGCAGCCAGGGCAGTCTCCAGGACATCGAGGACGATCTTGCGGCCGGCGACATTGCCGTGTTGCAGCAGTGCGTCATGGTTCTGAATGATCACGAGGCGACCCCCAACACGTATCTTGGACACATATCCGTTACGGGCAATTCAGTTAAGGCGGTGAGCGTACATCGACGCCAGCACTACCGGCAGCCCAAGAAACGCGCCAAAGCGCTGCGCGGCCAGGGCGACGGCCTGCTCTTCTGCTTTCCCCAGAGCAGCGAATGGATAGAGTGTGATGGAAACCGACCCTTTGGTCACGGCACGCTTCCACGTGCCCACGACCTGCCCGTCAATGACGATCGTCGGGTTGAGAATGCCGCCGCCGGCATTCGTCTGCTTCACAAACAGCGTGTTCAGCACGGCGCTGCGATCTTTATAGCCAACCAGGTATTCGTCAAAAGCCGGCAACAGGTAAGCAGTTGGCAACGAAGCGTGTGCGCTGAGCGTTGACGATGGAAACCAGTACACCTGCCCGCCAACAACGTCTTGCGCAAGGTACGGTTTCGCCATGTCGAGCCCGGCCCGTGCGTCAGACGCCGTCAGCCCCGACCACCAGACGAAATCCTGCAGCGTAGCCGGCCCGTGGCTCCGGAAGTAGCGTCTGGCCAGCTCTGCCAGACCCTCAGCGCGCGCCATCGTTTTTGCCTGAGGTATCCATTCATCGAGCAAGGCAAACGTTTGTTGTTTGCCATCGCGCGCGCCAAAGCAGATCAGTCCTTGGTGCGCATGTCGCCACAGTATGTGGATGCCGCGCTGACCGGCCGTCGAAATCTGCGCCGCCTCCAGGAGCTCATACAGTGCAGAGCGCGACAACTGGTTTCCGCCGTGCAGCGCCTTGCTGAGTACCTCACTGCTGCGGGCAAAGACAGCGTCGTCCAGCCCCAACTGCCGCAAGCGCCCCGCACTGAGCGCAATCACACGCGGCGCGAGAAGGTCAAGCATCCAGCGCGCGTCTGCCGCGGTGACAAAGTGCAGCGTGCCGCGCAGTGGCCAGGTGCGCACGATGCTTCTGTCGGCGAGCGCTTGCTCGATCGTCGCCTCTGTCGCGCCCTGCATGCGCAGCCCGACTGCCCACAGCGCGCCGAGATAGTCTTGCGCCTGGACGGCGCCCAGCCATGCCACAACGTCGCCCGGCGTCGCAAACCGGGCGGCGGCAATGTGTTGGTTCATGAGCCGCTGCTGAGAAATATTCACGGGCGCCAATCTCGCTCCAGGACGGCATAGATGTAATGGACGCATTATATGCTGCGCACGCCGATGCGTCAAGGTTACATTGGAGATAAAGCGATGCCCTCCCCATTGAACATGGGGAGGGCTGAAGGCTGCCGCACGTCTTACTTTGTCTCCGGTATGACGGTTTTGGTCATGATTGCGAGGCTATCCTGTCGCCGCGATTCAGCCCGAAGGGCTTCGTTTTTGTAGCGCATGGCTTCAGCCTGGCGTCAGGCAGTTGCGGGATTAATTGCCTAATCTTCTATAACCCCTGCTGCCAGATGTACTGCTTGACATCCACGTTGTAGACGATGTCCTCCATGGTGAAGATTGCCCAGGGCTTGCCCTCGTCGAACCAGGTAGCCCCACCCGTTGGCGGTAGCTTATAGCCATTCACCGTTCCCCAGACCTGACTACCCGGAAGCCAGAGAACCTTTTTCGCGCTCGGATCGTTGCCCTTGTAGCGCATGACTTCCATGAGAACCAGCATGTCGGTCTGCGGGTCAAAACGAACGATAAAGCGCTCGTAGGTCTGGCCAAAGGGGACGACGAGCACGGCGGTCACATCGTCAATGGGTTCCCAGCGCACGCGTGGGTCAGTCACGAAGATCGAGGGCAGCCACACAGACTCGGCCCACATCCCCAGCACGGCCCCCTGGTCTTGCTTTGGCCCTTCTGCCACGCCGAAAATGGGCATCTTGGCGTAGCCCTTGCCATCCAGAAAGCTCTCATTGACGCTCAGCAGTGGAAAACCGAAGACAGTGGTTTCGATGTAGTGGCGGTAGTTCTGCCCGGCCTCGTGCGTGAAGCGGAAACGTGAAGGGAAGACGACGCCGCCGGTCGAAGGAATGCGCAGCGTGGCCCGGCCAGTCATCACTGCCGACGTGATCACCGGTACACTATCGCCGTATATGGCGCGATAGAAACGCTCAGCAGGCGCCGGCAAGCCTTTGGGAAGAGGGACGGTCGCCAACGGGGGCGTCCGCTGGAGGAACGGCGCAAAGGGTTTGGGGGTGACCTTTAACCCCGCCCAGAGCAACGCGACGAGGACAACAACCACGCCAACAAAAACGACGAGCGCTTTCACGAGAACGTTCATGAGAATATCTCCCAGTTCTTTGCCTTCTGCTACACTGATGGCTTCATGGGCTGTGCTCTGCAAACCGCCTGGCCATCTCGACAGCCTGAAGTATAGCCTGGCAATCTATCTCAGACATCGGCCACCTGGACAGAATGCGACCTGTCCAGATGGCCAGTTGGACTACAGAGGTGTGACAAAAAAGTCAGGCTGCGCAGCCGTGGATGCGCTCCTCCAGCCACACAGCCTGATGTCTCTTTGTTCTGGTTCAGTTATTGATATTGCCGCGCTCGACCACGCCGAACTTCTCGGGCGGCAGGAGCACGAAGACCAGGTTGAGCAGAATACCGACCATGGCGGCGAAAACAATGGCCGGAATGCCATTGGGGAAGACCTGTGGAATGACAAAGGGATAGATCCCATCCTTGAGCGCCAGGTTGCCGCCGATGCCAGTAATCATGATGATCGCGCCCACGGCCAACTGGCGCGGGTCAAACAAATTTACCTTCTCGGATTGGATGAGGGCAACGCCCTGCATGCCGATGACGCCAAAGAGGTAGATAGCCAGGCCGCCGGTGACGGCGACGGGAATCGTGCCGACCAGCGCCGACAGCTTGCCGACGAAGCCAAGCAGAATGGCGATGACCCCGGCGCACATCAGCACCGACACTGAGTAGTTGCGGGTGATCGCCATCAGGCTGTTGTTCTCGCCATAGTTTGTGCCTGGGCATCCACCCAGCAAGCCGACGACAATGTCGTCGCTGCCATCGGCCACCAGATTGAGGCCAATGAGGTTCTTGATGGTCAGAGGCATGCGGCCCAGGTCTGTCGCCAGTCGATCGATGTAGAGGCTTCATCTGGTAGAGGTGAGCCGTGCTCTCAGAGACCGTGCAAATCACGATGGGGCCGACGCTGGCGATACCATGTCATGCCCCATTGAGCAATTCGAGTCAGGATTCGCCACGCAACCTCTTGGATTATCTTCGTAAGAACTACAGTGATTATAAACGAAAGTGCTTGGTTCGCTTCAGGATTGAGTCCCGGGAAGACGCGAGTTTGCAGCAGTTCGAACATGGCTGCTACAACACCGATAACATACAATACGATCACCGCGGACAGAACCGCGAGAACCGTGTTGACGGTCGCGCCGATAATCCTCAGCTTGGATAGGAAGGGTGGTTCAAACGACCTCCGTCTGCCCATCCTCAGCTGCGCAACCACTGTATGAACTACCATCAAGACAACGTACAGACCAAGCAGTAGGTAATCAGCCCAGTCTGGTAGCACCTGCAAATTCTTGACGAACGTGTCATGGTTGTAGTGGTACTCGTATAAAGTAAACAGCATTACTGCCCAGAGCATGGCAACAGACAGCCACCCAAACCTATTCGCCACATGCGTAAGGTGTGGAGACCGATCAGGCAGGGTTGCGGCCAGCACCTCGGCACTAACCGGCAAGCGCTTTGGTTGGAGTGATTGTTTTGTAGGGCTTTTGCCCTTGTGGGACTTCCGCTTGCTTCCCTTCGACATCGGTGGTGCGCCTCGCAGATAGTGAAGCATTCCTTGCACATCATGGATGATGTGACACAACTAAAACGGTGGCCGGGAACATCATATTGGTTTTCTAATCTCAGTGTAGACGCCACGCAGGGCGCGTGACACCCACAACCGCGAGTTAGCAAGGCAAAAGGACAACATTGTCGTGGGTGTGCCACCAGCATTGGTGGAGAGATCAGTACTGTCCAGCAAGCTGTGACCCGGTTCCAGGTACGAGGGCAAGATGACGATCTAAAGAGCAAGAGGGGCGCTATTGATTACGCCTGGCCATTGTCGTACAATAGCCCCGGCAAGGATGTGACGCGACGATAAGAGCGCAGTAGTGTGCTGTTTACAGTATACCACGTCGTGTGCGGAGAATCAATCGGCAATTGCGCGGAATGAGGAACGATGGGTGGGTTTCCCTACCTGCCGCTGCACTCGATAGGATCTTGCCGGCTATAGAAAGCCGGCCTACACGGCAGTTTCGGAGGGCAGGTTTCTATACCTGCCGCGGCACGCCTTGATAGGATTTCGTCGGCTACGCAAAGCCAACCTACTGCCGCTTGCGCGAGTCAAACACGTGGGAGGAGACACATGAACCGCGACCTCGGCTCGATTGGCAACCGCGAAGTGCGCAAGTTCTACGCCGTCTACTGGTCGCAGCGCCAGATTGTGCACGAGTTCTACGCCCGCCTGCCGGAGCAGCAGTTCGACTATCGCATGGTCAACAGACCAGAGCGCAGGTCGGACAGCCCGCGCGAGAGCCTGGCGCATATTCTCTATGTGCAACTGGTCTACCTGAATGGCGTCAAGACAGGCAAGCTGGAGTTCACGTCAGTGGGCGTCGAGCACTACGGGCAGATGACCAAAGACCAGTTGCTCGCTGAGATGGAACACATCGACGAAGAGATGTTCGATTATCTCACCGCCGAGACATTCGCGAACAAGCCCGTCGCAGTCTTCTGGGCTGGTCAGATGAATGAGCTCAACGTGCTCTATTTTCTGCACGAGCACACGATTCTACACATCGGCTGGAACCTGGCGCTAATGGATCACCTGAACATGCCGCGCTACGACATCCTGAAGCAGTATTGGGGCTAGCCCTTTTATGTCTTGTGCGGCGCTTCCAACGCTGTGCCAATCACCGTCGCCCACTCACGCACATACCAGCGTGTGACCAATCCATTGCTGACATACGGATCAGCAGCGGCAAACGATTCAGCCACCGCCGGCGAGTCGCCGCGAAACAGCAGCACAGCCTGATCGACCGGGTTGGCCAGGGCGCCGCCCAGCACAAGCTCGCCGCGCGCGACGGCCTGCTGCGCGCGCTCAAGATGGGCAGAGCGCAAGGGCTGCCGCATCTCCACGTAATTGTCCACCACATCGTAGAATAGCAGGTAGTGCATGCACATGTCTCCTGTTAGTCATCACAGACACAGCTATCAATACCCTGCGCTTTCTCAAATGCCTCGCGTCCCTCCTGCACGGCGAAATAGATCAGGCCCAGCGCGCCAAGGCTATCGACAAAGCCGATGCCAGTAACCTGATAGACCAGGCTGGCCGCCAGTAGAACAACGGACATGTAGATGCAGACTTTGGTGCAATTGGCGTCGGCCAGGATGGGCGATGAGTTCAGCCGTTGTCCCACTCTGATCTTGGCGGCGACCAAAGCCCACATCACAGCAATCGAGATCAGCGAGATGATCACACCACTGACGGTTGTCTCGGGTTGTGTCCAAGGAAGACATTGACAACCGCCGTCACCATGAGACCAACAGCGAGCAGATAGAACTGGCGCCGGTGATACGCAGGGCGGTTTTCTCGAACCTGCTGCGCGGCGCATCGGGGTTGCTCTGGATACGCAGCGTCATCGCCACAATGCCCAGCCCCGACAGGCACTCGATGAAGCTGTCGATGCCAAAGCCAAACAGGGTGAGCGTTTCATCCTGAAGGCCGAAGAAGATGGAAACAACGCCTTCGCCCAAGTTGTAGAGTACGGTGAAGATGCCCACAACAGGGCATAACGATAGTATCTGGCAATGTCGTCACGGGCAAGGACGGCCATCGCGGACTCCTTCGTTTGGTTAATGTGTCGTTCAGAGTTCCGATCTTTCCGAAAGATCGGAACTCTGAACGCATAGGTCGCATAGATGGGTTCAGTCGCCATCTCGCTGATGCCAGCGCAGTGGCTTGGTTGGCTCGCGCACAATTATCTGTTTTGCTTCAAGGTCAAGTTGCACCGACTTTGCCCACCAACCGACCTTCGCCCCGCCTGGGAAAAGCTCTTCGGGCAGGTGAGGCAGAACGGCGTCGCACATCTCTGCCTGCGTCAGCCCCGGCGCGACGGTGGGGAGCACGGTAAGCAAAGCGCGCCGCATGGCGTTGTACATGGTGGCGTCGACGCGCGTCGTGTAGCCCGGCACGTTGACGTTCTCAACGGTCACGCGCCCGGCGTCGCCTTGTGCTGACCCTTTCTTTTCCATGTGTAGCCTTCCTTTCCATTTCCATTGTACCATTATTGGGTGCAACGAGGCAACGGGGAGACACACAAAAGCCGGTGCTCTGTTGCTCACCTGTCTCATGCGCATGCGGCCAAAGCAGTTATGCGACGTGTTTGATCCAGCAGTTCGCTGTGTGTAGCTTCTTGAAGCCCATGGCCCGGTAGAATGGCAGATCAGCAGCGACATGCGCCACGCGTGCTCCGAGCTCAGCGCAGCGGCGAATACCCTCCAGAACGGGCGCCGTGCCCGGCCCCATGCGCCGGTAGTCGGGATCGGTGGCGACAGGCTCAACACTACTGGACTACTGGACTACTGGACTACTGGGCCTCCGCCCATGCCTCCTGTAACCAGGAGTGAACATCGTCGTCGATATCTGTGGGGGAGTTCAGCTCCAAGTGATGTGTAAAACGTCCTGGCCTTGGCGCGACGATCTCCTTCCAACGCAGTGACGAGTCGCGGCGCCGGAGCGCCACGGTCAGCACAAGCGGAGCGTGCTTGCCGCGCAGATACACGCCTGGCATCCACGCCCACGCGAACGCCCGGCGGCGGTGGAATGCTACTTGACTCTTGGTCACCCGAACCTGTGCCGGCCCCAGACCGGCCACCGCATCGCGCCGGCTCTCGAAGATGAGCCGAGCTGCTTCTTGTCCGGCAAAGAACTCATTGATAGTCACTGGCAAGCGGACAGTTACCGACCTGCGTCTACTCCTGAGCAGCGCGATGATCACAAATCGTGGTTTTCATATGCGCGATGAAGCGCTGCCACACGGGGTGGTCGCTGCCGCTCCAGACAGATGCCATGAACTCATCGGCCCTGGATTCACGCCAGCCCAGGTTCTTCAGGGCATAGAGTGCGTAGAAGGCGGTGACACGGAAGTTAGCGGCGCAGTGGATGAGCGTCTTACGCCCGCCTAGCTGGCCCATGACCGCCTCGAAGGCTGCGAAATCGCTCTCCGCGGGGTTATCCCACGCCACCGGA
Source organism: uncultured Ktedonobacterales bacterium (assembly GCA_964402955.1). Taxonomy (GTDB): domain Bacteria; phylum Chloroflexota; class DTOL01; order DTOL01; family DAOUCN01; genus CAYOEZ01. The sequence goes on along the minus strand of CAYOEZ010000005.1, from coordinate 12,047 downwards.
ATGTGGTCGTAGGTCATGCCAAGAGAACGGACGAGGCCCTCCTCGTCCGGCAACGAATAGCGCGGGTTGATCGTCGCCAGATTGATGACCACCGAGAAACCTTCGGCGGCTGCGGCCTGCAATTGCTCTGCGCTCGGTTGCCCAGCGGTGATCAGGTTTTCGTTCACCTGGCGGTAGTTGCGGATGTCAGACGTGCTCATTGTGCGGAACCACCAATGTCAATCGCCAACACCGATACGGCCGGGTCGGGGGCTTGGGGCGGACGTGAGATTTCTAGTCGCTGCTCGTGCTGGCTAACCATGTTCCTCTATTCGGCTATCTCATCGTTGGCTACATCTGCCGTCTTGTTCTATCAAAGCCGCAGTCACGTCTTCTTCGCCCCTCGCCGGTCGCGGTCCTGTGCCTTGAAGGTGTCGAGCCGTGCGATGGCCTCGTTGACGTAGTCGGCGACGAGCTGTGCATCGACCTCGTCGACCGATGCGAAGTCGATCGTCCGCAAAATGCCGGTTCCGGCGCGCAAGACGCCGCGCGGGTCATCGAGCAGCACACCGAAAAGGAAGCGCAGGCAGACCACCTTCCTGGTCACGCCAATGGCGCAGATCCAATGACGGAAGTCGCCCGCGAGTGCGTAGGTCAGCATCTGGTACGAAATGCGGGTGTCGAAGTCGGGACGAGCAGCCAGGACGGCGCGGTCGAGCGCAAGCACAAGCGGCACGAAGCGCGTGTCGATGCCCTTGATGTAGGTTTCACGTTCTGAGTCGCTCACTGGACGCCTCCTTGTGTGTGCACTCGGGTGTCTGCCATGAATCATGCTCCGACAGCCACATGCACCTGTAAGTCCTATCGCCCCCCGCGAGATCGGCGATGGTGCGCGCCAGCTTGAGCGCGCGGTGGCAGGCGGGGTCTGGCTTACTCTTGTCCGCCATACACACGCCTACCCTCGTGCACAAACTGCACAATCTCCTCCGTTGACACGCCAAGATCAATTCCACCCACATCAAGCGGAGATTGCCTGCTGACTTCTGGCATGATGATAAACATCTGACCATCGCGACGTTTGACACGAACCTCACCGTCCTGAGCAGCTTACTCCAAGACGGTGGCCAGGTTCTGTCGCGCCTCAGAATATGTATACACTCTTCCCATCATGAAACCTCCAAGATTGGAGATGACGCCTGTCGCCGTGTCATTGCTGTATGATCCTGTCCACGATCATCTGCCGCAACTCGGGCGACAGGCTGGCGAAGTAGGCGCTGAAACCGGTGACGCGCACCACCAGATCGGGGTATTTCGTCGGGTCTTTGTGCGCCTCCAGTACTCGCGCCGCGTCCATGATGTTCATGTTGATCTGCGTGCCGCCCAGGTCCATGTGCGTCTTGATCAGGCTGGCGACGGCGTCGACGCCGCCCTCGTCTTTGGTGATGCCCGGGTCAAGCTCGATCTGCATGGGCGCGGAGTTGCCCCACAATGGCTGGACAGAGGCAATGGCTGTCGCCATTGCGGTGGGCGCGGCGTCCTTGCGGAAGCCCGGGTCGGGGTTGGCGCCGTGCGAAATGGGATCATCAGCGCGGCGGCCGTTGGGCGTGGCCTTCAGCCCCTTGCCATAGCTTTTCATTAGCGCCCACGAGAAGAGACCGGGGATCAGGTTGTAGCCGGCCGGCGTGGGCTTCTCTTTCACCACATTGGTGAAGAGCTTCGTGATACGCACCGCATACTCGTCGCCCAGTGAGCCGCCGCTGCCGTAACGCGGCGTGTTGCGCATCATCAGGCGCGCCCGCTCGCCGTCTGGCCCGGCCCAGTCGCCCTCGATGAAGCGAATAATCTCGTCCCAGCGCAGCCACTTCTCGCGCTCCACCCGCTGCTCGAGCGCCGCAAACGAGTCGGCGACGGTGGCCAGGGCAGCGCCGTCAATGCAAAGGTTGACGAACTCAACGCCGCCGTTGCTGGCGTCTAGCCCCTTGTCAATCGTGTCGTAGCACAGCAGGTCGAGCATCAGCTCGGGGAACACCTGGTGCATGTGCGCCATGTGGATGTCCAACCCCTCGGCCATCACTTGAATGGCGCGACGCAGGTGCGCCTCGAAGCGCCGCCACACATCGGCAACGCTTGGCGTCTCGCTTTTGTCGGCCACCATCTCATCCCAGGCGACGGCGAAGACGGCGGCAAAGTTGACCTTGGGGATGTCGTTCATGGTGTACTCGCGGCCGGGAATGGCGAACCAGTGGCAGCCGGCGTAGGCGCGCAGGCGGGCAACCTCGATCGGGATACCATTTCGGGCGAAGCCGTCAACGATGTTATCAATGCCCAGGAACTTGGGTGTGCCGGCCCTGTCCTCGAACATGATCTCCACGCCGCGCCGCAGCAGGCCGGGGTCGACCTTCTTGCCCACGCACACGCCGATGTTGGCCGGAATCTTCAGGCGATGGGCCGCTTCGAGGACGAGGTAGGACACGCGGCCGGTGACGTCATTGCCGCGCTCGTCTGGCCCGCCCAGTTGCATGTAGTCGGTGTTGAGAATCAGGTAGCAGGCAATGTGGAAAATCGCTTCTTCGTCACTGAGAATGCCTGCGGCGGTGTCGCGCTCGTAGTAGGGCTGGAGCATGAGGTCGATGCGCCCCAGCGAGCCGCTGCCGTTGTACATGCGCGCCGCCATCTCATACCAGGTGATCCACTGGCACGCCTCGCGCAACGTTTGCGGCGGCGCTTCGATCAGGCGTTCGTTCATATCTGCCATATCGAGCAGGTTCTGGCGCAGATAGGGGTTGGCCTCGCTGACAGCCATGTGGCGCGCTTCGTTCACGTTGGTGCGCATCCAGGCCTGGATGCCCAGGACGCAATGCTCCAGGCCGGCGTAGAAATCGGCATGATCGGGGCCGTTCTGCACCTGGCAGCGGCGAATTTTCGCCAGCAGGCCGCCCCAGCCGGCTTGCAGGCCAAGCGACATCTCCTGGCAGAAGTGCTGCGAGCCGCCGATGCCGTGCGCCAGCCGGTACTTCTCCTGCTCTGGCTTGAGGTGCGAGTAGTCAAAGTCGGGGTTCCAGTGCAGCTTGCGGTAGGAGTTGAAGTTGACGCAGTAGCCGCCCAGGAGCGAACTCATCGGGTCAACGTAGGGAGGGTGCATCTCGAGCAGACGGCGGTAGTTTTCGCCCGCGGCCCGTGCGCCGAAGAATGCGCCACTGAGGTGGTTGCTCGTGGGTGTATAGCCCTTGAGCAGCACATCCACAATCGGCACGCCTGATGTGCCCATTGTCTCGATGATCTCACGCCGGTCGGGCGGCGGCAAAATCTGCCCCCAGTCGTCGCGGTCCATCGCGCCGAGTATCTCCTGCTTTTCGCGCGTGTGGCACAGCTTGGTTGCGCACAGTACGTCGAGCCGTTCCTGGTAGGTAAGTTGGCCTGACATGAGCGGCGTCTCCCTTGCAAATAGCGGTAGGCCGAACACGGGTTAGCTATTTCAACTATTCGGCAGCAGCGTGAACGCCACCGGCTGATCTACAGCGGCAAGATAGCGGATAACCCACCATGGTCCGGCGTCTTCAACGTGTATCTCGTGCACGTTTGTCTCCACGCGCACCGTGAGACCGGGCAGTTGCCAGCGGCCGGCCTGGAAGGCACCGGCGTCCAGGCCAGGCGCACAGACCTGGAAGGCGATTTCGCCCTTGCCGCTGATGTCGAGCCGGTTGGCGCTGGCCCGCGCATCAACTGGCTCGCTGTGCACCAGCCGCATCCAGCCCACATCTTCGCTGCCGATGCGCCAGTGCATCGTCGCGGGATGGAATTGCAGGTAGCCGCGTTTGCTCCCGCTTGTGTGCTCAGCGCCGATGATGATATCGCGCCCGATCCAGGCCGTCGCCACGCGGCGCGGGCTATCCGAGATGACGCGCTCAACCTGCTGCTCGCCCTGGAAGGCCAGGAAGTGCGCCCGCGCCTCGGCCGGAACCTGTGCGCCGAGAATGGCCGCCGCAGGGGCAAACAGGAAATCGTGGGCATGGGCAAATGGCCCGGCCAGGTCAGGGAACGGCGCAAGCTCCTTACCGGTCACCATCCAAATCCACTCGCTGACGACCGCCACATAGCGCCGCATATCCATGCCATATGACCGATCGTACGGCCCGGCGATATTGCGCAGGCCGGCGTGGTAGTAGCGAGCAATGTCCGTCCAGAGCAATGCTTCCATCTCTGCGCCCGGCCCGCGCAGCACGGGCGACGCAGCGTAGGCGCGCCAGAGGGCAAGGGCATACAAGTCCACCCCGTAGTAGGTGGGCGAGTTGTACTCCTCGAACGTCTCGTGCTGCTTGAAGAGGCGATAGATCTCCTGCGCCATGTTCTCCCCGGCCGCCACCCAGGCGGCCTGGCGCTGCCGGACGCCTGCAAACCAGAGCATGAAGGCATTCATCACCGCGATATTGGTGTAGGTCGCCTTGAGCCCCCGCGCCAGCGCGCCTGCAACGGCCTTGGGTATGGCTGCATTGATCATCTGCACGAGCGAGGGCGGCAAGCGCTCCTCGTATTCGGCCAGGATGACGAAGATCGTCGTCATGATAAACTCGCGCCAGTTGGGGTCATAGTGCTTCCACTCCAGCGCCGGCGTGGGTGGGTGCGCCTCCTCAGGCGCGCGATAGAATGTGCCGTGGTAGGGCTGGCCGGGCTCATCGAACTGGTAGCTGAGCACAGCAGCAATGACGCGCGCGGCGCGCCCGGCATCGCCTGCGCCGTCGCGCAACAGCAGACCCAGAGCGTACCATATGCTATCGCGCACGGTGTGTGTGCCGGTCTTCGCCACACGCTGAAGATCGGCAGTGTCGCCGGGGCTCCAGAGCAGGGCGACTTTCTCGTCCCAGAAGTGGTCAGCCCAGGCCATGCCCGTGCTCAGCAGATCACGCGCGTTCGCGTCCAAGTCATTGATGCTCTTTGCCATCGTACAACTCCTTACCGAGTACCGAGTACCGAGTGGTGAGTGCTGAGAGCTGAGACCTTTGACAATGTCACATCTGATCTCGACCCCTTCTCCCTGCCAGGGAGAAGGTCGGGATGAAGGTGAATACGATCAATATCGCCCCTCACCCTTACCCTCTCCCCGTTGGGCGAGGGAACTGACACCCAATGTGCCTGTTGCCAACGTGGAGGCGCCTCATCGCTCAGTACTCAGCACTCAGCACTCATTGCTCTGTCCTCAATACTTCTCCCAATGAATGACCTCCGCCAGGGTCTTCTTCTCTTTGCTCGGCCACTCCGCCGCCACGCCGATGGGGACGAGCGTCATCAACCGCTTCTCGGGCGGCACGCCCAGGGCAATCTTCAGGTCGTCTTCACGACGCAAAGTGTTGCCCTCGAGCCAGCAACCGCCATAACCCAGCGCGGTGGCTGCGAGCAGCATATTCTCAACCGCCGCCGCGCCATCCTCGATCCACCAGCGCGAGGCGGGGTCCATAACCACTGCGATCACAGCGCCGGCGTTTTCGATCCAGTCGACGTCGCCCTTGATGCGGCGCTTCATCGCCTTATCGGTGACAACGATAAAGTCCCAGGGCTGCTGGTTGCTGCCGCTTGCTGCCAGCCGCCCGCAGTCCACAATTGTCTCCAGATGCTCTCTCGCTATGGGCGCGCCGGTATAGCTACGCACAGTACGCCGCTTGCGCAACGTTTCTATGGCATCCATAGTCACACACTCCTGCCTTACCAGGCTTTGTAGGTTGGGCATCACTGCCCAACGGGCGAATCATACATGGGCAAAGAAGCTCGATGGAAACGCGCCCCTTACTCCACCGTCATGCGCACTCTGGCGGTGGATGTGGCCACTGCGGGCAGCGTGAAGGTGAGACGCGTCAGCACGAAGTCCTTGTCGTTTGCGCGGCAGGCTTCTGCGAGCGACTCGGCGACAAACGTTGCTCCGGCGGGACTCTCGATCGTCATGCGCAAGCTGTGCTTCTGGCCGCGAATGACGGCTGTCGCCCCCTGCACCTCAACCGGCAGCCAGGTGATGAAGGCTTCTTCGACCGGCTGTGCGTCGCCGCTGAACTCGAACGTGTCGGCCAGCACGACATCACCCTTCGGCTCAAGCGTCAAGCTGCGCACAAGTCGCTGCAGACTGGCGACAGGGTAGGCGCGGGCGATTTCAAGCTCAGCCTTCTTGACCTTGCCGCGCATGTCGACGCCGAGGAACTTGCCCTCGAACTGGCGTCCGGCTGCCTGCAGTTCGCCGCCGATGCGCGGCACACTGTGGCCGTAGGAGTTGGCGAAGATGTTCTTGTAGCGCTCGGGGCTGAAGTACTGGCGGGTGTAGAGGCCGCCGCCCGGGTCGCACAGGAAGGTATCGCCGCCAGCATGCACGATGAAACTGCCCACATCGTTCTGGTTATGGTTCTCTTCGTTGTGCCCTGCCTTGATAGCCAGCACAACCTGAGCGCCGGCCGCGCTGCTCGTGACCAGGCGCGCCACGCCGCCTATCGGCAGATACATGTCGGTCACGTGCGTTGGCTCTGTCTGCTTACCGTCCCACCAGAGCAGATTACGCAGCACAATGCCGATGCGCCAGTCGCCCTGGTTGCCGACATCGTAGGTGAGCAGATCGAGCAGCGACGTCTCGCCGGTGCGCTCGGCCAGGCGCGTCAACGTGCTAGGGTTATAGGTGGTGTGCTCGTGCGAGTCAGAGAAGCTGGCAAACTTGAAGCCGGAAAGCACCATCTTCGGGGGATACCCGGCGATGAGCTTCATGTGCTCGCTGCTGAGCAGATCGATGGCGCCGTGGCTGCGTGAGCGCATCGCTTCGGACAGCGGAACCGTGTTGAGCAGGCCATAGCTCCAGTAGCCAGGGCCTTCTGTTGAGCTGCCGTCCTCTTCGTAGGCTGTGTGCAGGAACACATCCAGCCCGGCCAGGGCGAGCTCGATGGCGCGCGCCGTGCGCGCCAGTTCAGGCTCCAGGAGCAAGAATGTCATGGCCACGGCGCTATTGCAGACGCCGTTCCAGTTGTTGCCGCCTTTCCACCACCAGTGCAATTGGTGGTAGCGGATGTAGGGGTCGAAGATACGCTTCTCGATCTCCTGGCGCACGCGCTGGCGCACCTCAGCGTCGATTGTCTCGCCCAGCATGTTGAGCGCCTCAGCCAGCATGTAGGCTGTTTCGGAGCTGAAGAGGTCGATCGGGACGTTCTCATGGGCCGGCAGCACCCACGTGCTTTCTTCGCAGATGTTCCAGAGGTAATTCTGAACCGTATCCTTGAGATCGGTCTGGCCGAAGAAGTAACGCATGGCTGCCGCGCCAAAACGAGCGCGTTTGTTGAAGTAGGGCGATTCGTAGCGCTGGCGGTCGCCGCTGCGAATGAAAAGCCGGTAGTCGGTGTAGTCTGTTTGCGGAATCTGGTTGATCGTGGCCATGAGCGACTCGGAGCCATCGAGGAACAGCCTGGTCTGCGGCGCTTTTTTGAGCGCGGCCAGGTTGCTGCGAGCTGCGTCAAGCTCAGGGAAAAGTGAGGCAGCAGGGTCAAGCAACTCGGCGATCTGGGCTGCCGTCAGGCGGAACGGTGAGACGGGTTCTGTCATAGAAGCTTCTCCTCACTGCAGATAGTTTGACTTCGCTTGCATTATAGCATGTATCTCAAGCGTGTGGAGTGCGACGACTCCCGTCGACGCAGATTTGAAGAAACGCGACGATAGGAATGCCCGATACAGCGGGGCAGGCTCTCGTCGCACTCCACATGGCTCCTACTTCGCGATAATCACGATATAGCGCATGGTAGTCGTGCCTGTGTTGACCAGGCCATGCGGCTTGCTGGCGTCGACGATGACGCACTCGCCGGGGCCGAGCGGCTGCACGCCGCTGTACGATTCGACAGCGCCGTGGCCTTCGATCATATAGAAGCCCTCCAGCCCGGCGTGTGTATGCGGCGGGTGCACGCGCATGCCTGCCGCAGCTTCCGAGATGTGCAGGCTGAGCTTGTCAGGATCGACGCCCGGCTCGAGCAGAAACTTGCTGATACCCTTCTTGGTGATCTCAGTGAATGCCATTTCGTTCTCCTTCTTCTTTAGACTTCTTTACACCCTAAGGGTCTCAGAGACCCTTAGGGTGTAAAGAGCGTGTCATGGGTGTGCTATGGCCCCGTTCGTCGTGGGGCGGGCAGGCTGGAGCGGTCAGTTGTGTCATCTCGCCGCTGGCGAGGTCAACGCCGAACAGGTTGGTGCGCCCCTCGCGATCGGAGAAGATGACGATCTTGCTCCCGTTGTCGTACCAGCAAGGATAGGTGAAGTAGAAGTGGCTGCTGTGCCCCTTGTAATGTGTCATCTGGTGCACAGTCGCCCCGCTAACGGGGTCTTTTGAGACTGTGATCTCTGGCTGCCAGTGGCAACCGACGTTGGTCTTGGACATTTGTGGGCCTCCTCGTTCGTTAGTACCGAGTACCGAGTGCTGAGTACCGAGGCACGCGCATTTAATTGCTCAGCACTCATCCCTCGCCCCTCTGCTTTCTCCGTTCAAGTGCAATGCGCAAGCCGCCAATGAACCGGCCAACTTCCTCTGCTTGAGCCATGAGGCGGTCAAAATCGACAGGGCTCAGGTACCCGATGTCTCGTGCAACGTAAAGCTGTGCGCGTAACTCGGCGCACGTCCCTTGGCAATGCACGTAAAGTGGTGAAACTCACTGTTGCTACCGCGTTCAAAGCCTTCAGCCAGGTTCGACATGATGGAAACGGACGCTCGCTGGACGTGTCCGACCAGGCCAAAATCGCGGGCAAATGGCGCATCGCGTGTAACACGATAGATTTCCATGGTCAGCGCCCGTGCCTTTTGCCAGGCGACCAGGTCCTCGAATCGCTCGACGCCAGCCATCGCGACCTCCTAAGAAAGTACCGAGTGCTGAGTACTGAGTCACGCGCTACTCGGCACTCATTGCTCGGTACTCGTCACTCGGCACTCATTGCTCGGTACTCGTCACTCGGCACTCATTGCTCAGCACTCGTCACTCGGCACTCATCGCTCAGCACTCGGTACTCGGCACTCAGACAGGATACTCAAACCAGTCCAGTAACCCCTGCGGCGTGGCTGCGCCGGCAAAGAGGATCACCGACGTGTACTTGTCGGCGAAGGGCCGGCCACTCTCGCTGCCCGATTCGACGACAGCCCCTTGCTCTGTCCATTTCTTGCCCACGGCAGCGACCTGAGGGTTCGTCTCGATCATCTCAAAGAATTGGCGCGCCGCCACCTGCAGATAGCGCGTGTTGCTGGAGATGTGATAGGCGTGTGTCAACGTCTCGAGCACGTGCGGCGACGGGAGCGAGCGGCGTAGCGATGGCAGCTCTTTGTACCAGAAGACGCCGCCGGGGCCCAGGCAGTGGGCAAGCAGGTCGTCGGCCGCGCCCACAATCAGCTTCTTGACCCGCTCATCATCCTCGATAGCCAGATAGCGGGCGAGCGAGTTAGTGGTGAGCGAGATCATGAAGACAACGCGCGGCATGGTATGGCTGGTGTAGGGAGCGAGCATGCCACCGTACATCTGATCCCACGAGAGGAAGAGATCGACGAGGCGTTTGGCTTCGGCCTTGAAGCGCTCCTCGCCGGTCGCCAGAGCCATAGACACCATTGCCCGCAGCGCCCAGCCGCCCTCGCGCGTCTGCGTATCGCCCGGTGTGCTCAGGCGCGGCTGTGCCATGTGGCGCATGATGTTCTCGGCCACGCCATAGGCTGCGTCCAGCCCCTCCCTGCGCCCGGTGAGGTAGTAATAGTCGAGCAGCCCCTCCACCCACTCGTGCGAGGGAATCGCGCCCTTGGTGACGTGATACGCCGAATGCTCCAATAGTCCACCCCGGCGCAAGGGGTCGGGGCTGTGGTGGCAGATATCGACATCCAGCCAGTGGCGCGCCGCGACCAGGCCCGAATCGAGCACGTGGCGCTGGCCAGTGAGAGCGTAGTAGAGAGAGCAGGCATGGGCACGATCGTACTCATTGTTAACCCAGACGGTCGCGCCCTGGCCGCGGCCCTGGTTGCTATAGGCGGCATCGGGAGCGTCGCCAAAGTGCAACATGCCCATGGCGCGCGGCCGCGAGTCGTGCACCTGGTTGAGCCAGGTGTAGAGGCGGTCGGGCACACGCTCGGGAAAGAAGGGCAGCTCCCAGGGATTGTTGGCGCGGAACCAGGCGCCGGGGAGCGACGGGCGATCGGGAAGCTGGAATTGCAGGCTGCGAGCGCTCACCTCATCGAGCGGCAGCGCGGGATCGTGGAAATGCAGCATGATGCGATGCGTCTTGGCGACGCCCTGGTAGATTTCAACGGGAGGCTCGCTCTTTGGCCAGAGTTCGCACACGATGCGCTCCGGCTCCACCTGTAACGCCTTGGGGAAGTTCTGGTGCGCCTGGTGGATCGAGATGCTCAGGCCAGCGTTGTCGTCGCGCCAGTCGACCCAGAAGTCGCCGTAGAAGCAATCGCTGTAGTGCTCGTTGGACTGGAAGAGCAGCGTCTCCGCCGTGATTGCCATCTGCAGCGGCGCGGCGCTTTGCTGCACGCGTGTCTGGTAGTAGCCTTCGCCCAGGGCCAGGCGCGGCTGGCTGCTGGCAAGCGGATGCGCCTCAAGGCGCAGGCCCGACAGCTTGACGATCGGCTCGGCCTCAGCGTGGATGAATTGGTGCTCGACTTCGAGGTAGGGCTTACCGGCGTAGGCGGTGATGCGACCGCGAAAATCTATGTACCCCGCGCCATCGGCGCGCTGATGCTGGCCGCGCACAAGGATGACGGCGCGCAGCCGCCCGGCCCCCTCCACCTCAAGCTCGACCAGGCCGGTTGCATTGCCCCGCGTCTGCCCGTCGCATTCCAGGGTGAATCCGCCGAAGGCGCGCTCGCCCCACAACGGCTTGCCGTTCCAGGTGACGTTGCTCACGGGCAGGAAGCCGTGGCGCGGCACAAGGAAGGAGAGCGGACCAGTACTGATGCTGATTCCTTCTGCATGCTCGCTCACCGTCAGCGGCGTGCGCGGCTGTGGCGGCGTCTCATCGTCCTCTGCCATAGCGATGCTCAGCGTCTTGTCCTTGTTGCCGGGCAGGTCAGCTTGCAGGTGAACGAGCAGCCACTTGATTGAACCGTCGGGCCAGACCGCCAGTATGCGTGTTTGTATGGGCAGGCGCACGCTGCCGTCCAAGACGCACAGGCGCTCCGGCTCAAGCAGCGTGTCCTGAGCAAACGGGATACTGAACGTCACCGGTTCGCCCATGCGGTCATACTTGGAGATCTTCTGAAAATAGAGATCACTCATGGGTTATCACCTTCTGCACTATGTGATGACCGGCCCGTTGAAATCGAGCGTCAACGTCTCGCCGCCCTCGCTAATAGGTAAGACGCCAGATTCCCAGTCGGCTTGGCAGTACGGGTTATCGTAGTGCGGCAAAGGCAGTATCTGCGCCTTGCGGTTCACCATCAGCGGCCCTGTCCAGCCATAGGCAATGCGCGGGCCACGCAGCGCCGTGAGCGACACGCTGAGGTCGCCCCAGACCGGCTTCAGCGCCAGCACTTTGGCCTGGAAATCGCCAAATGAGCCATCGACCACCGCCCGGCCCATCTGGCACAGCCAGACGTTGCGCAGGCCGTGGGAGCGCAGCTCGCGATAAGCGTTCTTGCCGCGCCGTGTCAGCTCCAGCCCCTGCTGCGCCGTGATCGCTAGATAGCCATCGCCGCGCCGGGCAAAAGCCCAGCCGCCCTGGATGGTCCACTCGTCGAAGGCATACGTCGGGAAGTAGGCCTGGGTGAAGCCCAGGCGATCATCCGCGGCCAGGCGATAGATGGCGATCAGCAGGTCCTTGTGCTGGGCGACGCGTGGCAGGATGTAGTTGCCGTGCCAGTAGTTGGGCCGGCGCGAGCCATCTTCGGACATGCCGGGCGGCTGCGTCGAGAAGACAACGGCGTCGGCGCCAAGCGTGGCCTGCCAGATGTGCTGCTGGTAGCCGAACTCGCCGGGCAGCCAGTCTTGCGCTGAGCAGAGCATGTAGACGGGCGTCTTGTAGGTGACCTTGCTCACATCCCACACGGCGTCGTGGCGCTCACGCGAGAGCATCTCCTTCGGCACGATCTG
>CAYOEZ010000004.1:0-63857 GCA_964402955.1 uncultured Ktedonobacterales bacterium | reverse complement strand
CCTTGCGCAGATGGAACGTTGCGCTGGCCATGTCGTAGACGTTGGTGCCGACAATATCCGACGGCATCAAATCGGGCGTAAACTGCACGCGCTCGAACTCGCCGCCGATCAGGATCGCCAGCGTTTTGGCCATCAGCGTCTTGGCTGTGCCTGGAACCCCTTCGATCAGCACGTGCCCGCCGGCCAGGAGCGCCACCGCCAACATCTCGAATGCCTCATCCTGCCCCACCAAGACCTTGCGCGCCTCGATCGCCATCTGCTCGTAGACTTCATGTACTGTCATGACCGCCTCCCACTGCACGCTCTGATCATGGCGCTGGCCTCTGCCGCCAGGCTCACCAGTCGTCCCTCAGCAATCCCATGTTGTGCGCCATTGTGCAAGCCCCGCAGCACGCGCGCTGCTTCCTTGCCGTCGACGCTGCCGGCAATCACGCCCAGTGTGCTGACCCGCTCGATCACGTCCGGCGTCTGCAGCGCCAGGTCGAGAGCGCAGGCTGCCAGCAGACTCTGGCGCAGCGCATTCTCATAGTGCTGCGCTGCCCACTCGCCCTTGCCGCCGCGCCGCAGCAGCCCGGCCAGCGACACCACGTACTCTGCCGCCGCTCGCCGCGTGTCGGTGATCACCGGTACCGTGCGGCCAAAGTGGCGGCCCGAGAGCAGTAAATAGACGAAGGCAGCTACAAGCGCATACAGGAGCGCCCAGCCCCAGGGCTGGTGCACGAGTAGACCCTCGATCGACGGTGGCTGGCGCTGGCCGTGGTGAAGCTCATCGAAGACGACACGCCCGCCCTGCTGCGGCGCGGGCAGCCAGTTGAGCACGAGCGCTCCGTTGTCGGCTTGCCCCAGCCCCAGATTTGACCAGGCAGACATGCTGGCGAGGACATACACCCGCCCATTACCCACCTCTAGTCCGGCTGCCACCGGACGATCTGACTCGCCCAGGTAACCCACCAGACTGGCCGTACCTGTCACATAGGTCATCGCCTGCATGTGGACGGTGCTGACAGCCGGATGCAACAGTAACGGCTGGCCCGGTTGTGCGTCCACCTTCGTTTGCGCCCACACCCGCATGCTCAGATCGAATCTGCGCAGGAAAGCGGGCAGGGAATTCTCCACCTGTCCGGTTGCGATGCCTGCGGGCCAGAAATTGGGCACATCGCCGGCGGTGACGAGCGTCCCGCCGCGCTCGACCCAGCCGCGCAATGTCACAAGCTCGTCTTCGGTTGGCTCGGCGCTGGGCGACAGGATGAAGAGTACCTTTGCGGAGTCGTCAAGCGCAAAGGCCGGCCCTTGCATGCGCTCGACGCGGTAGCCCAGTTGCTCCAGCCAGAGATAGAGGGCGCGCGCCCCCGTTGGCGCGCCGGATGAGCTGACCAGGTTGGGCCCGGACTGCTCGCGTTCTGGCGACACCTGCCCGGTAATCACGGCCACAATGATGATGGTGGCCACAATGAGCACAATCTCGCGGGGGATTCTTGTCACGTGGCGACCTCTACGATGCGCTCGATCGCAGCGTGAAACTGGTTGTATTCTGTGGCCGTACAGGGGGCATGGCCGTACCAGATACGGTCGAAGGCATCGACAATGATACGCAGGAGGTCACGGACTTCGCCGTCGCCTGCCAGGACGCGCATCTGCTCGCGGTTGGTCAGCGAACGGTCATAGCGCAGGCGCGCGCGTTCAGCCAGATGCAGGAGCGCCCACAACAGCAGGTGGTGGACCGCCACGCGGTAGTCGCCCGCCGCAGCCGCCTGTTGCGCGGCCAGGCGCGCACTACGCGCATCGTCGTGGGCAAACAACTGCCCTTCCTTCAATGCGGCGGAGCGCGCCAGGTTGCGCCGCGCATGGTACCAGGCGAAGCCGAGGAAGACAGCGGCGAACGTGATCAGAGCAGCCGCGCCAAGCCAGAAGACGATGCTGGCCGGCTTGCTCACATCGATATCGGGTAACTGGGGTATCTTGAACCAGGGGAAGATGTTTTCGAGCCAGCGGAACAGGCGCTCGCGCAGGTCTTGCATGATCTGGCCAATGCTCTTGCTCGATGACGCGCCTAGCGCGGGGCTTGCCAGTACGCTATCGAGCGCAGCGCGAGCATCGTCCTTGCTCACCCATTGCGTTTTCTCACTAGAGGCGTCCAGGGCAGCGAGCAACTGGCGCAAGCTTTCGATGGCCCGTTGACCATCGGCCCGGCTGCCCTGTAACCGCCGCAGCAGGATGCTGTTGTCGACCGTCACACGAGCGCCATCGCCAGTGGTGACAGTGTGGATAGCCTGAAGCCGTTGCACGGCAGAGGTGAGCTGGGCGTAGTCATTGAGCGATGCGCCGGCTGGCAGCGCCTGCACGGCTGAGTCCGCCGCCTCAACGATCGCCGCGAGCGCGCTGCGGTACTCGTCTGGGGTCTCGGCGCGGGCCACGGACGGCCAGACGAGCAGCAGAGCAAGCACAAACAAGAGCCGACGCGCCAATTGTCTAGCTCCGGGTGAGGGATGCATCTGCCGGCGCCTGGCTGGCGGCGAGCATCTGCATGTCAAAGCCCTCTTTGCGGATACGCAGATCGTAGTACAGTAGAATGCTGATGATGGGGATGATGGGCGCCGCCAGCACACCAAAAAATGTCCCGATCAGCAGGCTGACCATGTACGTGAGCGTGGGGTTCGGACCGCCGACAACCAAAACGACGCCCAGCACTCCGCCAAACAGCGCGCTGGGGATGAGAGCGAGCAAATACGCGCCAATTGCGGCCAGAGCGAAAACGCCCAGCACCCGCCACCAACGTCCCTTCACCAACTCCGTGCTGCGCGAGATGCCGGCGCGAGCTCCCTTCCCTTCCAGTACGATGGCCGCGGTCGATAGCGACCAGCGAATACCAAAATAGATGGCCACCGGGATGCCAATGATCGTGATGATGAGCAGTGTGAGCGCGAGCGTGACAAGGAGCATCGCCCGCAGCAAGCGCCAGAAGCACGGCAGCGCGGCGTCATAGGCTGAGCGCACCGAGATCTCCTGGCCCAGATAGCGCTGCGAAATGGCGCTGGCGAACGCTCCCTGCATGAGGATGGCGACGAACAGGCCCACGAATCCCATCACCAACGTCGAGAGGAAATAGAAGATAGTGGCTCCCGCCTGTAGATTGCCATCCGAAGTCAGAAGGCTCGCGCCGGTTGGCCCGACGATCGTGCCTTGTACCAATTGCAAGATCACCAGCGGTATCTGCAAAATGGCAGCGATGGCGATGAACGGACGGAAGTTCTGCCGGTAGAGCCGCACCGTCTCGTCGAGGATATCGCCCACGCTCATGGCGCGCAACCTTGGAATCCCCGCGCTTGTCGCCTGGCGGGGCAGGCTGACGCCGCATGAGACACACGCCCACCGACCCTCCGGATTCTCTGCACCGCAATTAGCGCACTTCACCATCTCGGCCTCCTTGCTCGTTGATACGCGCCGCACGGCGCGTCTTGGCTATCTCTGCACAGGTAAACGTCGTCTGGAGGCCAGGAGTTACTGCTTTTGTGCCATGAGTCCCTGGCGCTGCCACCGCAAGGCGGATACTGATGCAGACGGCTAGCCGGGTGGGTCACGAACGCGGAATCTTCATATCATTATAACACAAAAGCCCCCCTGGAGGCAGGGGGACTCCTGTGTGGATTGTTGCTTACTGCAACGGGAAGATCGCCAGCAGCATCCAACTTGTGAAGAGGGCGCCGCTCAAGGCGAACGGCCGCCAGCCACGATGGGGCGCACTGGCGATGGCGTGGACGAGGAAGAGAACCGGCAAGGCGGGCAGAATCAGCATCATGAAGCCGATAGCGGGTGTCAGTTGCAAGGCCAGAAACAGGCCGGCGCCCAGCACGAGGCTGTGCGCCAGCCAGCGCCCAAGCTGCACAGCCAGCCCGCTGCCGCCCACCAGTTGGCCAACAGCGATGAACCAGGGCAGCAAACAGACAACCGCCAGAGGCCATAGCCTGAGCCGCGGCCAGATCAGCAGCCACGGATACCATACGACGTCAGCCAGCAGCCCCACACCCAGCCACAGCGCAGCAAACACCAGTAGCCCGCCGAATACAGCCCGGGCCGATGGCAGCGCCAGCGGCGCCCGCAACAGCGCAAGGGCGACCAGCCCTGCCAGGGCGAACCAGATCATGAGATAGCCGCCGACGGACAGGCCGAAGAGCGTGCGCATATTGAGGCCCAGCTCGCCGGCCAGCCACAGCAGCGCCGATGCGGCGATCACGCCGCCCAGTAGCGCCGCGACCCGTCGCAAGAGTGGGCGCTCGGCGACATCATCGGTCTCGTACACCCGGTCCCACAGCCGCGACGCCAGGGCCGCGGCGATCAGCATAACGCCGGCCAGACCCAGTGCATACCATACCATGCGCACGTCGCTATAGGCTGTTGCGCCGGGCTGGCGGCCAAAGACGCTGTCGAGCCAGGCGACGGCCTGGCCCTGCGTAGCCGGAGCGAAGACGATGCTCATGTGCTCGACGTTTGGGATCACCTGGTACTGGCGGGCCGTGCCGGTTTTGATCTCCCCGCCCGCGCCGCCGGCCTGGGCCAGAAGCGATTCTGCCGTACTCTGGAATTGTGGCTCGAGCGCGCCGGCCATCAGCAGGAGGTTGCGCGGCAGTTCTTGCGTCACTGTCTGCCCGACGGGCGAGATGGCAATCGTCGCCGCTGTGTCGGGATGCGTCTGCCCGAACTGCAGGGCCACGCCGCTGCCCATCGAGTGCCCCAGGACGGCGACCTTGCCCGGCGTGACCAGACCGCGCGCCTGCGCTTCAGCCAGGGCAGCGTCGGCGTCATCGATCAGCGGCCGCGCGCCGAGAGCGACGGGGTTGGCGCCGTGGCCGTCGAAGTCCCACGACACGGTGGCATAGCCGGCATGAGCCAGCGTGAAAGCAAAGCCGCGCATCAGCGTGCCCGAGCCGGCGAAACCGTGGGCGATCAGCACGAGCGGGCGTTCGCCGGGGGCAATCCCGGCCGGGGCGACGATCGTCAGCGGTGGATTGGTCGAGCGCAGCGTCGTGATCTCCAACCCCTGGCCGGCAACAAGGATCTGCCAGAGGGCAAGGGCGAGCAGAACGGCGCCGAGCAGGAAAAGCTGGATGCGGGACGATCGAGATTGGGACCGGCGCATGGCGCCGCCTCCATTGTAATCAGGAACGATGCGATGTGGAACGACGGACAGCAGGGAGTAGTCAGAGCGACAGAGCTAAGCGCAGACCATCTTCGACCTGCTCAAGGAGGTACGGGGGTAAAATGCTGAACTGCTCCGTCAGAAAGCTCCTGTCGATTGTTATGACCTGAGACACATTGGCAACTGAGTCCTTGGGCAAACCGGTGGCCTTGCGGGGTAGCAGCACATTCCCCGGAGCTTCAGCCAACCTTAGATTGGAGGTTAACACTACGGCCACGACGGTCGCGATCCCGCTGCGATTGAAGCCGTCGGATTGAACAACCAGAACCGGTCGGGAGTAACCCGGTTCCGAAGCAATCGGCTCTGGCAAGCTAGCCCACCAGACTTCGCCGCGGTGTATTACCACCTGTCATCACCTAAAGACGTGATCTGGACGCGCACCAGTGTGGGGTCAATGGCCGAAGATTCCTTGTCATAGACGCGGTTGAGCGCCTCGGTAACACCGCCATTCTGGTGCGACGTCACATAGGTGGTTACTGCTGCCGTGTACAGGTCGTTCAGCGATATACCCAGCGTCTCGGCCAGTTGCTTGGCGGCCTTGTAGACCGGATTGGGGATAGATATGTCTGTCTTCATTGTTTCACCTGTATAGACGCCATGAGGTCGATAACCTTAGTATACACTTACCACACGACCAAGTCAACGAAGTGTAACAGCGGGCAGCAACCGCGAGCCGAGAGCGACGGGGTTGGCGCCGTGGCCATCGAAGTCCCACGACACGGTGGCATAGCCGGCATGGGCGAGCGTGAAGGCAAAGCCGCGCATCAGCGTGCCCGAGCCGGCAAAACCGTGGGCGATCAGCACCAGCGGGCGCTCGCCGGGGGCAACCCCGGCCGGTGCGACGATCGTCAGCGGTGGAATGGTCGAGCACAGGGTCGCGACCTCCACCCCCTGCTGCGCCGACCAGATCTGCCAGAGTGAGAGAGCGAGCAGAACGACGCCGAGAAGAAAAAGAAGGATGCGGGACGATCGAGACTGGGATCGGCGCATGGCGCCGCCCCGATTTGCCTGGCTAGAAGGGAGGAATAGGGATTATGCCGCCAGCGGCAGCTTGATGCGTTCACCAGTTGCTTCATTGATGAACAGAGAGCTGCTGCCATTGTCTCCCTTGAGCTGTTCGTTGGCGTTCAGAAGCTCAATGCCGTAGATCGTCCCGTCTGGTGACATGTCAACGACGAGTCCGTCACTAACCTGGATGGCTTCGACATCGCGTCCCTTCTCCGAGAACCGTATGTACGCGATGTTGTAGCGAGGGTCATAGGTGAATGTCATGCTATAGCCTCTTCCTTAAGCAAGAGACGTGATCTGGACGCGCACCAGTGTGGGGTCAATGGCCGAAGATTCCTTGTCATAGACGCGGTTGAGCGCCTCGGTAACACCGCCATTCTGGTGCGACGTCACATAGGTGGTTAGGGCTACCGTGTAGAGCTCGTTCAGCGAAATGCCCAGCGTCTCGGCCAGTTGCTTGGCGGCCTGGTAGACCGGATTAGGGATGGAAATATCAGTCTTCATAGATTCACCTGTCTGGATGCCATGAGGTTGGTGACATCAGTATACACTTCCCGCCAGATCAAGTCAACGAAGCGCAACAGCGGCCCAGTGCTTGTGCGAAGTCGCCCGTCCGTGCGTAGGGGCAGGTCTGAGACCTGCCCGCCCCGTATGGTCATGGGAAGGCAGGTCTCAGACCTGCCCCTACGCATCGCTGCGCCTGTCGAGTGACTTTGCACCAACGCTCACAGCAGGCGGCAGACCCCATCAAGTGATGCTCTTCTCCAGCACCGCGATCGATTCGTGCAGGATGCGGATGCAGTCGTCGATTTGCTCGCGGGTGATGATGAACGGCGGGGCGAAGAGCATCATGTCGCCGGCGACGCCGTCCACGCAGCCCGTACAGGCGTAGCTGACCAGCCCGCGCTGCAGCGTCTCAAGCTCCAGCCGGCTGCTCATCTTCATCGATGGCGCAAACGGCTCCTTGGTCTTCTTGTCCCTGACCATCTCGAAGCCCAGCATCAGCCCCCGCCCGCGCACATCGCCCACCATGTCGTGTTCGAGCAGTGTGTGCATGCGCTCCAGGAAATATGCCCCCATCTCCTTCGAGCGCGCCACCAGATTGTGCTCCTGCAGATAGGTCAGGACAGCGACACCGCAGGCGCAGGAAGCGGGGTTGGAATTGTAGGTGTGCCCGGCGCGGAAGGGCGAGTTCTTCTTCTCCAACTTTGCCCAGATGTCCTCTTTGGCCAGCACAGCCGCCAGCGGCGTATAGCCGGATGAGATGCCCTTGGCCGTGGCGATGATGTCGGGGGTGACGCCCCAGTGCTCGATCCCCCACATTGTACCGGTGCGTCCCCAGGCTGTCATCACCTCATCAGCGATGAAGAGCACGCCATATTTGTCGCAGATCGCGCGGATGATCTGGAAATAGCCATCGGGCGCGGGCACAGCCCCCAGCGCCGCGCCCACCACCGGCTCGGCGATAAAGGCCAGCACGTTTTCCGCTCCTTGCTGGCGGATTTCCTTTTCCAGGTAGCGGGCACAGAACAGATCACAGGCCGGATAGGTCTTCTCGAACGGGCAGCGGTAGCAGTAGGCCGGGGGAATGTGCGGCGAGTTGATGAACATGGGCATGTAGGTGGTGCGGCGGTAGGTGTGGCCGGAGAAGCCGGCGACAGCGATGTTGTTGCCGTGGAAGCTTTCCCAGCGCCCGATCACTAACTGGCGACTCGGCTCGCCCTTGACGACGGCATATTGCCGCGCCAGGCGCACGGCGTCGTCGACGGCATCCGTTCCTGTGCAGGTGAACCAGACGCGGCAGTTGTCCTTCATCTCTCCCGGCGCCATCGCCGCCACCATCTCACCCAGTTGCTCGGCGGGCTCGTTGGCAAAGACGTGCGCCGGGCTGAAGGCTGCCTTGAGCACTTGCTTGTAGAGCGCATCGGCGATCTGCTTGTTGCCGTGGCCGATGTTGATGACGACGGACGAGCCGCCGCAACCGTCGATATAGCGCTTACCCGCCTTGTCGTAGATGTACACACCCTCAGCATGATCGAGCACCGGGAAGTCGCTGCCCCAGCGACGATGGACAACCAGCCTTTGTGAAGTTGCCATGGTTCATCTCCTGATGCTAGAGTTGAATGACCGTGCCGCAGAACTTGCACTTGACGCTGTTCATGCCGCGCACAATCTCTTGCGTGAAACGGGCGCCGCAGGTCGGGCATTGGCTGGGCATTGTCT
Organism: uncultured Ktedonobacterales bacterium; assembly: GCA_964402955.1. Lineage (GTDB taxonomy): Bacteria > Chloroflexota > DTOL01 > DTOL01 > DAOUCN01 > CAYOEZ01. The sequence goes on along the minus strand of CAYOEZ010000004.1, from coordinate 55,432 downwards.
TGGGCTTGTCCGCCGCTGGCGCTGCTTCCTTCCCGACGCGGTCTTTCTCCATCTCGCCGGCGTTGACGCGATTAATCAACCGCTGCCAGAGCGCCGAGTCGCCCTTGAGGATGAAGTGCGCCGCACGCACCTTCGACTCCGCGCCGAAGGTTAGCTCTAGATGGTCTTTGTGGAAAAGCAGCGCGCCCGTGTCGCTTTCCTTCACCTGTTGCACAGAACCGATGGGCGCTTCCATCGCCACCTGCTGCACTTTCTGTTTCTCAGTGACGATGAAGAGCACTTTTTTCGTTGCAACTTCCTCGTTTTGCTCGAATATCAGGCGATGATCGGTGCAAAAGAGCATCCCCTTAGGCCCGCTCTTCTGATCGGTGAGCCACTGCGCGTCGATGACGTCAACTACGTTCTCTTCGGGGTACAACTTGAAGGTGGCCTCATCGACACGTTTGAGCACGTTCTCAATTCTGCGAATGCTCGATTGCACTGTGTCGAGGCGTGTACGGAGCGTGTCATACATGTTGCGTATGCTCTGGATGGCTGTATCGGCCTTCTTGCTCAGGTTCTCCACCGCCGCAGCAATGGCATTCAGAGCGGCCCCGGCCTGGCCCATGTCGGCATCAATGAGCAGCCGCGCCTCACTGAAACGTGTCTGCAGGTCGTCCACCTGCGGCGACAGCAGGCGGCGCTGCTCGTCGGCATTGGCCTGCACGCGGGCGCGGGCGGCGGGCCACTCGGCTTGCAGCGCAGCCACGTCGCTTTCCCAATGGCTGGAGAAGACATAGCCGCGCCGGCGTACCTGTGCGATCTGGCCAGGTAATGCCCCTAGCTGTGAGTCAATGTCATCCAGCGAGCTTAGCACATCGCCGATGCTGGCTTTGCTGCGCAGGCTGTCCAGCGCCGTGCTCACATTGCCGGCCTTGCGGCGCAGCAGTTCGATTGGTTCCACCTGGGGCTGAGTTGGTTGGTCGCTCATGTGGCTGTCCTCCGCTGCTCACGTTTTTCGGCCTTCAATCGTTCAACCAGAAACAGGTCGCGCTGCCGGCGCAGCTCTGTCACATCGCGTGTGCTCCAGTCGTAGAAACCGTGTCCTGTGCGTACACCCAGATCGCCATCGGCCACCAGCTGCTTGAGCAGCGGCAGCGCCTCGGTTGCATTGCACAGGCTGGGCGCGAGAATAGATTGGACGGCCAAGGCTAGATCTAGACCCACGGCATCGGCGTGCTCCAGCGGCCCATAGACGGGGAAGCGCATACCCGGCCCGTACTTGATGGCCGTTTCGACGTCCTCGGCGCTGGCAATGCCCTCCTGCACCATGTAGATTGCCTCACGTGTAATGGCGCCCAGCAGACGGTTGCCCACCTGCCCCGGCACATCCTTGCGCCCGATGACCGGTCGTTTGCCGCAGCGCAAGAGAAAGCTGTACGCTCGCTCTACCGTCTCGGACGATGTCTTTTCACCCTGAATCACATCGACAAGCGGCATCAGGTGCGGCGGATTCCAGAAATGCGTCGTCACGCAGCGCTCAGGTCGCCGCATCAGCGCCGCAATCTGCGTGATGGGAAGCGCGGATGTGTTGCTGGACAAGATGGTATCGGGCGAGAAGATGTCCTCGAGATCACACATAAACTTCTGCTTGATGGCCAGGTTCTCAATGATTGACTCAACCGCAAGGTCAGCCGGGGCGGCCGCATGCATGTCAGCCGTGACTGTGAGCCGGCCGTGCGCGGCGTGCGCATCGTGCCTGGAGATCACCTCGTTATCGGCGAGGAAACTGAGCTGCGCATCGACCGCTGCCTGCCCGCGCGCCACTGCCTCGGGCGAGCGACCGACCAGCGTGACCGTGCAACCTGCCAGTGCTGAGACGACCGCAGTGCCGGGGCCCATTTGCCCCATTCCGAAAACTGCCACACGGGAAATGCCATCGTCCATTCTCTGCTCCTGTCAGTTGGCCCAAAACTCCACGTTTCGAGCTGTATAGGTGTATATTGCTGCCTTGCCCAGCAGCACCCTGTCCTCACGCGCCGGGTGATGAACAACACGTTTTGCCGGTCAGCTACCTGTACCGAGAAGCTCTGCTGATGGGGGATTGTTCGCTGCTCATGCTTGTACTCCCCTCATGGCCTTTTCCAACCTCGCATGTTGCGACGGGGTCAACTCTGCCTGTCGCGATTCCAGTACGGACAGAAATTTCGCCTTGTTGCACGGCGTCACAGCACAGGCCATGCTTTCGGCGTGCGTTGGTACATCGCGGGGGATGCACGTCTTCAGTTGCATGAGCAGAACAGGGAAGATTCGCTCGCCCCACGGGCTATCGGCGGCAGCCACGTTGGCCAGCGCCCGCACTCCCCAGACAACGGTGATCAGCGATCCATGCTCCACGGCGGCAATGACGTCATCGATCTGCGCCCAGATGTCTGCCGGCCGCAGGTGAGCAATCACGCCGAGCCCGATCATTGCTCCCCACACCATGCGGTTGTTCTTGCTTTGCAGCAGCTTGAGGAAGTCGCCCACATAGCCCGCAATCAACGGTGGGTCGATGTAGCCGATCTCGTAGAGGACTTTCAGGCAGTCGCTGGCGCTCTTGTTCTTGTTGCACAGGTTGGCGGCGATCTCCGCGCTGCCCACGGCGTCTCTGCTAGCGGCCAAGTCGCGCGCCAACTCCTGATTGGGCACCTCGTCGCGCCGGTTCTGGAAAAACGCAATTCTGCTTAGGACAGACATGGCCGCCCTCCTGGCAGTTCGCATCGGGAAACCATCCGGTCGTTTACACTGCGGACCCGAGCTTCTTGCCCAGCTCGTACGCCTGCTCCATCAGCTTGGGCTGCCGCTCAACATCTCCCTGATCGGACGCCGTGCCATAGACCATACCTGCGAGATCTGCCTTGAGATAGCGGCACATGTCCTGGAACATGCGCATGGCATTGACTGCGCCCGACGTGAAGGGGTCGCTGTCGCCATAGGTGAGAACCGCGCCAAACGTCTTGCCTCTCAGAGCGTTTCCCTGCGGCGTTTCGAGAGCATACCAGCGGTCTATGCACAGCTTCGTCTGTGCGTTGACAGTGAACCAGTAAATAGGGCTGGCGACGACGATAACGTCGGCCAGGCGCAACCTGGGGTAGAGTTTCTGCATGTCGTCGCCGATGATGCACTCGCCGTCGCCGCTGTTGTGGCAGGCGTCGCAGCCATCACATGGCTGGATGGTCATGTCGCGCAGAACGAAGCTCTCCACCGTGGCGCCGGCGGCTGTCGCTCCTGCCGCCACTCGATCGGCCAGCAGCGAGCTGTTGCCCCTGGGCCGCGGGCTTCCCTTGAGGACGAGCACATGTTTCGCGATCATAGCAATCTCCTTGTCCCGCCAAAATGCTGCCAGATACGACAACTTCATTGTTGTCTACCCATATGTGAGCCGGGCTGTTGCCGGCGATCATGGCCTCGGTCATCAGTATCAGGTGCTGCCCGCTGAACAGCGGGCGAATGCAATGGGAAAGGGGTTGGTCAATTATCAGGATCGGGAAGTCAGCCATGTGCCACATCTCCCGTCGAGCCGTGGGGCAGCCCGTAGGTCAACAGCCAGTAGCCAGAAGGTCACGCAAGGATGCCCGACCGACTCGGCTCCCGTCTCAGCCACATCCCGACCCGCAGCCACATCTCACTTCTTTCTGGCCGCGCAGTGCAGCCTGGATCATGGCCGCGGCGCAGCCGACGCCGCTCTCGACAACGATCGCGCCCCCACGCATTTCTTCTGGCAGGCGCCACATTCCTTCTACGGCATGAACTTGATCTGCTGCAGCGGCCAGAAGATGAAGACCACGTGCCGCGTCACCAGATCGAGCGACACCGGCCCGATGTAACGTGAGTCAAGCGATACAGCCCGGTTGTCGCCCAATACGAAGACGTGGCCAACCGGCACGAGCGTCGCTGGATAGTCTCTTCCTCCCCAATATGTCACCCACGGCTCTCTGATGGGAACCTGGTTGATATACGTGTGCCCAGCGCGTACTTCCACCGTCTCACCTGCCAGGGCCACCACGCGCTTGACCAACGGCTCGGGTTCACCCGGCCGATCGACCACAACCACGTCGCCGCGTCGTGGTGTGTGCAGATGGTACGACACCTTCTCCGTCATGACGCGATAGTCGCTGTACAGGTTCGGCTGCATGCTCGGCCCATCTACCACCGTTGCCTGCGCCACATAGGTATTAACGAGTAAAGTCAGGAGAACAGCGGGGACAACGGTGACGAGCAGTTCGCGCGTCACCCGCCATAGCGCCCGTGCACAGCGAGCAACGATGTTGGATGTGTGGTCTTGTGCAGGCGTCTGCATGCTTCTCTCTTAAGTTCAGTGTCAAGAATGGCCTACCGTGTGTCACACATAGTATAGCGAAAATGGGAGCGGCGCGCAAGATGCGCGCACGTTTCACTTGCGGCCTTGTCTGACACTGCGGCCCGTCATGGCCTGCGCATGACCCTGCTGCTAGTCCACAGAGCGCACGATGACATCTGGCGACTGTCGTGCGCCCCCAAAATACGGCCCAGCAGCGTCCTGCAACAGCACCCAACAGGCATAGATGCCAAAAACAGTGCCAATCGGGACGTTGATCAGGCCGATCACCGAGATCACAATGGCCAGAAGGCGCGCCCAATTCTGGCGCAGCAACAGGCCAATCCCGGCCACAAGCCCTGGCGCGGCGAGCGCTATCAGAAACAGAGCAATGATCGTCGCGGCGATATTCAGCGCTTCCGGCGACTCCGTCTCGGGTAGGCCGGCGAGAAGCCTCAGCAGACCCCACGCAAGCGCGGCGACGATCACGAGCAATGAGGACTGCACAATGAGCAACCACCCCACGATGGGAACGTGCATTCGTAATTGGTGTTCGCTTAGCTGGTTCATGAGTCATCCCTCCATTCGTTTACTTGCCAAGAGACCGCCTGACACGTCCAGATAGTGTTTTGTACTCGCTACGGAAGCACAGAGGGCACGGAGAACACTTGTTGGCCGGTCGCTTCGACTCCTCACGATGCCAGTAGGACGCGGGTGTACTCATCTGCGATTCACGCTGTGTCCTCTGCGCCTCTATGGTTTTCAAAAGCGCCCTTATCTTGAATTGTCTGAGAGACCGCTATCATGCTTGCTACATCATAGTACGTTTGACCTGCGGCAATGGTATCGGATTGTGTCATTCTGTGGCATGGCGCCCTCACGCCAAAGCAACCAAAACCAATCCGCTGAGCACGATGACCGTGCCGATCACCTTGGCGCGATAGAGAGGCTCCTTTTGCACAAGGATGCCCAAGGCCGCGCCCAGGGGGATGCTCGACTGGCGGAAGGCGCCGATGTAGCTGACGTTGCTGGCGTACGACATGGCCATCAACACCATCGCGTATCCCACAGTAATGACCAGACCGGCCACGACAGCATAGCCGGCGCCGTTGCGCACAAGCAAGCGCAGGCGCTGGCGTTCGGTCGGGTAGACAGCCACGAAGATACCGATGAAAACTGCCGTACCGATGCTTGTCAGCGCCAGGTACAGAAGCGTGATCTCGATTGTGCTCAGGCCGCTGCCCGGCAGCGAGCGCAGCACACGCAGCGACTCACTGTCGATCACCGTGTAGCCGGTCGTGCCGATGGCCGCCACCACTGCCAGCGCACAGCAAGCGTTCAGGTAGTCGGCGCGGCGCATGGAGCGCAGGCTGCGCAACGGCAGAATCAGGCAACCCAACGCCACCGCAACAATGCCCACCAGCCCGACCGGTGTGAGCGGTTTGCCGATGCCCAGGACAATAGCGCAGAGTGTGATCATGACGGTCGGCAAGGCGCGCGCCAGAGGATAGGCCAGCGACATATCGCCATTGCGGTATGCGCCAGCCAACCCGGCGTAGTAGATCGTCTCAAAGACGCACGATAAGGCGATCAGCGCCCAGACTGGCGCGGGGATAAGCGCCAGCACATGCCAATCGCGCACGAGTAGCGGCAGCAGGACGACGCTTGCAGCAACGGAGGCGATCCAGAAGAACGCCGCCGAGGGATTCTGCCGCTTGCCGAGCAGGTTCCAGAAGGCGTGGATGACGGCGGCGATGGAGACGAGCATGATGGCGATCAGTGGCATGAGTGGGTTCCCGATGCGTGATTCTTTCTGCGGTGGATATGGAGAACGGGGGTATTATAGCACAGATCCAAGGGAGAGTGCTCAGGTCGGCTGGTTCGCGCACGACAGTGCTCTCTGGATGGTATTCCGTCGCTGTTTTGAGGGTGTTGAACATCGCCTCTGGCGATTAAAATCGCTGCAACCAGAGCACGAAGTCCACCTGCGTGGACTCTGTTAGTCGCTGAAGAGCGGCTTTGCGCGGTTGTTGATGCAGTTTCCAACTGCCGCCTGCGTTCTGTTCAGCGCCCTCGCTATTTTCCTATTGACAAGTAGTGCTGCGCGTGATAACATTTAGTATAGAGAAGCTCTCTGCTGGATTTCTCCGCTGACTGGCGTAAATCCCCGTCTTGCCACTTCTCTAAAGCGAAGCCTCCTTGCGTAACCGCGTCTCCTGTTGTTGGACAACCCAGGACACACGACCCGGTGCACAGTCATGCTCTCAGACGAATAACTATCCCAATCTATGAGGAGGGTGACATGAAGGCTCGGTTTGGCTCGCCGTTGTTGGTGTTGATTGTGGTGCTCTCGCTGGTTGCTCCGGTCTGGCAGGTTCCCCTTGCGGCGCAAGGCGCCTCCTCTTCTGCGCAAGCGTCGGGCCTTATTGCAACGGGTCAAAGTTCGTTGCTGTTCATCGAGAACGTCGGTCAGTTCGCCAAAGGCGCCCGCTACCAGGTCTTTGGTGCTGACGCAACGATGTGGCTGGCCGATGATGCTCTCTGGATCACGGTGGTGGAGCAGCCCGAGAAAGCGAAAACTACCCCATCTGCTGCGTCCAAGACAAGAGGCATGGCTTTGACGGCTGACCGTCAGGCTCTGGACGCCCAGCCCCCACGCGCCGCCAATGTCAAGATCACTTTTCCCGGCGCCAACGCCAAGCCTCGCCTCGAAGCATTTGACCGCTTGAGTACACACGTCTCATACTTCATCGGCAAAGACGCCAGCACGTGGCGGCCAGATGTGCCGGTGTGGGGCGGCGTGCGCTATAAGGACCTCTATCCAGGGATTGACCTCGAGCTGACCGGCGATGGCAGCCGCCTGACGCCGCTTTTGGTGGCACAGCCGGGCGCCGATCTGCGGCAGGTCCGGCTGCGGGTGGAGGGGGCAGACAAGATAACCGTGGACAGTGGTGCCGTGCGCCTCACCACTGGGGCAGGGCGCTTTTCCCTGCCTCTCCTCCACGTGGAGACTCCCAGCGGCGCACGCATGGCGGGCCGAGCCGGCCAGCCTCAGCTCGATGCTAATATCGTAAGCAACCCTTTTGTCGCCGCCACACCCGCCTCTGCGCCCCTCGCCCCAACACGGACCCAACTGGCTGATGCGAACAGCACCCTTGCCTATTCGGTGCTGCTCGGTGGCAGCGGCTTCGACCACGCGAGCGCGTTGGCCGTCGCCCCAAGCGGCAACCTCTTTGTGGCGGGAATAACAGTCTCTGCCGACTTCCCCACGACGCCAGGCGCCTATGACGAGGAATTCAATGATGATGATCCGCTCTGTTACCAGTATTTCGGCAGGCCATGTCAGTGGGAGCACACCTTTGTGGCCCAGCTTGACCCGACCGGGACCAGCCTAATCTATGCCACCTTCCTCGCGGGCAGCAGACAGGACAGCGCGAGAAGCATTGTTGTGGATGCTGTGGGAAACGCTTACATCGCGGGCGTTACCGTCTCACCCGATTTCCCGACCACCGAAGGGGCGCTCGACCGCGACTGTGGCAGCGACGGCACCTGCGACAACACCTGGGAGAATCCCAGAAGTTGGTATCCCGTCCGCGGTCTATACGATGCCTACCTTGTGGAGTTGGACGCCTCGGGCACAGCGCTCCTATACTCCACCTACCTGGGTGGACGTGACGACGACTTGGCCAATAACCTTGCCCGTGACTCACAGGGGAACCTGTACATCGTGGGGTACACGGCCTCGGTTGATTTTCCCACTGTTAACGCTCGGCAGGCCGAAATGCATAACACGTGCTTCTACAATCCGGGGTCGCTATGTCACGACATCTTCTTAACCAAGATCGCGGCCGGTGGCGGGAGTCTGCTGTTTTCCACATATCTGGGCGGCGCAGACGATGATTACGCCGAAGATCTTGTCGTTGATGCATTTGGCGCCACCTACATCACCGGTTATACGGCCTCTCCGGATTTCCCCGTCATGAACGCCCTGCAATTGGCAAAGCTCGGCCCACCCGACCGGTGGTCTCCCGATGCCCTCGTTGCTAAATTCGCGAGCGACGGCGCCCTCGTCTACTCCACCTTCCTGGGTGGCACAGACCAGGACTCCGGCTCACGCATCGCCCTGGATACACAAGGGGCCGCCTATGTCTACGGTTGGACTGGTTCTCATGATTTCCCGACGCTGCAGGCGTACGACCCCACTTGCGGCAGCGACGGGACGTGCAACTACACAGGCCAAAACGCAACCGACAACGCCGATCTCTTCCTAGCTAAAGTCAGTCCTCAGGGCAACAGCCTGCTGTACTCCACCTTCATCGGAGGCAGCCGTTGGGAGAACCCTGGGGGTATCGCTGTCGATGCGTTGGGTAACGTGTTCCTGGTCGGTGGTACCAACTCCTCCAACTTCCCCACTACACCGGACGCGATTGACCCAACTTGCGGCTCGGATGGGCTGTGCAACGCGGCGCTCGATCCCTACGCCTTTGACGCATTCGTGCTGTGGTTCAAGAGCGCTGGCGCAGGTGGACCCACACTGCAGTATGGCACGTTCTTGGGTGGAGCAGGACTGGACGGGGCAACAGCGATGGCTCTGGGTACGCCTGGCAAGGTCTACGTGGCAATCATGACCATGTCTGCTGACTTTCCAACGCCAGCCACGACATTCGGCACTGACCTCAGTGGCTCCGGCGCCATCGTCATCACCAAGTTGCTCTTGGGTGAAGAACAGTCGACTGCCAGCGCGGTAGTGGTGCCCAACTCACCAGCCGCCATAACACTCCCCAACAATGACGGCGGGATTTCCTTCCCGGCCGGCCTGGTGATCAACCCCACCACCTTCGTCTACACGCAGCTACCCGCGCCCACCCAAGCCGCCAGCACCTTCACCTTTGCCGGCAACGCCTTCACCCTCGTCGCTACAGACAGCAACAACCAATCGGTGACCCACTTTGCCAACTCGTACACCATCACACTTACCTATCAGGATAGCGATTGGCAGGCTGCAGGAATCAGCAATGAGAGCTTGCTCAACCTGTACTACTGGGATACCGCAGCCAACGGCTGGGTGCCTGTGCTCCCGTGCACTGGCTGCGCCCTCTACCCTGTGACCAACACATTGGTTGCCGTTCTCGATCACCTCACCGAGTTCGCTATCATGGCACCCAAGGCGCCGCAAGTCCGTCCCATCACCGCCCCGGTCGATCCAGTTGCAGTCGTGACGGCCGTCAACGCCAGTGCTGCCTTCCTGGACGCCAACACTGCCGACACCCACACCGCTATCTGGAATTGGGGCGATGGCAGCGTGACACAAGGTACAGTCACACCAGCCAACGGCTCTGGGACAGCGAGCGGCAGCCACACCTACACCGCTGCCGGCGTCTACACCGTCAAGCTCACCGTCACCGACAGCTCCGGGCTCACCGGCCAGGCCGAGTTCCGCTACGTCGTCGTCTACGACGCCAGCGGCGGCTTCGTCACCGGCGGCGGCTGGATCAACTCGCCCGCGGGGGCCTATGCAGCCGATCCAACGTTGGTTGGCAAGGCCAACTTCGGCTTTGTCTCAAAGTACCAGAAGGGGGCAACCATACCCACCGGCAACACCGAGTTCCAGTTCAAGGTGGCCAACCTGAACTTCAAGAGCACGGCCTACGACTGGCTGGTCGTGGCTGGGGCGAGAGCGCAGTACAAGGGTGTGGGCACGATCAATGGCAGCGGCAGCTACAACTTCATGCTCACAGCCATTGACGGCCAGGCCAGCGGCGGCGGAGGTGTGGATAAGTTCCGCATCAAGATCTGGAGCGGCGGCGGAATGGTCTACGACAACCAGGTGGGTGGTGACAAATCCGACACCGCCGACCCAACGACAGTCATCGGCGGCGGCAGCATCGTCATCCACAAGGACTGAAGCGATCGAACCACGGAGACACAGAGAACACAGAGGCGTGAGGCTGCCTCTGTGTTCTCTGTGTCTCCGTGGTGAGACCTCTACTTCTTCTTGAACCGCAGATTCTTCTGCTTCAGCACCTCGTTGTTGATGATGAAGGAAGGCACCTGGTTGCTGAGCGCCTCGACGACGCGCGTCGCAGCCTTGGTCAGCAGCTCCTGCAGCGAGCCTTCGGAATAGAAGGCGCTGTGCGGGGTGAAGGTGATATTGGGCAGGGTGAAGAGCGGGTCGTTCCAGTCGGGCGGCTCTTGCGGCAGCACGTCTAGCCCGGCGCCGGCCAGATGCCCTTCTTTCATGACCTTGTAGAGAGCTTTGGTGTCCACGACCGGGCCGCGGGCGGTGTTGATCAGCCAGGCGTCTGCCTTCATCATGCGCAGCGCCTTCTCGTTGATCATGCCGTTCGTTTCCGGCGTCAGGGGCACGTGCAGCGTGACGAAATTGGACTCTTTGAGCAGCGTCTCGAAGGTTGCCGGCACACAGCCACGGCTGGTAATCTCCTTGGCGTCGATGTATGGGTCATAGACCAGCACGCGCAGGCCAAAGGCCAGTGCTTTGGGCGCGACCGTCTTGCCGATGCGGCCAAAACCGATGATGCCCAGGGTCAGGCCTTGCAGGCGTGGGAAAGGCATACCGACCTTGACGCCCCACACCTTAGCGCGAATCGCGTCGTTATAGAGCACCTGACGGCGCGCCCCGGCCAGGAGGAATGCCATTGCCTCATTCGAGACTTCGTCCATGCAGTAATCGGGCACATTGCAGACGATGATGCCGTTCTTTGTCGCAACCGGAGTATCGATGTTATCCACGCCCACGCCATAGCGCACGATGATCTGGCACTTCGTGGCGGCCTCGATCACCTTGGCCGTGCAGCCATTCCAGTTGACGAGGATGGCGTCGGCCTGTGGAGCAAGCTCGGCCAGCTCGTCCTGCGATCCACCCCGAGTGGGAACAATGAGTTCAGCGCCGACCTGCGCCAGAACCTTGCGCTCGACATCAAGATTCGGCCAGGCATAGTCGGTTACGAGAACACGATAGGTCACGGATGAACCTCCTGATAAGTAAAGATCGGGGATGTGCCCTCTTCCTATTATAGCACAAAAAGAAAGCGGCGTGGCGCGCTGGCCTCGTCAACCTCTTTCCTTTTTTCGTCATTTCTGCTATAATAATCCCTGCTCACATAGGATAGTGGGCCATGTAGTGTGTCGCATACAGGCACTATGGCGGCATGCTTGCTGCACGGGAGGCATGAACGTGGATTCTGGATGGTTCAAGAACAGTTTTGTCTGGCTGATTATCATGGTTGCGGTTGTGGCGCTGATTCTCAACGCCTTCCCACAAGCCGGCGGGGGCGGGGCAAGCCGCAGCGCGCAACCGGAAGAGATCACAATCAACAAGCTCACAGATCTCATCAACGCAAAACAAGTCACGAAGATGGTGTTGCACGATACGACAGTGGACATCGAGCAGGTGGGCGGAGTCAAATCGGTTCTGCGCAAGGACCCCAACACCACGCAGAGAGATCTGGAGGAGTTGCTCACATCACGTGGCATCGCGGCCAGCGCTCTACCGCCGCTTGAGGTTGCTAAACCCAGTGATTTGGGCAATTGGCTCGCCATCGGCAGCACGATTCTCCCCATTATCTTGATCGGCGCATTCCTGTTCATTATTCTGCGCCAGGCGCAGGGGGCAAACAATCAGGCGATGTCGTTCGGCAAGAGCCGGGCGCGCATGTTCTCCAGCAATCGCCCGCCGGTGACGTTCACCGATGTTGCCGGAGTGGATGAGGCCAAGCAGGAACTTCAGGAAGTTGTCGAGTTTCTGAAATACCCTGAGAAGTTTACTGCCCTTGGCGCGCGCATTCCCAAGGGCGTGCTGCTGATAGGTCCGCCGGGCGTTGGCAAGACCCTGCTGGCGCGCGCCGTTGCCGGCGAGGCCGGTGTGCCATTCTTCTCCATCAGCGGTTCAGAGTTCGTCGAGATGTTCGTCGGCGTCGGCGCCAGCCGCGTGCGTGACCTGTTTGATCAGGCCAAGAAGAACTCACCCTGCATCGTCTTCGTCGATGAGCTCGATGCCGTCGGCCGCCATCGTGGCGCCGGCCTGGGCGGATCGCACGACGAACGAGAGCAGACGCTCAACCAGATTTTGGTGGAAATGGACGGCTTCGATAGCAGCGTCAACATCATTGTCCTGGCGGCGACCAACCGGCCCGACATCCTCGACCCGGCGTTGTTGCGGCCTGGCCGCTTCGATCGCCAGGTTGTGCTCGACAAACCCGACATCAACGGGCGCAAACAAATCCTTGAGCTGTATGTGAAAGGGAAGCCGATAGAGCCGGGCATCAGCCTGGAAGAAGTTGCTCGTTCGACGCCAGGCTTTTCGGGCGCCGATCTGTCGAACCTGATGAATGAAGCCGCCATTCTGGCCGCCCGTCGTGACAAGACGACGATCGGCATGCCGGAGATCCAGGAGGCCGTTGAACGGCTGATTGCCGGCCCTGAAAAGAAGAGCCGCGTCATCAACGACATGGAAAAAGAGATCATTGCCTACCACGAGGCCGGGCATGCGGTTGTCATGCGCATGTTGCCCTACTCCGACCCGGTGCAGAAGATATCCATCATCTCTCGCGGTATGGCGCTTGGCTACACGCTGAATATGCCGGCGGAAGACCGGCATCTCATGAGCAAGCTCAAGTTCCAGGACGATCTGGCCGGGCTGATGGGCGGGCACATGGCCGAAAGGCTTGTCTTTGGCGACACGACCACAGGTTCGGGCAATGACCTGGAGCGGGCCACCAACCTGGCTCGCCGCATGGTCACCGAGTGGGGCATGAGCGACAAGCTCGGCCCGCGCACCTTTGGCAGACGTGAAGAGATGATCTTCCTGGGGCGCGAGATCACCGAGCAGCGCAACTACAGCGAGCATGTGGCCGAGTCTATCGATGAAGAGGTGCGCCAGATCCTCGATCGGGCAACCATCGCTGCCAGGAACATCCTGACCGAGTACCGCCGCGTTCTGGATGCGGTGGCGCAGAAGCTGGTCAAGGAAGAGACAATCGACGGAGCAAGTTTCGAGGCGATGTTTGGCGACATCAAGCGTCCCGTGCCGATACATAACGGGGTGATCATGCCCGCCAACGCGGCGTCGGTGTCGCCTGTGGCCGCATAGCGTTTCTTGCACACGAGATCAAGACGATAGCAGGGATCACCATCCCTGCTATCACTTTTTGGAGGAGCATGTGGCGGAGCTGAAAGTAGGTCTCACGAAGGACATCCTTGTCACGGTGACCGAGGCGATCACCGCCAGTCACCTGGGCTCCGGGACGCTGGCTGTCCTTGCTACGCCGTCGATGATTGCCCTGATGGAAGGCACATCACACCAGGCGGTGGCGCCGTTCCTTGCGCCGGGCCAGAGCACCGTCGGCGTGCTGGTCAACGTGCGTCACCTGGCGGCGACGCCTCTGGGCATGCAGGTGCGCATCAAGTCCGAGTTGGTAGCGGTGGAGGGGCGCAAACTGACCTTTGCGGTCGAGGCCTATGACACGATGGAGAAGATCGGCGAGGGCACCCACGAGCGATTCATCATTGATCTCGCCCGTTTCGAGGACAGGCTCAAGCGAAAGACAGACGGTACGCTTTAAGTCCTGACCGTCCGTGCCCTTCTTGTTTGTGATGCGCGTCTTATTCGGCCAACCCCCACTGGCGCAGGACTGCCAGCGCTCGCTCGACCATGAGCGGAACGGCAGCGGCGACCACGGGGGTGAGGCCAATCCCTATCGCTAACTGCTGCGGCTGGACGCCAATGAGGTACAAGTGCGGCGGCACGTTGCCACGCAGGGTGGCCAGCCCCAGCACTTCCTGGAACGTTACCTGGTGCTCGGAGAGCTTGATGCCCTCATAGAGCGGAATCTCCTCGCCGCGCAGCTCGATCAGTGTGCCCGGCGCCTCGCCGGCGTTGATGGCATCGAGCACCAGTAGATAGCTGCTGTCCTCGACAATGGGCAGCAGATGCAGCCCCAGTGTCCCCCCGTCGACGATCTCCACGTTCTCTTGCTCGCCTAAGCGGGCGATCAGCGGACTTAATGCCTCAACGCCCACCCCCTCATCGCCATACAGGATATTGCCGAGTCCGAGAACGACCTTACGAGACGTGTCAGTCATGTTTTCTCCATAGGATATGGTGGTATTCGCTCAACATCATACGTATCATAGAGAACGCTGCCATGCTCGCGAAAGGTGCGGCCTTCAACATATTCTTTACACGTAAGGCGTACAACACGCCGCCCTCCGCTCGACTCAGGGCGCTGCACAATCGCGCCCCGCGCCCAGACAATTCAAGATAGTGTGTCGTATTCACCACAGAGCCACAGAGAGCACGGAGCACATCTCTTGATCGGTCGCTTTGACGCCTCCCAATGCCAATAGGCCGCGGGCGTACCCATTTGCAGTTCACTCTGTGTCCTCTGTGACTCTGTGGTTTTCAGGAGCGCCCTTATCGCGAAATGTCTGCCCCGCGCCGGCGCTTTGACCGCAGCAGCCAGTCGCACAGGAATAATCCCCCCACCAGGAACAAGGGGCCGGCTATCACCAGATAGGTGGACCAGTGGAATCGCCCCTGAAACAAAGCGATGTACAATAGCCCCAGAACGGGAAACACGATCGCGCCCATCCACTCCCAGCGCCAGGCAAGGACAAGCAGCGCAAGGAAGATGGCCGTCGGGATCAGGTGCATGGCGAGGGCCACGATCGTCTCCCAGCCGCTATACCCCTGGCCAAAGACGTCCAGAGCGAAGCCGCTGATAAAGGCAGCAAAGAGGATGCAGAGAATCCGGGGCGACCAGAACAGCAATCGTTTGGCAAGCACAGCATTTCTCCCCGGTCGGGACACGCATCGGCGTACCCCCGACACACCAGACCGTACTGCTACCTCCCCACGACTATTCCTTACCGCCGGGCACGGACCGCACTCCCTATCGTGCAATCCTGAAACACAGGGCGGCGCCAGAAAGACGAACAAATCACGCCTCTCGTGACAGACGGTAGAGAAAAACGCCGACGATGATCACCGTCACAACGAGCGCCGCGAACTTGGTCTGGACATTGGGTAAGGCCACAGCCAGCAGACCAAAGAAGGCGGCGACCGCATAGTAAAGAATCACGACACGGGTTTGGCTTAGCCCCAGGTCGAAAAGGCGGTGATGAAGATGGCCGCGATCGCCGTAGACGGGGAGGTGGCGTGCGCGCAGACGGCTGATGATGCGCCAGGCCACATCGATAATGGGCACAGCCAGCACCAGAAGCATGGTGGCGCTCTTGGGCCCGCCAAACAGGGAGATCGCACCGATCAGGTAGCCCAGCAAATAGGCGCCGCCGCCCAGGAAGATGCGCGCCGGGTGATGATTGAACACCAGAAAACCGAGGCAGCAGCCGAGCAACGCCAGCGGCAAGAGGGCCACGCTTTCCTGCCCCAGCCAGAGAGTGCGCAGGGCCAGGATGGCCGCCGTGATGCCGACAACGCCTGCCGCCAGACCATCGAGCCCATCGATCCAGTTGACGGTCGTCGCCGCCCCCGCGATCCAGAACAGGGTCAGGAGAAACGCCACGACGCCGGGCAGCGCAATGGGGTGGCCTGTCAGTGGATTGGGAAACTCTGCCAGGCGCACACCGGCCAGCACGGGGATGGTCGACGCCAGCGTGAGGACAATGAACTGAGGCGTCGGCGAGAGCTCACGCGCGTCGTCCCAGACACCGAGCAGGAAAACAACGAACGCACCGCCCAGCAGACCCAGGGTTCGCACCGATTCTGTCGCATCCTGGCGTTGAACGGGCAACAGCCAGGCAGCCAGCACCGCCAGGGCAAACGCCGGGAAGATGGCCAGCCCACCCAGACGCGGCGTCGGGTTGGTGTGCATCTCTTTAGCCTCGCCGAGGGGCACATCCATCAGCCCTCGTCGGCGCGAGAATGCAATCACGCGCGGCGTCAGCAGCGAGGTTACGCCAAAAGCAATCAGAAAGACAACCGAAAATGTGATCATATCTTGTTCATCAAGAGCGCACGATTGCGGTAGGTAAGAGCAAGAGCAGCCGCCAGCCCGAGCAATCCACACAGAACAAAGCCCATCGTCAGCCCTGCCACCTGAGCCAGGGCGCCGATTGTCAGTGGCCCCAACATGTCGCCAATTTCCTTGAATGAGCCGGCCGCGCCCAAGCTGGAGGCCAGCGTGCGCGGGCTGGCGAGCGTACTCACCATTGTGTCGCAATTCGTCCAGACCGCGCCCACACCGAGGCCGGCGGCAATCGCCACAAGCGCCAGGGCCACGCCCGATGTGAACGGCAGAGCGACGACGCTCACCCCTGACAGCATAAGCCCCGCCAGGATGACGCGGGCTGGGCCCAGACGATCGGCCAGAGCGCCGGAGAACGGCTGCACCAGGAGGTAGGCCAGTGCACACAGGCTGACGATCAGCCCGACACGCACCTGATCGTAGCCCAGGCTGTTGGCATAGACCGCCAGAAAGCCAAAGAGGATACCGACGAAGAACATATTGATGACGATGACCACGAACCAGGGCATGAGCTTGCGATCGCCAAACGCCTGTAGCATCTGTCGCGGGTCCATATCGTCATCGTCCTCCAGGACAGACGCGCCGCCCGCGGCACGCGTTGGCTCACGCAAGGTGAGAGATAGCGCCAACGCCGCCGCGCCGACTGCGGCGCAGACAACGAAAATGGCCGTGAAATCACGCCAGACAACGATCGCCCCGCCAATCGCCGGGCTGAGCACATAGCCAGCGCCCTTGACGGCGTTGTAGATGCCCAGGGCGCGGCCACGTGCATGGCTGAAGTATTGCGCGACCAGCGTCAACGAGACGACCGAGAAGGCCGCTGCGCCGAACCCTTGCAGCAGCCGGATGAGAATCAACAGGCGCGGGTCAACCACAAGGTAGAGCAGCGACGCCAGAGAGAAAATCGCCAGTCCGGCGATCATCGTGACCACTTTGCCACGCCGGTCAGCCAGATAGCCGCACAGCGGCTTGGCAAAAACCTCGGCAAAATCGTAGACAGAAATGAGCAGTCCAATGCCCAGTGTCCCCAGTCCCACTTCTTTGGCGTAGACCGGCAGATTGACAGCGACGATGTGTGCGCCAAACGTGGTGACAAACGCGACACATGAGAGGACAAACAGAATCCACGTCCTCATGAAACCTTGTCAATCAGTATGCTCTCACTAGAGCGCACAGCCTTGAAGACGGTTGCATCGCCCGTGACCTTGCCAAAGACGTTGACCGGGCTGGCCGGCCGGATCTCGTTGCCGTGGCTCACGGGTGTGGGGCCAAAGAAAATGCACATGGCAGAGCCGGGCGCCCAATAGCCCAGATCGCCCATATTCACGACGGCTTTGGCATCGAGCGCTTCTTCGAGGTGCACCGGTATGGAGAAATAGATCTCATCGCCCCACGTGTTGGCCCGCGCCTCGATGGGCAGGGCATTCCAGATGGCATCAGCGGTGGCGCTGTCGTTTAGATCGGCTGTCGCCTGCACCTTACCGGCTGTGATCCGTATGGCGCGCACGGTACCCTCCTTGTGATCAACCATCGCCGAGAACGAGGCAAGCACTGCTATACCCCGGGCTAATTGGCGGGCGTCTTTTCCACGTCGCTATCTTCGTCGACGTCCTCGTCCTCATCGTCATCGTCGCCAAAATAGTCGTCGCTGTAGAAACCCAGCTCTTTGCCGCGATAGACGGTCACGAGAAAATCGTCGCGGTGCACATCGGCTGTGACAACAAGGTCCTCATCAACTTGCTCGATCAGTTCGAAGATGTCATCCTCGGTTGTTTCTCCTTCCAGGATCAGTGTCGCATAGACGACGTCGCTGGCGAAGTGCAAGTCGACACGGCCGACTTTGTCGCCATTGCTGCCCTTGATAAAATAGCCCTCGGAATGTGGTGTGCGGAACTGGCGCTCAAACAGAACTGGTTCCATTGTTATCCTCCTCATCATGGGACATCCAACACAAATGCATTGCATGTCGGCAGCGTATCACACTATGGCTTTGGGGTCGCACTGGCAGTCACCGTTGCGACGATGGGCTGCGTCGTGGTCGCCGTTGCGACGACGAGCTGCGTCGCTGTCGGCGACAGACGAACGGTCGCCGTGGCGGTGGGTGGGACAGCGCTTGTTGCTGACGGCGTCGCCGTCGCCGTCGCCGGCCGAGTCGTTGCAGTGGCAACGGTTGTCGCTGTCGCCGGCAGGGTTGTTGCAGTGGCAACGGTTGTCGCTGTCGCTGTTGCCGTTGCCGTCCGCGCCACGGTCGGTGTAACCGTGCGCGTCTGCGACGCAGTGGCGGTGCGGCTGGCGGTGGCGGTGCGGCTGGCGGTTGCCGTCAGGCTGGGTGTCGCGCTGGCTGTGACAGACGGCGACGATGTGACGGTGGGCGCCGCTGTGATTGTTCCGGTTGCCGTGGGCACGCGAGTAAGTGTTGCCGTCGCCTGGCGGGTTGCCGTCGGCAGGCGCGGCCAGGTGGGCGTCGCAGTTGGCCCCTGGCGCAGGCGTGGGCTGGCCGCGATGATGGTCAAGCCCAGGCCGTATAGCAGCAACGCGGTGGTCAGGGCGCTGATTAAGAGGCCATAGAGGACGCGCCGGGCGTCGCTCAGGTTGTCATACCAGTTACGAAACTCTTTCATAGTCTCCAGACAAAAAAAGATCGGTGTCGCGCCATAGACATGCTACGGCGCTTTAGTGGCAACGACCGCTGGTGTAGGCGCAACAGATGTGGCTGTTGCAAGCGGCCTGGGTGTGACAGTCGCCGTTGGCATGGCAGGCAGCGGTGTCAGCGTTGGCATAAGGGGCGTTGCTGTCGCCGTCGGCTGGGGCTGAACCGGCGGTACGACGGGCGTCTGTCCCGCAGCGCTGGTCTGTGTTGGGCTGGGCGTCTGTCCAGTTGGTGTGGGCAGAGCCGTAGGTGGTGTGAACTGGGTAGGCGTAGGCTCCAGTGTCTCGGTGGGTTCTGCCGTGCCCGTTGGGACGACAGTTGCTGTCGGCAAAGGAGTCGGCGTCAGTGTTGCCGCAGCGCGGGTGCCCGTGGCAGGAACACGCTGGCGCGTTGGTGTGGGTGTGATGTTCTGGCGATGACCGGCAACCATCGACGCGACGCCCAGGATATAGCACGGCACGACCGCAATGGAGACGAGCGCCATTGCGACAAGAACCGCTTTGTCAGAACGCGACAGGTTGCTAAACCAGTGCAACAATCGATGCATGTGCTACATGATCCAAAAGCCGGGCGAAATACCCGGCAGCATGCGACGCCCCACACGGGCCGCCCTCAGATAGACGGAGATCGAGCATCCTGCCTGACGTGCTGTCGCGGCCAGACTCGGCTGCAAAACCATAGAAAAGAGATGGTGCCGGCGGCGGGGGTCGAACCCGCAAGAGCCTCGTCAGCCCGGCGGATTTTAAGTCCGCTGCGTATGCCAATTTCGCCACGCCGGCTTGTGAAGAGTGATAGTTGGGACGTTCATGGCGTCGCCAGGACATGTCTCTTCACGGGCCATAGTATAGCATGAGCGCGCCGATTGTCAACGGGCCCCAAAACATCCGCTCCGATGCCCCTACAGGGCAGGAAAACGGGCAGGGAGTCAACATACCCCTGCCCGCTGTTACGGTCTCCTACGAAACGTCACCCCAGCCCAAGATGCTTGCGCATGGCTTCGGTTTCGATGTGGGCGTGCTCGCGCCGCCATGCCGCTTGCCGTGTGGCGTCTGCTGCTATCTGGCCCTCTGCCCGCAAGGTCACAATCCTGCCCGCCCACTCAGCTTCTTTCGTGTCGCCGTCCTCTTGTGTGAGTTGGCGTCTGCCAACAGACAGCCAACCTCTTCTCCTCTCCCGTCGCGCCACGCTCTTCGTGGCGCAGACGGGAGAACCCACAGCGTGACGTCGCTGAACAGCGCCGACACCGGAGAAGGCGCGCCAGCGCCGCGCCCGGGTAAGCGCCTGAGCGCGTGAGGGCGCTAGTGCGTGCTCAGGATGACCGGCAGCATCAGCTTGAAGCGCGGCGTCTGTGATGCGGTGGGCGTGCGCGTTGGCGTGCCGCCGCCAGGCGAGCCCGTCGCTGTTGGCGTCTGCGTGCGTGTGGCAGTCGCGCTCGTCACCGGCGCTCCGGTGCGTGTGGCGGTGCGGGTAGGCGTGGCGGTGGGCGTGGCTGCCGCGCCGGGCGTGGCGGTGCGCGTCCCAGTGCGTGTGGCGGTGCGCGTGGGTGTCACCGTGGGCGGCATGGCCGGCGGTGTGTAGGCCACTGCCAGGCCGTCAAACACGGTCTGCCCGTGGTCGAGGCCAATCGCTCCCGTGTTGCTCTGCAGGCCAACTACCTGCGCCCGAGCGCCCAACCCCGTCTCGCCGTACTGCGTGACGATTTGCCCGTTGGGGTAGAGGATGATCTGGAAGGTGGTCGGCGCGACGTCAGCCCCACCGATGCCGAGCGCCGAGTATTGCACCACGAAGCGCGTCGGGTTACTCAGTGTCTTGTAGTAGACGCGGGTGCTGGCTGAGACAATGCCGTCTCCGCCAAAGGCGAAGATGCTGTTGTTGGACGCACACGGCGAGGGCAGCGCCGCGCCGCAGGGCGGCGCGTCTGCCGGCGGGCTGAAGCTGGCGTAACCGTTGCTGCTGATGTAGAGCTGCGTGTAGGCATTGCCGTAGAAGGGGAACGTGAAGCCCAGGTTGAACGGGCCGGCGTGGGCATCGTCGTAGGTTCCCGCCGGCCAGACGCGCACACCGCCGGCGGCGATGTCGACCCAGTTGTACACCGGCCCGCCCGGCGACGTACTGTTCTTGAACGTGTAGCCATAGGTATCGGGGCCTGCCGCCGGCAGCGATGCCAGCGCCAGCGCCGGCGCCCCATATCTTGAGGTCACGCCGGTGAAACTTTCGCTGCTGGCGGTCACGCTGTTGGTCAGCACACTTCCCGGCGCTGTGCTATCGCGCACGTGCGCCGTGAGCCCCAGCACACCGAACGGCTCATCCACGGTCCAAACCACTTGCCGGCCCGAAACCGTGGGGATGAACGGGCCGGAGGAAGCGACGAAGGTGGCAGAGAGCGGCAGCGTGTCGGTGATGAGCACGCCCACACCGAGGTTGCTCAGGTCGTAGGCCAGCAGGTACGTCAGGTCACCGCCAGCGGAACCGTCGCCCGTTGCCAGCCACTGTGTCAGATTCAGCCTCGAGCCCGAGCCCGGCGCTTCCGACCCGACCACACAGACCGCCTGTGCCGTGTTGTTGGCCGCATTACTGTCGCCGGTAGCCGACAGGCGCACCGTGCTCGTCAGGACGGTACCGAGCGCGACACCCGGCTGCAGTTGTGCAGTGACGAACAACGCCACTTGACACTGGGCGGTCGAGTCTTTGCATGGCGCCAGTGCGCCCACGTTCCAGATCACGTTGCTGCCCGAGACGGTGTATGCGTAATCGCCGTAGGAGGACACAAAGGTCGTGAGCGTCGGCAGAGTCTGCGTGATGCGCAGTCCGGCCAGGGGCAGTGTACCGATGTTCCACGTAACAGCAGCATACGTCACCTGGCCATCGGGTGCAACGGTGGGCGATGCAGCAACGATGAAGGTTGCAGCATCCATCGTGGGCGTGAGCACCAACGTCGCCGCTCTGGCGCTGTCGTTGTTGTGCAGCAGATCGCCGCTGCTCGTCGAGGCGGCAAAGGTGGCGGTCAGCACGCTGCCCACCGGCGGCGCACTGTTCAGCCAGGCATCGAGGGTGATGGAGACAGCCGCGCCGGCGGCAAGCGTTCCCGCCGACCACACCACCTGTGGCTGCGTTACGACGAGAGTAGTGGTCAGGGGGTGCGAATCCGACCAGTAGACGACCCCCGCTGGCAGGGTGGCCGTGATGCGCGTGTTGGCCGCCGGCGCCGTGCCCTGGTTCTCCACGGTCACGCCATAGATCAGGTGCGGGCCGGAGACAAAGAGCGGCCAGCGGACTATGCCGACGGCGATATCGGGCACAGGGCTGGCAGACCCCGGGTGGAAGTCAACCACAGTCGTCCGGCCGGCTACAACTTCCACTTTGGCGCCTGCGCCGATGCCCGTGAGGGCGCCGTTGGCATAAACCCACCACGTGCCGGGAGCAGAGATGCCGAGCCAGACGCTTCGTGCGTCCAGGTTGTTCATCGCGAAGGCGCCATTAGCGTCGGTGGTGAAGTGGGCCGGCTCGAAAGTACCCAGGGAGATCTCGGCGCTCACGGGCTGGCCGTTCTGATCGGTCACATGGCCGGTGATGCGCCCGGCTGGCAACAGCACCAGGTCAAGCGTCGTCGTGACTCCGCCCGTAAGCACAAGTGTGGCCGCCTGCTCCTGATAGTAGGCGTCGGGCGACGGAAGCGCGCGCAGCTCATATCGCCCTGCTGGCAGGCCGCCGATGGTATAGCGGCCTCCAGCATCGCTGATCGTGCTCGCCTGCTGCGGGCCCATGACGTGGATGGCTACATTGGGCAGCGCGACCCCGACCTGGTTGCGCACTGTCCCCGACAGCACCGGCGCCCGAGCGAAAGACGATGCCGTATAGGCCGCCGTGCGATAGCCGAAAGGCTCGCGGCTCTGCGGCTCCCCCAGTCGGTTGAGGATCGTCAATGTCGCCGTGTACGGGCCATTCACGCCATGACCGGCGATGGTGGCGCCAGGGAAGTCCAGCGTGATCGTCTGCACGCCGCGCCCCAGGATGTGCGCCTGCGATGAACGGACGACCGTGTTGCCCTGGCTGTCCAGCAGCGCGCCGGACAGGCGGTACTCGCCCGGCGTCGTCACGCTGACGGCCGCGCTCAGGCGCAGCAGTTCAAAGGAGCCGTTGCCGTCGCTATCAATGCCGGCGTTGGCGTACTGCCCTCTCAGCTCGGCGCTGCCGCCGCGGAAGGAGGTGTAGGCATAGGCGGTGGTGGTGTAGGCATTCATGCGCAGGGCAACGTCGTTCTCGCCCGCGTCCTGCACGCCCAGGTACTGCAGCACAAAGGGGCCGTTGCTGCGCCATTGGCGGATGCTCGCCCCGTCGAGGTCGAGGGTGACGGTGTAGCGCCCGGCGGCGCTGAAGTCAGGCGCACTCTCAGCGCTGGCCAGGGGCAGCCCACCGAGGCTCATGAGGACGCCACTGACCGTGTAGACGCCGCTTCTCTGCACGTCCACGCCCACGTTGAGGCGCAGCAGGTCAAAGGCGCCGCCGGCGCCCGCCACCGTGGCCTCGCTGAAGCGCCCGTTGAAGGCCACGTCAGGCGCCTCGAAGGCCGTCGCCGCGTACGCCGCGGTGACATAGGGATTGGCAGCGGCGTCAACCGGCTCGGGGAGGTCGGCGGCCCTGATCTCGACGCGCAAGATGCGATAGGGGCCATTGACGCCACTGCTGCGCAGGATCTTGCCGTCGAAGAGCAGGTTGACCGTTTGCAGACCGGTAGGCAGCGTGACTGCGGTAGCAGCCCAGGCGACGTCGGGCACGCTTGCTCCCTGCAGCCAGGCCACGATGTTGTAGTAAGCTGAAACCGTGACCTGCACGCCGGCGCTCAGCCGCAAAGCGTCGAACAGCCCGTTGCCGTTGCTGTCGATACCCGCGTCGGCATAAACGCCGGTCAGCCGCGCCAGGTAGCTGAAGCGGCCCGCCAGGCCGGCGACCTCAAGTGACGGTGCAAGCGTGCCCCCCAGCACCGGCCCCGAGCGCTCTGCCTCCAGCGACAGCACAGGCGGAGCGAACGACGGCGTGGTCTGTTTGCCGGGTTTGGCCCAATCGTTAGGCACGATGCCCTTGACCCCCACCTCCGACTGGCGCGCTATGATCTCGTTGTCGCCATAGGTGGCGTAGACCGAGTTCCACAGCCCCGCCATGTTGCAGCTATCGGGGTTGTTGGCGCCCAGCCCGGCCGCGGTTTCGTAGGACGAAGGCAGTCCGTCACCGTCAGGGTCAGCCATCCCGGCCCAGGCGCCGCCGGCATCCCAGTTGTGTTGCATGGTCTTGTGCCGCGCCTCGTGGACGACGGTCGCACGCGCCGTGTCACTGCCGGTCTTGGTGGGAATATTGACGCCGGGGCAGAGGGATGGGATAGCGGGTATATTGAAGGCGCCGTCCGTTTCTCCTGCCAGGACGCCGATGCCGATCTTGTCCGTGTCGGGGTGATAGACTCCGTAGCCAGCGTCGGCCGGGTCGTACGACGTGTCAGACCGCTTGAACTCGGGCACGGAGCCATCGCTGCGCCAGTACTCGAACCAGTTAGGCACGCCGTTGCCGTTGTCATCGGCGGGTCTGTTGCCCGCGCCGGTGTACTTTCTGAAGTACAGATTGAAATCCATGTCCTTGGTGGCCTCGAACGTGCGCCCGTGGATGACCCACGTGACCGTCGCCGTGACCTGCTTTTCGCCGTGCGTATCCTTATCGGGGGTGTACTTGTACGGTTTGCCCTCCCCCGACACGGTGGGAATGGTTGTGCCGTTGCTCATGTTGACGCGCGAGCCGGTAGGCACGATCTCCCAGGCCACGGTGGCGGCGGCGTCCCGATTACCCTTCAGCACGGCCTTGACTGTGACCATCTTGGTGGTGACGGGGTTGTCGCTGGGTGTGACCTCAATCTTGTCGATGCTCAGGATGGTAACCTTGACCTCGCGCATCACCTCGTAGCTGAACTCGGTGGGCGGGTTGCACGAGCCGACAAGGCAGGCACGGCCCACCACACGTAGCGTGTAGACCCTGTCGGTTTCCTGTGGCCTGAACGGAATGGTAACGAAATCGAGGAACGTCCACGTTCCCACCCCCACGTGGAAGCCGTGCTCGCTCTGCAGGCGCCAGGCATTCTGCGATGGGAACTTGCCGTAGGTGCGGAAGTAGTATGTGGGGCAGTAGAGGGTGGCGTTGAACGTGACCGTGAGCATGACCTGGCTGCCCTCTGTTGCTGCGTCGGTATCGGCCACCACGCTCAACCCGGCGATGTATCCTCCGGCCAGGGCGATGCGGGTGAGACCGATGATCTGCTCGTTGCTGGTGAGACTGCCGCTGTGCTGTTTCACCCTGGCCAGGAAGCCTGTGAACTCGTCCAGCGCTGCCGGCGAAGCGCCCGTGACCGATGGGTGCAGCGTCAGGGTGAGGAACTTGTCGTGGACGTAGGGTGTCGAGGGATCGTCGACCGATCCGTTTTGCGCCACAAAGGCGTCGTAGCCGGCCTGAGCCGCGCCGAATACGGTACGCGACCCCGCGCTGGTGAGAGCAACGGGCAGAGCGGCGAAGATGGCATCGTCCAAGGCAACCAGGCTCTCGCCGCCGCTGCCCTGTACAGTCCTTTGCGGCGCCGCCGCAGCGGCCTCGGGGGCCAGGCTAAGCGCCTCCGGGATCATGATGATCCGTGCTTCCTTCTCGTCGGGTAGGGGGTACATGAGGCGCTTGTTGTGGGCGCAATACGAGCAGTAGAAGTCGTCGCCCACCGGGAAAACGCCTGTGGCGCTGACGATGCCCAGGTCGGGCAGGGCGCGCAGCAGGCCTTTCACCTGGGCGTAGGGCTGCACGTTGCCGGAGAAGGCCAGGTGGAGGGGAGCCTCAGGTGCAAGTCCGGCTGCCAGGCGCACGATGGCGGCGGCAGCAGCGACCTGATCGAGCTGCTGGTCGAGTGGCAGGGCGGCGTCGAAGGAGACCAATACGCCCAGGCTCTGCTTCTGCGCTGCGAGCGCGGCAACAGCGGCCGGATGCTCTTGGGCGAAGCCCGGGGCGACGTAAAAATCAGCCGTCCAGCCCAGAGCTTGCAGCGGGCCCAGCAGGGCCGCCAGGTAGCGCTCGTCGCTGTCGCTCTCCAGGGCGATGTGCACATTGACGTAAGGAGGACGCAGTGCGGCGCTAGATGGAAGAAGGGAACCCTGTTGCCCTACATCGGGCGGCGCGGCCTGGGGTGCGGCCAGCGTTTCCCCTGGGGCAGCTCCGCTGGCGCGGAGGTAGGGTGACACAAGAATGGCGACGATGAGCACAGCGAACAAGGCGAGTAGCGAGAGCGGTGCAACGAGGGGCTTCTTCATGGTTGCGGCTCCATCTGGGCTTGTGGCGTCTGGCTACGGGGGATGTGCGCCGGCTGTAGCCAGTGCCGTTTCCGCTATTTTGGTGCGAGAATAGTGTAAGAATAGCACACGTCCGCCGCCGTGTCAACAGAATACAGCATGATATGCAATGCCAGCCAACGCTGAAAAGCATAGGGAGCAGGGTACAGGGACCATACCGTCTTGTCGTCCATTGGATGCATTGCGTAACACTATCTGATCGTGCTATACTCCCTCTGCACGACGCACGAAACACATCCCCCAGGAGGCGCATCATGGCGAGCATTGTACTCAAACCCGCAGACATGCCTGAGCTGCAGCCCACCACCGAGCTGCGCGAGCTTGCGCGCACAGCCGCGCGCTACCCGTTCACGGCAACGACGGCACAGGCCGCGCTGGCCTGGCAGAAGGCCTGCCGCCCGGCGCTGGCTGATCTGGTTGGCTTCCTCGATAGCCCGCGTGTTGACGCACAGCCACAGATCATCGAAGAGGTTGACCGCGGCGACTTCATCCGGCGCAAGGTGCTCATCACGACAGCGCCCTTCGTCCAGATGCCGGTCTATTTGCTCATCCCCAAGACGGGCAAACGCCCGCTGCCGGTGGTTGTCGCCAATTGCGGGCACGGCTATGGGGTGAAGGACATAGTGGGTCTGTGGGAGGATGGGACGGAGCGCATGGCGCCCGACGGCTACCACAAGGACTTCGGCGTTGCCCTGTGCCGGCGCGGCTTCCTGGTGGCGGCGCCCGAGATCTCCTGCTTCGGCGAGCGGCGCACAGACTACTCCTACCTCGACCGCGAGTTGGGCCAGGGCGAGCCAACCACCTGCCACAATGCTGCGACCTATGCCTTCATGCTCGGCAAGTCGGCGCTGGGGCTGCGTGTGCGTGATGACATGCGCCTCATCGATTACCTGTCCACGCTAGCGGAGGCAGACACCGGCCGGCTGGGGATGATGGGCATTTCCGGCGGCGGCATGCTCACCTTCTTTGCAACCGCGCTCGATGCGCGCATCGAGGCCTGTGTTGTCAGCGGCTACTACTCCAGCTTTGCCGCCAGCATTCTGGCCATGAACCACTGCACCTGCAATTTGGTGCCCGGGCTTTTGACCATCGGCGAGATGACCGACATCGTGGGGCTGATCCTACCGCGGCCGCTGCTCGTGGAAACGGGCACACGTGACCCGATTTTCCCCGTCGAGGTTGTGCGCCGCAGCGTGCAGCGAGCGCGTGAGGCGTGTGCGATCCTGGGCGGCAATGCGGACGCGGATGTGGAGGTCGACGAGTTCGAGGGCCGGCACAGCATCAGCGGCCGGCGCGCCTACGACTTCCTGTGGGAAAGGATAGGGGAGTGACGTCCGGCGGGGATTTGGGGATAAGGGGAAGCGGATTTGCGCGGAAACTGCAGCGGATCAGCACAGGCATAGTTAGATCGGCGGGCATCCGCGGCTTCTTCCGCGCGAATCCGCGTCCCGTTCATCCCATCCGCGCTCTGCGTTGCGTTCGGGCAAGAATCTGCTATAATGTACGCAGATAGATGGCCGTATCGTCGCAGCCCCTGAGGAGGATAACAATGCCTGGTCGCATGTCAGCGTGCGGTGTTGTGTGTTCAGAGTGTGGCGCATATGTAGCAGGCCAGACCGCCGACCCTGCCATCAAGGAACGAGTCGCCAGGGCCTGGCACGACATCTACAAGATGGACTTTGCCCCAGAGGCGCTGGTCTGCGTTGGCTGTATGAGCGCCGACGGCCCCGTTCTGGCGACGTGCAAGGACTGCTGGGTGCGCCAGTGCGCCATGAGCAAGGGCATTGCCAATTGTGGCACGTGCGACACGTATCCCTGCGCCGAGCTTGAACGTGTGCAGTCCCAGTACGATGGGCTGGAGAAACTGGCCGATACCCTGTCCGAAGATGATTTCGCTCGTTTTGTTCTGCCCTTTTGCCAGGTGCGTGAGCGCATTGCCGCCGCCACACGCCGCCCCTGGGATTGGGCGTAGACACTATTCATCACCAAGACGCGGAGGACACGGAGAACTGAACTCTCTGTGTCCTCTGTGGGTTATGGCATGAGAAGCGCTTGCAGCAGCGAGCGAAGCTCGCTGGCAACAACGGCCACTTTGTAGTTGCGCCCGCTTATGCCCGCCGTGCCAACAAACAGCAGTCCCCTCACGCGCAATTGCCCCAGAACTGATGTCGGAGGCTGCTCGTCCCAGAACCAACCGTCGCCTTCATCTGTCCCAAAGCGACGCGTCAGCTCGCCATACTTCACCCAGCCCTTCTTGAGCGCCAGCAACAGAGCGGCCCGTCCCTGCGGCGGCAATGACGAAACAGCGCTCTTCAGCTTGTCCCTGTTGGTCAGATGGGCGACAATGGCTGCTATCTTGTCGCGTTTGATCCCCTTACGTGTGGATCCCACCGTAGCAGCCATACCCTCGATCCATGGCGCCGGGCATTTGTTGAGAGCAGCCTGCAGCTTCGTATCGAGATTGATCGCTTTGGCATCCTGATCTTTTCGCCATTTTCTGTTGATGTCACTCTTGATGTCTTCGAACGAGAGCGAGCTTAATGCAGCCGCGGCCACCCGGTCCATGGCTTCTGGATCCTTCGTTAGTGTGGACCCCAGCCATTCCGGTGCACCGGGTGAATCGATCCACCCCGTGCCATAATCGACAAGGTAGACCTGCGCCTCGCTTTCATCACCGAACCCGATGCGGTCCGGAATGTCGCTCGGAAGCTGCTTTGCGCCCGACATGTAGAGAGGCACAAAGGGGTTGACCTCCAGGGCCTTTGACAGAAGCGCCCGGGCCTGCGGGCTATCTCCACCGCTGCGGAAGGCAAGCAACGCTCGACTGTAGTGCCAGTCGGCAGTGGGGTCATCCGGATGTCGGGCCAGCAGATTCGTAGCATCGCTATCTCGTTCCATTAGTATGAGTTTCGCGAGTAACACATAGCGTACGCCCTGGTTGTCTCCGGGGTTCAGGCGCAACATGTCCTGGTAGTGGGCGATGGCAGCGTCGCGGTGACCAAGTTCCCACAGCGAATTCGCTAGCCCGTGCCTGGCGCGCATGTAGGGACGCGTTTCCATGATACCCCAGAAGGCGCCGACCAGATCATTGAATGCCTGCGGGCCAAGGGCACGTTCTCCTGCAGCAACTGCCTTCGTATACAGCGTGTGGGCTTCCTCCATCGTCTGCGCAGACTCCTCAGCAAGGAGAACATAGGCAACGGCCCACGCCGGACAGCTTTCCACCCCCTGCTGTGCCACTTTCCCGCGTTTCTTACCCTCAGCCCACCATCCCTCGTAAACGACATCCTGCGCTCTCTCCAGCGGCGTCGCTGCCGGTGGCGCCACGATGCGGCCACCGTTCCTGGTCACCTCTGCCAGAAAGGCGTTCGCTTCGTCCACATTCTTGAACTCTTTGGTCTCGAGCAGGCGATGCAGATCAAACAACGTGCTTTCGAGCGCACGGCGGTCTCGAATGACCGGAGGATTGTGCTCTCCAACGATGGGCGGCGACGTGGTCTCCTGATTCCGCTCATTCGCTTGCGGTGTTGTCTTTTTCTTGCTCACTTGTCCCTCCTACGGCTAATTGGAGAACCTTGAGGAAACCACCCGCTAAAGACGCCGTGGCCTGGCATGTCGCCAAGTATTGATTATCGCCACCCGCTCCGCTATAATGCTGGGCGGAGAATCGATGCTGTCTTGTTCCCTACGGGCAATTCTACCGCAAACACGAGGCAAAAGTCAACAGGTACCGATTGTCGGCGCGGGCGAGCCGCCAGAACACAGCGCCGAATCTTTGGGGGGATACTCATGGATCTCGATACACTACTCACGCATGTTGACCGCTATCAGGACGAGCTTGTCGCCTTGTTGCAGGATCTAGTACGAATCCCATCGATCAACAGCGGCGTCATGCCGACCGGCAATGAGACGCCCGTCTGCGAGCTGATCGCCAGCAAACTCGCCGCCGCAGGTATTGCCTCGCAGACGCTGGAAAGCGCGCCCGGGCGCGGTAACCTCGTGGCGCGCCTGGCGGGGAGCAAAGGCTCGCCGCGCCTGCTCTACATGGCGCACGTCGACGTTGTGCCGGTGGAAAACGAGAACGAGTGGACATATCCGCCCTTCGGCGGCGAAGTCCACGATGGCCGCGTCTGGGGCCGCGGTTCCCACGACATGAAAGGCACGCTGGCGGCGGAAATCATGGCTATGCTCATTCTAAAGCGGGCAGGCATCGCCTTAGCAGGCGACCTCATTCTTGCTGCCTGCGCCGACGAAGAAGCGGGCGGCGCCTATGGCGCGGGCTGGCTGGCGAAGACGCACCCAGAGTTGGTTCAGGTCGATCTTGCCCTCAACGAGGGCGGCGGCGCTCCGCTCAAGACAGCGCGGGGGCTGGCCTATTTCCTGAACACCGGCGAGAAGGGCCGCTACGAGGTACACATCACGGCCAGCGGGCGCTCCTTCCACGCCTCGCAGCCCTGGCGGGCAGACAACCCGATGTTCAAGGTCGCGGCCATCCTCAAGCGCATCCAGGACTACCGGCCCCAGGTCGATACCTCGCATCCCATGTTTAGACACTATCAGAGCCTGCTCGATCTGCCTGAGCCGGTCACAAACGAGAATATCGATGCCCTCAGCGATCTGCTGGCCAGCCGCAACCCGGCAGAGGCTGCCAGTCTGAAGGCGCTGTCGCGGCTGACGCTCGTGCCGACGATGATCAAGGGTGGCATCAAGTCCAATAGCATCGCCGAGCGGGTGACCATCGTCTGCGATATTCGCAGCATGCCCAATCAAGACTCCGCCGCCGTGCAGCGTGAACTGGCCGGCCTTCTTGGCGATATGCCCGGCGTCGCGTGGGAGCTGATCCAGACCGCTGTATCGAATGCCTCGCCCGCCGACCATCCCTTTGCCGCGCAGGTGCGCCAGGCGACGGCCAGGGCCATTGGCCGCGACGACTTCTTGTGGATACCCGGCCTGAGCGGCGGCTTCACCGACTCGCGCTTCATGCGCCCGCTGGGGGCCATCACCTATGATTTCGCCCCTTCCGACCCCGACGCTGACGTCAGCCTCTATGGAGCGCACAATAAGAACGAGTCGCAAGACATCGCCAGCCTGATCACGCAGACACGCATGTTCGTGGCGCTGGCGTGGGAGATGTTGAGTACACCTTGACAGTATGACCAAAGAGTGGTATCATTCGTACTACTCGAGGGAGGTATAGGACGATGACGACAAGTGCTAAGGTCACGATCAGCATGCCGCAGGACTTGCTGCGCGCAGCAGACGAGTTGGCCGAGCGGGAAGGTAGAGGGCGCAGCAATGTCCTCCAGGACGCGCTGCGTTCCTATATCCGCGAGCGTGAGAGACAAGAAATGATCAAGGGCTATCAAGAGATGGCTGCCCTGAATCGTGAATTGGCAGAGGCGGACATGGCTGCCGTGAACGAGGTATGGGCCAGATATGATTAGACGTGGAGAGATCTATCTGGCAGATCTTGATCCAGTGCGAGGACATGAGCAAGCAGGAGTCCGGCCGGTCCTGGTCGTTCAGAATGATCTTGGAAATCAGTATAGCAGTACAATTGTCGTGGCCGCCGTTACTAGCCGCATCGAGAAGCGGCGACTATCTGTCCACGTGGAACTCCCTGCGCTCCTGACTGGCCTCCCCAAAGATTCTGTTGTGCTTCTTGATCAAATCCGAACAATCGATACAGAGCGACTGGTGCGCCTGATGGGGGGTGTTCCTCCCCAGATCATGGCTCAGGTCAATCTCGCTTTGATGAAGAGCCTGGCACTGGAAGACTGATTCCACACGGATGAAGAGAATCTCGCGCCACTTGTTCCTCGCATTGCTCGCCCGCGTTCCGGTCGCAGCCAGCCGCGCGGGCACGCCGCCGCGCATCCTTCTTATACGACCCGACCATCTGGGTGACCTGCTGTTCATGACGCCTGCCCTGCATGTGCTGCGCAGCGCCCGGCCCGACGCCCACATCGCCTGTCTGATCGGCCCGTGGGGCGAGCCCATTCTGCGCGACAACCCGGATGTGGACGAGATCGTTACCTGCGATTTCCCTTTCTTCAATCGCCGGACCAAGCCGTCAGTCTGGGCGCCCTATGCGACGCTCTGGCGCGAGGCGCAGCGTCTGCGCACCATGCGTTTCGATGTTGCCTGTATCATGCGCTTCGATTTCTGGTGGGGCGCGGCGCTGGCGCGGCTGGCGGGCATTCCCGTGCGCATCGGCTATGCCTTGCCCGGCGTGCAGCCGTTTCTGACCGAGGCTGTGCCCTATACGCCTGGCCTGCACGAGGTGGAGCAGAATCTGCGGCTGGTGGAAGGAGGCCCTCACCCCCTGCCCCTCTCCCGACCACAGGAGAGGGTATTTGGCGACACGCGTTTCACCGTCACCCCCGCTGACGCCGCCTGGGCTGCCTCTCGCCTGGCCGATCCCCGACCCCAGACCCCGGACTCCGGACGCCGCAGCCCTGAACCCTACTTCATCGCCTTGCACCCGGGCGCGGGGGCGGCGGTCAAGCTCTGGACCGTGGACGGATGGGTGAACGTCTGCAATGAGTTGGCGCAGCGCCACGGGGCGACGCTCATTTTGACGGGCGGCGCGTCTGAGCTGCCGCTGGCGCAGTCCATCGCCGGCAGGTTGAGCGCCCCGCACATTGTGCTGGCTGGCGAGACGAGCCTGGGACAATTGGCGGCTGTCTTTGCCCGCTGCCGGCTGGTGCTGGGGGCGGATAGCGGGCCGCTGCACCTGGCTGTCGCCGTAGGCGCGCCCACCGTGCACCTCTTCGGTCCTGTTGACCCCGCGCTTTTTGGCGCCTGGGGCGACCCGGGCAAACACGTTGTTCTTCAGGCCCGCTTTTTCGATCTGCCCTGCCACAATCGTCCCTGCAACCGCCTGAACTATACGACCGCCGAGCTGCCACAGCACCCGTGCATGCAGACGATCACGGCGGAGGATGTGCTGGCCGCGGCAGAGACGATCCTGCGCAAACAGACATGAGGTTGCTGCAAGAATCTGCCCTTCAGTCTCTCTCTTAATACAGCAATGCCCCTGATCAACGTTGATCGGGGGCATTGCTGTATACTATTGCTGCGCTGCTAGTGAATCCAAACTGGTGTGCCGACGACTGCCCAATTGTAGAGAGTGCGGGCATCTGCATCGCTCAGCATGATGCAGCCGTTCGTTGCCGGCCGCCCCAGCACTGATGTCGAGAGCACGGTGCCATTGGGCAGCCGGGCCATGGCGTGGAAGCCGTTTTCCGATCCACCCGCCTGATAGATGCCCATCCAGTAGGGCATGCCCCAACTCATTGCACTGGAATACGCATCGGGCAGCTTGTTTAGAATCTGGAAGTCGCCCGTGCGTGTGTTGCCCGGGGCTCTGCCTGTCGACGCCTTGAAGCGATAGATCGCCTGGTTGTTATCCCACACGATTACCTGCTGCCTGGCAAGGTCAATCTCGATCTTCTTCCCCAAAACCACTGCCGGAGCGGAATCCTTGAGGCGTGTCATACCAGCCTGCGCCTCTTGCCCCTGCGCATCCACCCTCGATGCCTTCAAGAAATAGGTATAGGCGTCGGACTTCTTGCCTTCCTTTTCCAGCGCATCGGCATAGCCGATGTAGGCCTGATAGAGTCTGCTCTTCGCCGAACGGTAACCTGAATTGCCATCGAGAATCTGCCGTAGCGGAGGAATGGCCGATGCAAAATCGCCCTTCGCCAGAGCCGTTGACCCATCCAGATAGAGTGAGGCGTACTTCTTTTCGTTGAGAACATTCGTGTCGCTGGCGTTGATCGCCAGAGCACGGTCGAACTCATCGATAGCATCGGACAGACGCTCACTGCGCACAAGCTGCACGCCATAGTTGTAATGTGCCGTCAGTTGTTTCTGTATCAACTCCGCATTGCCTGGTTTCTGCTTGAGCATCTCGTTCAGAATGATGAGCACTTGCGGCCAATCGTTGGCGCTCCAGGCCTGGTCAAGCGCGGTCGGGCTGGCGACAACAAGCAGCGGCGCCTGGGTTGTCGTGGTCACGGCGCGCGTGCTCGCGGCCACAGCCGGCGTCGCTTTGGATGCAGGTACAACAGCTTTGCCGTTGTTGAGCAGAACCTGGGGCGTAGGCTGCGGCGCTGCCTCGTTGCGATTCAGGCCGGCGCGGGCCATGGCTGCTGTTCCCATTATCGCCAGGACCATGATAGCGATGACCAGGGCCAACGTCGGGCGCTCGATCAGGAACGTCATGGCGCGAAGTAGCATGCCGAGGATATCTGGCCCGCCGGACGATTGGGTAAGCGCAGGATGCGCAGGCGCCACAACACTCTGATAGGCGTTGGCCGCGCCGGGGGCGCTGGCCGGCCGGACAGGCGTAGCGGCTTGTGCCGCAGGCGGCGCCTGTTGTGGCCGCGCGCCATAGGTCACCTGGACCGGCGGCGCATACTGGCGTACGGGCTGCGCCGGGCGCGGCGGCGGCGTACTGGCCACTGGCCGCGCTGGCGCCGGATTGGCGACTGGCCGAGGGCCAAGCCCCACGCGTTGTTTCGCCCATTCCAACCCGTCGCGTGCCCTCTGGTTGGTAGGATCGAGAAAGGCGGCTCGCTCCAAGTATGGGAGCGATGCATTCGGCTCGCTCAATCCACCACGCCAGAGCAATGCTTCGACGTTGTCCTCATTGATAGCGAGAGACTGATCGAGCAATGTGATCGCGTCAGCAATGTGGTTTGCTCGTGCGGCGCTGATGCCCTGCTCAACCAGCCGGTCTGATGCTTCCGTCAGCGGGATGCTCTCACGGTCATCCGGGGGCACTGTCGGCCCGGATGGTGACATGGACGGTCGGATGTGCATTGGATTTGGTTGCGACACGGGTAGCCTCTCCCAACACAGTTTTGTAATAACGGACAGAGACAGGTGCGGCGTCGCATCTGCATCCATCGGCGGTTGCTCATCTATCCAAGACGGGCCGTTGGCTTGACATCGAGATCCCAGCCCGAACGTTCGCCACGCAATAGCCGGAAATGGCCAGCCACCGCAATACCTGCTGCATTGTCAGTACAGAGCACGGGAGGCGGCACCAGCAGCGGCGCTTTGAGCGCTGCTTTCAGTCCCTGGCGCAGAGCAGAATTCGCCGCTACCCCACCGCCCAGAACCACCGCCGTCACCGGAAACTCGACGCTTGCCAGACGGGTCTTTTCTGCCAGAACATCCACAACAGCCTGCTGGAAACTGGCAGCCAGATCAGCCACGTAGGCTGGATTGACAACGTCACCCTGTGCTGTCGTCGTCGTGAAGCCTTTCACTGCCGCCGCTTTCTCTTCAATCGTGCGCAGGACAGCCGTTTTCAGTCCACTGAAGCTGAAATCGTACGTTCCACGCAGCCAGGCTCGTGGCAGTGCATACGCTGCTGCATCGCCGCTGGCTGCAGCCTGCTGGATCGGCGGCCCGCCCGGATAACCGAGGCCAAGCAGTCGTGCGACCTTATCGAAAGCCTCACCGGCCGCATCGTCGATTGTCCGCCCAAGCATCTGATAATGACCATGTCCGGTCATGAGCACCAGGCTGGAATGCGCCCCCGACACGATCAGCCCCAGGAGCGGGAACGCCGGCTCGCCATCGTTCAGCAACCAGGCAGCGTAGAGATGCCCCTCCAGGTGATTGATGCCGATCAGGGGCAAGTTGTGGGCAAAGGCCACTGACTTGGCCATGTTCAGCCCCACCAGCAACGACCCCACCAACCCCGGCCCATAGGTGACAGCGATCCCGGACAGGTCTTTCCAGTCTGCTCCTGCATCAGCCAGCGCCTGCTCAACAACGGGCACGATGGAAAGGATATGCTGCCGAGATGCCACCTCTGGCACGACCCCACCGTAGCGGCGGTGAATGTCGACCTGGGAGGCGATCACGTTGGACAGGAGACGGCCGCCATCGGCCACAACCGCTGCGGCCGTCTCATCGCACGACGACTCGATGCCCAACACCAGGCTGTTTTGTTCGCTCATTCGCCTCTCCCTAAAAGACGATCTGCCATACGATATGTTATGGTCAAGTACTACTGTGTAAGCCGGGCCAACGACCGCTCAGACCGGCGTAGGGGCCTTGTAACAAGCATTACAACGCCCTCTCGGCGGCATCGCATCGCCCTATGTGACAACAATCTGCGAGCCGTCGGGCGTCTTGGTCACCTCGATGCGCACGGGGAAGGTGTCTTTCAGCTCTTCGATGTGCGTGATGACCAGAATCTTCTCAAAGTCGTGCGCTATGGAGTTGATCGCCTCGACGAGTCGCTCGCGGCCACGGCTATCCTGCGTGCCAAAGCCCTCGTCGATGATCAACGTCTGCAGACGCGCTCCGGCGCGCCGCGCCAGCAGCTTGGACAGAGCGATACGGATGGCGAAGTTGGCGCGGAACGTTTCGCCGCCCGAATACATCTCATAGTTCCGTGTGCCAACCTCGTCGGATATCTTGATGTCCAGCGTCTCGATTGTGTCGCCCTTCCTGGTATCGCGCTGCGTCTCGAACTTGACGTTCATGCGGTTGTCCGTCATGCGCGCCAGCAGGGTATTGGCATCTTCCTCGATCTCCGGCACGGCCTGCTCGATGATCATGGCCTGGATGCCCTTCTTGCCGAAGGCGACGGCCAGTTCCTCGTAGATGCTGCGCTCCTCGCGGGCAATCTCTTCCGCAGCGACTTTCTCGGTGCGTTGCTTATGCAGGTAGGCGCAGTGCTCCAGTTTTTGGCGGGCCACGCCCAGCGTCTCACGCGCATAGCGTTCGCGCATCTGCAGGTCGTTGGCGGCTGTTTCCTGCGCCTTGAGGCTGGCAGTGATGGCAGGCAGGTCGGCTAGCTCCACCCGCAACGCAGACGCGCGCTCGCGGTCACCCTGGATGTCGGCGTTCCATGCTGCGATCGAGTTCTCGCGCTGTTTCAATGCGATGCGGTCGCCGTCGACGAGATGAATGGCCGTTTCCAGGCGCCCTTTTTCGCTCTCGAAATGGCCAAGCTCAGCCACGAGCGTGCGCACCTGCTCGTGGCGCTCTGCATCATAGGCCAGCGCGGCCAATTGCTGGCGCAGCGCAGCGAGTCGTTGCTGATCGTCCGTGGCATAGTCGCCGCCATCGAGTCGTTGGCTGAGGCCGGCCAGGCGCGTCTCAGCCTCAACAGACTGCTCGGCGGCAGCCTGCGCATCAGCCAATACCTGCGACAGTGTTGCTTCGCGCCTCTGCAGCGCGGGGCGTTCCCGCTGGCGCGCTTCTAGCTCCGACATCTCCGCTTTGATGCGCGCGACATCCTGATCGAGCTGCTTGATCTGAGCCTCGTTCTGGCGATATGTATCGCCCTTCTGCTGGCCCTCGTCCTGGTAGGACCCACGTACCTGCTCGCGCTCAAGGTCAGTGAGCGCTGTGTTGCAGAGCGGGCAATGTGTCACACCGGCAAGCTCAACGATTTTGGCTTTGAGGCCAACCATGTCGGCCTTCAGCGCCTCGTTGGCATGGCGCAGCACAGCGACATCGTTGCTGGCCTCCTGGTGTCGCTGGCGGGCTGAGGCAAGCTGGTCATCGAGTGCGTTCAGAGCATCGAGTGACGCGTGCAGTGTCGCAATCTCAGCTTCGCGTCCGGTAGCCTTCTGCTGGCGCGCCGCCAAATCGGCGATTTTCTCTTTGAGCGCGTGCTGCTCGGCGAGCAGGCGCGAGCGCTCATTGTCGATCAGCCGTTCGATCTGGCGTCCCTCAGCCTGGCCTTGCGCCACGCGCGTCAGGGTGCGGTTGAGCGTCTCGTTTTCCTGGCGGACCTGCTGCAGCGCAGCATAACCATCCTCGACCGCGGCGCGATTGGCGATGATCACCTCATACTCGGCGATGCGCTGGCGATAGGCAGCGGCCTGGCTTTCAGCATCACTGATGTCACGCTGGGCGCGTGCTATGCGGGTATCGAGGTCGCGCAGTTGGCTGGCCCTGGCGTCGAGCAGATTCTTCTTTTCGCGCAGGCCGCGCAACTCATCCTCAGCCTCCTTCAGCGCCGCCGCCAGACGCGCCGACTCGGCCTGCGCCGCCAGCAACGCGCTCTGGTAGCGTGGCTCATTGGCCAGCTCAACGTCGATGGTTTCGATCTCGCCTGCCAGTTGCCGGCGTTCAGACTCACGCAGCCTGGCTCGCTCGCGTGCCAGCGTCTCAAGCTCATCGTAGAAGCTCAGACCGAGAATATCGGCCAGGATTTGCTTACGCTCGCCGGGGGGCTTGACGGTGAAGGAATCGGCGCGGCCCTGCACCAGAAACGCCGAGTTGATGAATGTCTCATAGTCCATGCGCAGGGTATCGATGATCTTGCGCTCAGTTTCGGCAATCGTGTTGCCGGTCAGGACGCGGAAGGTATCGCCATCACGCACGAAGAGCTCGAGCGACGGCAGACTGGGGCCCTTTCGCTTCTGCCTTTTGCGGATGATGCGGTAGTGATTCTCGCCCAGCAGGAACTCGAACTCGACCTCCATCTCTGTGGCGTGCGTGTGTATCAGCTCGTCGTCGGTCTTGGCGCGCGATCGTCCCCACAGCGCCCAGGTCATGGCATCGAGCAGGGCAGACTTGCCGTTGCCGTTATCGCCTGAGAGACAGGCCATGTGGATGCCGGAGAAGTCGAGAGGGTTGACATTCTCCTTGTAGCACATGAAGTTGCGCAGGCTGAGCTTGAGAGGAATCATGAGAAAGTTGTGCGTGCCTGTCAGAGCGTCAAGTTGTCACGTTATGTAAGTGACACAGTTCATAATACACAATCGGCTGCGAAAAGTAAAGGGGCGTTGTTGGCTTTGGCTGTTGGCATGCGCTTGCAAAACATAACTCACACGAGTATAATACGCCAGACCTGCCACATATGAGGGGTTTTGCTTGGACTCACTCTCTGTCTTCTCAATTGCCATTGGCCTGGCGATGGATGCACTGGCTGTCTCGCTGGGCATCGGCGCCACACAATACGCCAATGCGCGCCGCCCCGTCTTTCGCCTTT
The DNA here is from genome assembly GCA_964402955.1 of uncultured Ktedonobacterales bacterium. Classification (GTDB taxonomy): domain Bacteria; phylum Chloroflexota; class DTOL01; order DTOL01; family DAOUCN01; genus CAYOEZ01. Next base: position 16,119 of record CAYOEZ010000004.1, on the reverse strand, counting down.
CATTCCACTTTGGCCTCTTCCAGTTTCTCTTTCCTCTGCTTGGCTGGCTGGGCGGCATGCCCATCCAGCGATTCCTCGGCGGCATCGATCACTGGGTCGCCTTTGGCCTGTTGGCCTTTGTCGGTGGACGTATGGTCCGCTCCGGGTTCGATACCGACAGCGAGACGCACAAGAGCGACCCGTCGCGCGGACGGATGCTCGTTCTTCTCTCCGTCGCGGTGAGCATCGATGCATTTGCGGTGGGGCTCAGCCTGGCGATGCTCAAGGTCAACGTATTTTATCCGGCTGTCATCATTGGCATCGTCACGGGCACACTCTCACTGCTTGGGCTGCGCATCGGCGGCCGGCTGGGGCAGATGTTCGGCAAGCGCATGGAGATCATCGGTGGCCTGATTCTGATCGTCATCGGCGTGCGCGCCTTGCTGTAGCCGGCGCGCTCATTGCGTCCCCGTTCGCCTGGAGCGCCAGCCCTTGACGTTGTCTGGCTGCTGTGCAATAATGTTGGAGAAGAACGATGGTCCTGCAAGGAGGAGGCGTCGATGTTTCAAGGGCGATGGTCATGGGCTGAGATCGACCTGGATGCGATAGCGCACAACACACGCGCACTCAAAGGCCTCGTTGGAGAGAAGACACAACTGCTGGCGGTCGTAAAGGCAAACGCCTACGGGCACGGCGTCCTGCCCGTGGCGCGCACGGCGCTCGAGGCCGGGGCTGCCTGGCTGGGCGTGAATCTGTGCGATGAAGGCGTGCAACTGCGCCAGGCCGGCATCAAAGCCCCCATTTTGACCCTCGGCTACACTCCTGCCACACAGGCAGCAACCGTCGTCGCCAACCGCCTGACGCCAACGATCAACACCATCGAGATTGCTGAAGCGCTGAACGCTGTCGCTGACCCTGCCAACCCGCTGGCCGTCCACGTCAAGGTAGACACCGGACTCAGCCGCTATGGCATGATGCCCGACGAGGTTATCCCTTTCGCCCAGCGTCTAGCGCAGATGAAGGGCTTGCGCCTGGAAGGCCTGTTCACCCATTACGCCAGCGCCGACGAGGCCGACAAGACCTCTGCGCGCAAACAATTCGCGGTCTACATGGATACACTTGCCCGGCTCACGCAGGTCGGGGTCGCCATTCCCATTCGCCACGCGGCTGCCAGCGGCGCAACGCTAGACATGCCCGAGACACATTTGGATATGGTACGCTGCGGCGTTGCCATCTATGGTCTCTGGCCGTCGCATGAAGTGAGCCGCCCCATCGATCTGCACCCGGCGCTCAGCCTGAAGGCGCGCATCGCCCGCCTGCGCGCACTGCCGGTCGGCACGGGCATCGGCTATGGCGGGACTTTTGTAACGTCGCGCCCGACCGTCGCCGCTCTTCTGCCCATCGGCTATGCCGACGGCATCAAGCGCTCCTATTCCAACAAGGGGACGGCGCTAGTCCATGGTCAGCGCGCCCGTGTTCTGGGCCGCGTCTCGATGGATCAAATGGTTGTCGATGTAACGGGCATCCCCGATGTGGCCGAGGGTGACGAGGTGGTGCTCATTGGCCGCCAGGGCGGTGATGAGATCACCTGTGACGAGATGGCCGGGGTCATGGGGACGATCAATTACGAAGTGACGGTTGGTCTGGCCCCCCGCCTGCCCCGCGTTTACTGGCGCGGTGGGAAGGAAGCAGGCTATAGCACGCTGGTGAGCACGCAGTAACCAGAGATCAGTAGTCAGGATACAGGATACAAGATTCAGGATACAGGATGCAGCACTCGATACTCAGCACTCAGTACTCGGTACTCGGTACTCCGTCCACATCGAGGATAAACATGCAAACAACGACGATTCCCATTTGGCCGCAGGTACCGCTAGCTCTGGGCAATGGGCCAGATGACATCCCCGAGCTCACAATCTACACTCTTGATCACCCGACCGGCGCCGCTGTCATCATCTGCCCGGGCGGCTGCTATGCAGCGAAGGTTGCGCATGAGAAGGAGCCGGTGGCACAGTGGCTGACCGAGCACGGCGTCACAGCCTTCCTCTTGAGTTACCGGGTTGGCCCGCGCTACCACCACCCGGCGCCCTGGCTCGACGCAGCCGAGAGCATCCGTCTGGCACGAGCACGCAGCCAGGAGTTTGCCATCGATCCCCGCCGTATCGGCGTGATCGGCTTCAGCGCAGGCGGCCATCTGGCGGCGCACACCGGCGTCAGCTTTGACACCCCTGAGCTGGATCGCTACAGCAGTTTCCGCGCCACCTCGTCGCGGCCCGACTTGATGATCCTTGTCTACCCAGTTGTCGCTCTGAGCGGGCCGCTGGCGAGCGTCAAGTCGGCCGCCAACTTGCTCGGCGACAACCCCGACCCGGCCCTGTTGGAGAAGCTGTCGATCGACAGGCAAGTGACGGTGCAAACGCCGCCGGCGTTCATCGTCCACGCTGTCGATGACGACAAAGTCCCCTGCCAGAACAGCATGAACCTGGCGCTGGCGCTGCGGGCGCAGGGTATTACACTGGAGATGCACCTCTATGAGCATGGCGGCCACGGCTTTGGCGGCTCACCGATGGCGCCCAGTGACCCGGCGCTGGCTACCTGGCTCGATCACCTCGCGGCGTGGTTGCGCGGCAAGGGCTTCGTCCGCTGATTCTGTTCGTAAGAAGGTGCGTATAGATGCGTGCAGTTGACCTGATCGCAAAGAAGCGAGACGGGGAAACCCTCACCGCTGAGGAGATACAGTTCCTCATCAACGGCTATGTGCGCGGCGAGATCCCTGATTACCAGGTCGCCGCCTGGGCTATGGCCGTGCTATGGCGCGGCATGATCCCCCGCGAGATCACCGATCTCACCCTGGCGATGGCCCACTCCGGCGAGATTCTCGATCTGAAGAGCCTGGGTTTCCCTCTGGTTGTTGACAAGCACTCCACCGGCGGCGTCGGCGACAAAACCTCACTGGTTGTCGCTCCTCTTGTCGCCAGCCTGGGCCTGCCCGTCGGGAAAATGAGCGGGCGCGGGCTGGGCTTCTCCGGCGGCACGCTGGACAAGCTCGAATCGATCCCGGGGTTCAACGTCAACCTGACCAGGCAACAATTCCTCAGCAACCTCAGGCAGCACGGCATCGTTCTGGCCGGGCAGTCTGTCGATCTGGCGCCTGCCGACGGCAAGCTCTATGCTCTGCGCGACGTGACGGCCACGGTCGCAAGCATTCCCCTTATTGCCAGTTCGATCATGAGCAAAAAAATCGCCGCCGGCGCCGATGCCATCGTGCTCGACGTGAAAGTCGGCAGCGGGGCGTTCATGAAGACTATCGAGCAGGCCGATGCTCTGGCGCGTACGATGGTGCAGATCGGCCAGGGCGTGGGGCGGCGCGTGGTGGCCGTCCTTTCCGACATGAGCCAGCCGCTGGGCTGCGCCGTGGGCAATGCGCTGGAAGTAGGCGAGGCGATCGACACGTTGCGCGGCGACGGTCCCCCCGACTTCAATGAGCTATGCCTGACCATTGCCAGCCAGATGCTCATGCTGGGTCAAAAGGCGCAGACTGTTCCTGAGGCGCGCGCACTGCTGGACGAAGCCATCCGCTGCGGGCGCGGGCTGGCCAAGCTGCGCGAGTTGATCGAGAGTCAGGGCGGCTGCGCCGATGTGGTTGACCAGCCGGGCATTATGCCACGGGCAAGGCTGATCGAGGCTGTTCCCGCGCCGCAGGGAGGCTACATCACCGCCATTGACGCCGCCGAAGTAGGGATGACTGTTGTTGACCTGGGCGGTGGGCGGGCAAAGAAGACTGACACGATTGACCACGCCGTCGGCATTGTGCTGCATGCCAAAGTGGGCGACAGCATGAAGCCGGGGCAGCCGCTGCTCACCATTCACGCCAACGACGAGCAGAAGTTGGCAGCGGCCAGGCAGCGCCTGCTGGCAGCGTATACCTGGAGCGCCGCGCCGCTTGAGAGACCGCAGCTCATTCATCGCATTCTGGACGGACAATGATCTTCTTCGATATTGACGACACGCTACTCGATGACCGGCGCGCCCAGGACGAAGCAGCACGCGCTTTCCGGCGTGAGTTTGCGCACCTGATACCCTATTCCGAGGACGAGTTTCCTGCTCTGTGGGACGCACTGTCGGCCAGACACTACCGTGACTTCACGACGGGGGCGATCAGCTTCAGCGAGCAGCGGCGCAGGCGCATACGCGAGGTCTTCGGCCAGCCGGAGCTAGCCGGCGCTGAGGCCGACGCCCGTTTCGCCCGTTACCTGGCGCATCACGAGGCCAACTGGTCGCTCTTTGCCGACGCCTTGCCCTGCCTGGCCGCGCTGGCGGAGCGCCGGCTGGGCGTCATTACCAATGGCGACCCGGCGCAACAACGGCGCAAGCTGGCGCAGACCAACATTGTGTCTCTATTCTCGCTGGTCGTCGTCTCCGGCGACATCGGCAAGCCCAAGCCGCAACCGGAGATATTCCTGCATGCCTGCCGCCTGGCCAATGTGCAGCCGCAGGAATGCACCTATGTGGGCGACAATGTGGACTTTGACGCGCGGGGCAGCCGGGCAGTAGGCATGCAGGGCATATGGTTGAATCGATGGGGCGCTAGCGCTGACATCGAAGCGCCGATCATCAGTACGTTGGCTGATCTGCCAGGGCTGCTGCAGCGGATGAAAGCTGGCGCAAGATGAGACAGAAGTAGCGGTTCGAGAGGCGAGAGGCCATCAAACGCATTTCTCGGACTGCTCTGCTGGCAGCAGCCAGGCAGTACTTGCTGGCAGCATTCACTGAGATTGGCTTCAAGTGGCAGGAGGGAGCAGATGAGCACAGACCAGTGGCTGCTACTCGGTTTCGTACTTGGCGTACTTAGCGGTTTGGCGGTCGGTGTGTTCTTCTGGTTCAGAGAGCGCCTGCGCGAAGGCACGATCACGCAGGATCTCAAGATCAAACTCGCAGAAGTGAACAAAGAGCGAGAAGCAGACGCTGAGAAACTCCAATGGGTCGATCGTGCCCAGCAAGAGATGCGCGATGCCTTTGAAGCATTGGCCAGCCAGTCTCTTCACACCAACGCGGATGCTTTCATGGCGAGGGCTGGGGAACAGCTCAACGGAATCTTGGGAAAGATGGTAGAACCGCTCACGAGCAACCTTGACAAACTCGACATGGAGGTCCGTGAGCTTGAGAAAACGCGAACAGGGGCGTATTCCGGTTTGCAGGAGCAGTTGCGTCAACTTCTTCAGACACATTTGCAACTGCAGAACACGACCACAACAATCGCCCAGGCGCTGAAGTCGTCCACTGTGCGAGGTCGTTGGGGAGAGATGCAGCTCCATCGTGTCGTCGAGATGGCAGGAATGAAAGAGCATGTCGATTTTGAAGAACAGGTTGTCACAGAGGAAGGCCGGCCAGACATGATCATTCGTCTGCCGAACGGCGGCATTGTACCAGTTGACTCTAAGACTCCAATGGATGCCTATTTGGAAGCAATGGAGACAGGCGACGAGAGCAAACGCCGTACTAAACTGCTTGAGCACACGAAGGCGATGCAGAATCGTGTCCGTGATCTGGCTAGAAAGGCCTACTGGCAGCAATTCGACAAGTCAGAGGCAAAGTCCCCTGAGTTTGTTGTGATGTTCATACCCAATGAAGCATGTCTCTGCGCCGCTTTCGACTATGAACCGGGGCTGTTTGAGTTTGCGATTGGGCTGCGCGTGTTCATAACGACACCAGTGACCCTGCTTGCGCTACTCAAAGGAGCCGCCTATGGCTGGCAACAGTATCAGGTAGCGCAGAATATCCGCGGTGTGGCGCAACAGGGTAAGGAGATCCATGATCGTTTGACCCTCTTCGTCGGTCACTTGAACGATACCGGAAAGAAGCTTAACCAGGCTGTAGAAGCTTACAATAGGGCAATCGCATCGATGGAGAGCCGTGTTCTTCCGGCAACACGCCGTTTCAGGGACGCTGGCATTGTCACAGACGAATTGCCAGATGTGTCACCAATTGAACAACAAGCACGACTACTCCAAATCAGTGAACTGCCCCAAGGAGCGAACGGACAGCCTGAGCAGTTGACCGAAGCAGTGGCTATTGAACAGGAAACAACGGTTGACCGGGAATTGCATCAGGAAGAGGGACTGACCCAAAACACGCAGATACGTTTTCTGGATTGAGGCCACCGGCTTTGGTACGCTGGCGATCCAGTACGATACAGTGGCACCCACGCTTTCTCGGCGATGGCTTCCACATTGAGCGCGGCCCCGCTCCCGATCTGGGCGCAGATGAGTTTGTGCCCTTTGCCACCTTTGCTGCCTCTCCCAGACTCACGGCCTGGATGCTAGATGTGTCAACCACGCTCGCCATCGATGCCGACCTCAACGCGCCCGTCGGCCCAGACAATGACCGGCGCCGTGCTCTGGTTGCTCAGGCGCACGACGTCCATTTGCCAGTCGGGACGGTCATCGACAACGCGATCCTCGAAGTCGACCCCTCTTTTCTTGAGCACGGCGCGTGCCTGGACGCACACAGGGCAGGTTGCCAGGGTATACATGATCACTCTGCCGGCCATGTGACCTCCTCGCGCAATTGAAAGCCATCTTTGCCATACTGCCCGTAAATGAGACGCCCGGCGTCCCCTGCCAACAGCCGCGGCAGCAGCTCTCGCAGGTCGGGCACGAGGTCATAGTCGAGCACGCCGCCGCGGGGAACCCAGGCGAGCGCGCCCTCTGTCGATGGCCGCAAGAGGCGACTGGCGCTGGTCGCCGTGTAGACAAAGATCAGCACACCTGGCCCGGCGCCCTCATCGGCGACAATCACCGCTCGCAGCGCGGGTTCGGTGATCTCCAGCCCCGTTTCCTCACGGACCTCACGGTGGAGCGACGATAGGACATCCTCGTCGTGCTCCACGTGCCCGCCCACACCATTGTACAGGTTAGCATAGAGGCGCTTGGTTGGAGCTCCCTTGAGCAAGAGCACATCGTGGCCGTTCAACACGAAACACAGCGTGCGTGGATACGCAACGAAGCGCTCCATGCTAGCGCCTGCGCGGCGACAGGATGTTGGCGATGCCGAGCAAGATCATCGCCCCAACCAGCGAGGTAATGATCTCGTTGAGGATACCGGTCGCCAGGGGAGCGATTTTGAGCGACTGGAAGACATAGCCGCCAATCGCGCCGCCAATGAGGCCGATGATCACATTGCCGATGCAGCCAAATCCGCGTCCCTGCATGATGGTGCCAGCCAACCACCCCGCAACTCCACCCGCAATCAACCAATAGATGGGATTCATGCGACAGCCTCCTCTTGAGTCTATATACCCACTACCCAGAATCTGATATAATCTGGATCATGAGACGTGCCTTTTATGAGCGTGTGGTGCAGGAAACCCTGGATAGCCTGCCGGATGACCTGCGCAGCAGAATTCGGAATGTGGCCATTGTCATCGAAGACCGGCCCAGCCGCGAGCAGATGCACGACGCACACATCGAGCCGCCGATGACCCTGTTTGGGCTCTACCAGGGCATTGCTCTGACCGCACGCGGCGCATGGTACGGTAATGTCCTGCCCGATAAGATCACTATCTTCCGCAAGCCCATCGAGCAGTACGGCCGTACCGTCGACGACGTGGCCCGTATCGTCTCTGAGACGGTGCTGCACGAAATCGGCCATCACTTCGGCCTGGGTGAAGCGCAATTGCGTGGGATTGAGCAACAACGTCAGGTACAACAAGATCACGAGCCTGCTCAAACCGATCGAGCAATCCGTCCGCGCCGCCGGCGACGACGGACGAGTACTGAATACTGAGGAACGAGTACTGGGTATTGATCTTTCTCGCGGCGAAAGGTCCCCAGGTACGTTTGTCGTCCCTCCATTGTGATCATAGCAGGCAGATGTATGCTTGTCAAGGCGACAGTGGACAGTGCAGCAATTTCAAGATAAGGGCGCGCTTGAAAACCACTGAGACACACAGGACACAGAGTGAACTTCAAAAGGGTACACCCGTGTCCTATTAGCATCAAGAGGCGTCAAGGTGATTGGCCAAGAGATGTTCTCCGTGCTCTCTGTGCCTAGCTTGAAAGTGCGTCTGTGGAGTGCGACGAATTCCTTCGTCGCTACGACGACAGGAGTCGTCGTACTCCACATAGCAGTACATTTTCATGCCCGGTTGTGCCCACGCGAGCACAACCAACTCCGTGGTGAATACAAACCTATCTTGAATTGTCTGTGGACAGTGGACTGCGGATGCGATGGTGTTGAACAATGGTGGTTTCCTGCGTAGTATAGCCCCTCGTGGGCGTCGAAAGCCCCGAATACGGCCAATTCGACGGCCACCCCCTGAGGGCCGGGGGCAGGCAAACAGCCGATGCTACACGTTGCGGTGCCTTGTTCAACACCCTCACGGATGCCGGGCTTGACACCGCGCCGATCCATAGTATACTTAGCGGGCGCCAGGCCGGGGAGCACCCTCACACTTTCTACAGGAGCATCGTGACCTTGAGTGTTTGTGTTGTCATGCCCACATACAATGAAGCTGCCAATCTGCCCAATATCGTGTGTGAGATATGTGCGCTAGATCTGCCGGACTTGACCCTACTGATCGTTGACGACAACTCTCCTGATGGAACCGGCAAACTTGCCGATGAGTTGGCTTTGACGTATGCGCCGCGGGTTAGTGTCCTGCACCGTGCTGCCAAACAGGGCCTGGGCACAGCGTACGTCGCCGGCTTTGCCTGGGCGCTGCAGCACGGCGCCGATTACGTCGTGCAAATGGACGCGGACTTCTCGCACTCCCCCGTCTACCTGCCCGTCATGCTTGATAAGATCAAGGAATACGATATTGTTGTCGGGTCGCGCTACATACATGGGGGACGGGTCGATGAAGCGTGGCCGTCGTGGCGGCGCTTTTTGAGTTGGTGGGGCAGCCGTGTCTACGCCCCTGTCATCCTTGGCCTGAACGTCCACGATGCAACCGCTGGATTCAAGTGTATGCGCCGGCGCGTGCTTGAACAGATTGGTCTGCCGCAGGTGCGTTCCAACGGTTATGTTTTCCAGGTTGAAATCGCCTATCTCTGCCAGAAGCATGGCTTCAGCGTGTTGGAAATCCCTGTCTACTTTGAAGATCGCGTGCTGGGCAAATCCAAAATGTCTGTGCGCGTGAACGCCGAGGCTGCCTGGCGCGTATGGCAGATGAAGTGGCGCTACCGCAACCTCAAAGCCATAGGATCTCCACGACCCTGAGGGTTTGAGGGGTAAGGTCATATGCTCTTGGTAGCATGGAGAAGAGATTGCTCACGCGTTTTCGCAGCGATATCCTGGCAGCGCTGCTGCTGCTGGCCTTGTCGATTGCCTTCTTGTGGCCAGTTGTAGGCGGCGGCAAGACACTGCTGCCTGTAGACAACCTGTATCAGTATCTGCCCTGGCAAGCCCAGGCTGCCGCCACGGGCGCCACCACTCCGTACAATGCCCTGCTCAGCGACCTCATCCTGGAGAACTACCCCTGGAAGCACTTCATTGTTGACTCGCTGCAAAGCCGCCAGCTTCCGCTCTGGAATCCCTATCTCTTCGGCGGAGTGCCCTTTCTGGCCGCCGGGCAGCAGTCGGCGCTCTATCCGCTCAGTATCCTCTTTTACATTATTCCTCTCACGCAGGCCTTTGGCTACGTCGCCGTGATCACGCTTTTCCTGGCCGCGCTGAATATGTACATTCTGGCGCGCGTGCTGGGCGCCGGGCCGGTGGGTGGGGTGATTGCCGGCGTCACCTATGCCTTCAGCAGCTTCTTCGTCGTCAGCATCGTCTTCCCGATGATCATCAGCGCCGCGGCATGGTTGCCTCTGCTGCTGGTTGTGGTGGAGCTTCTGGCGCGGCGTAGCGTAGGCCGCGCGCCCTTGCTCATCGGCGGGGGGGCGACTATCGTCGGCATTCAGTTTCTGGCCGGGCACGTCGAGATCGCCTATTACAACATGATGGTGCTGGGGTTCTACACGCTGGCGCGCGCGGTCATGCTCTGGCGCGACCAGCACAGCCTGCGGCCTGCCGCGTTGCTTATTGGCCAGATGTCGGTCGTTGTCATCCTGGGTGTTGGTTTGGGTGGGGTGCAAATTGTGCCCCTGTTTGAACTGGTGCGCACCAGCTTCCGCCAGGGATCGGCCAGCTACAAGGATGTCGTCGGCTGGGCCTATCCCCTGCGCCAGATTGTCACGTTCTTCATTCCCGATTTCTACGGCAACCCGTCGCACCACAGCTACTTTGACCTGGTCGAGCGCACGACAAAATCGGCCCCAGCCATCTTCTGGGGCATCAAGAACTACGTTGAAGCCGGCTCGTACGTCGGTATTCTGCCGCTGCTGCTGGCGGTGGTCGCTGTGCTGCGACGCGTGCGGCAGTGGGGCGTCTTCACACTGCTGGCTGTGCTCTCGCTGCTCTTTGCCTTCGGCACGCCGCTCTACGCTGTCCTCTTCTATGGCCTGCCCGGTTACAACCAATTGCACTCCGCCTTCCGCTGGGTCTATCCCTTCACGCTGTGCATGTCGCTGCTGGCCGGGCTGGCGGTGGGGCGGGGAGGGGGAGAGGGGGGGAGGGGGGGAGACGCGAAGACGCGAAGACGCGAAGACGCGGGGATGGGGGGACGGGGAGAGGCGGTGACGCGGAGAGTGGCGATTGTGGCGGCGGTGGGCGGGGGCCTGGGGCTGCTGGCGATAGCCGTGGCAGCGTTGTACCCGGCTCTGTTTGTTGGCGTCGCCGATAGGGTGTTGAGTCGCTCAAACCTGGCGCAGGCGGCCTTTGCCAGCGGCCAGATGTTCTTCTCCTATGAGGCGCGCAACCTGTTCCTCTTCTTCGCCTTCCTGACCGGCGCCGGCGTCGTCATACTGCTGGCGCTGCGGCGCTGGCGCTGGTGGCCGGCCGCGACGATTGCCCTGTTGGTCATCGATCTCTTCTGCATCGGCTACGGTTTCAACCCGCGCAGCGACCCGAAGCTTCTGGCGGAGACGCCGCCTGCCGTCGCCTTCCTGCAGCAGGACAAGGACATCTTCCGCGTCGGCACGCTCGACCTGCCCGATCAGAAGCTCTTCAACCAGAACTCGCTCATGCCCTACGGCATCCAGGACATCCGCGGCTACGATTCGATCATCCCTCGCCGCTACACCGAGTACATGAACATGATCGAGGGCCAGGGTGAGCTGCTCTACAACCGTATCTCTCCCTTCTACTGGGCAGGCTCGCTCGATTCGGCGCTCGTTGACCTGCTCAACGTCAAGTACATCGCCACCACCCAACACCTGACCAATCCGAAGCTCTCGCTTGTCTACGACGGCGAGGTGCTCATCTACCAGAACCAGAAGGCGTTGCCGCGCGCGTTCCTGGTGCAGCAGGCGCAGGTGATCGGCGACGAAGCCGCGCTCAAGACAGCCATGAAGAGCCTCGACCCGCGCAGCGAGGTGCTGCTCGAAGAACAGCCTGTCTTTGCCAACCATCCTGACCTGAGCAGCAAACGGCAGCCACAGACCAGTAAGATGGGGGCGTGGATCAGGCAGTACACACCCAACCGTGTGACCGTCGAGGTCAGCCTACCCTGGCCGTCCTATCTTGTGCTGTCCGATAGCTACTTCCCGGGCTGGATCGCCGACCTGCGACCGGCGGACAAGCCTGACGCCGACCCCGTGACCGTGCCCATCCTGCGCGCCAACTACAACTTCCGCGCCGTGGCGCTCGACGCCGGCGAGTACGAGGTGACATTCCGCTACAGCCCGCTCTCGCTGCGCGTGGGCATGCTGGCGAGTGTGCTCTCGTTCGTCATTCTGTTGCTGACCGGGGCGACAATGATCTGGGGGCGGCTCTATCACGACGAGGGCGCCGAAGCGGGCACAGTGCGGCGCGTGGCCAAGAACTCGCTGCTGCCCATGGTCGCCAACCTGACCAGCCGCCTGGTGAGCTTCGGCTTCGCCATTATCACAGTGCGCATCCTGGGCGCGGAGGGACAGGGGAAATATACCCTGGCTGTGGTCGTCATCGGCTATTTCGATATCCTCACCCAATTCGGGCTGAATGCGCTGCTCACGCGTGAGGTGGCGGCCGACCGCAGCAAGGGCAACTTCTACCTGAGCAACACGATCGTGCTGCGCTTGCTGCTGTGGGTGGCGTCGTTGCCCATCATCGCCGGCTACATCTACCTGATGAAGCTGCCCTGGGACACGGCGCTGGCGATTATCCTCTTTGCCATCATGCTTGTTCCCTCAAACCTGGCTCAGGCGCTCAGCTCGGTGTTCAACGCCTATGAGAAGATGGAATACCCGGCGGCGGTGACGATCATCACCACCGTGCTGCAAGTGGCGCTGGGTACTACGGTGCTGCTGGCGGGCTGGGGCATCGTGGGCCTGGCGGCGACCTCGATCGTGGTCAATCTGGCGACGGTGATCCTGTTCATCTATCCGCTGACGACGCGCTTTTTCCGCCCGCGCCTGGAGTTCGATGGGCAGGCCGGCAAGCGCATGATGGCTGATTCCTACCCGCTGATGATCAACCACTTCCTGGCGACAGTTTTCTACCGCATCGACGCCGTGCTGATGAAACCGCTGATCGGCGGGGAACGCTCCGACGCCGCCCTGGGCTACTACGGCACGGCCTACAAGTTCATCGATGGGCTGAACATCATCCCGGCCTACCTGACGATGGCGATCTTCCCGCTGATGTCGCGCTATGCGCGCGAGGCGAGCGACGCGCTGCGCCGGGCCTACATCCTGTCGCTGCGCCTGCTCATTCTGATCGCCCTGCCGCTGAGCGTGGGCGTGTGCCTGCTGGCCGACCGCATTATCCTGGTCACGTTCGGCGTCAAGATGCTGCCCGCCGGCCAGGCGCTGGCCATCCTGATCTGGTTCTTGCCCTTCAGCTTCATCAACAGCGTGACTCAGTACGCGCTGATCGCCGTCAACCAGCAGCACTACCTGACGCGGGCGTTTGTCATCGGCGCAGTGTTCAACATCGTCGCCAACATCATCGCTATCCCGCGCTACGGATTCCAGGGCGCGGCGCTGACGACAGTCCTCTCCGAAATTGTGCTTTTCCTGCCCTTCTACTACAGCGTGCGCAAGAATATCAGCGTGCTGCCCTTCGCCGAGTTGTTCTGGCGGCCCGTCGTGGCCTCGGCGGTGATGGGCGCGGTGATCTGGCTGCTGCGCAGCTCAAGCCTGCTGCTGATCGTCCCTGCCGCGATGATCATCTACGCCGTGCTGCTGCTCGTGCTGGGCGCGCTGACGAAAGAGGATTGGGAGTTGGTGAAGCGGGTGAGGGGATAGGTGGGGCAGGGTTCCGGGGACAGGGATCAGGGGTCAGGGGGTTGAGCACGGACGGGGGGCGCGGACGCCCTCTCCGCTTGTAGGGAGAGGGATGGGGTGAGGGTGGTGGTGACAGACGCTGGTAACGGATTGGGAACACAGATTACACGGAAATGTCCACGGATGAAGCACGTATGGCGAGCCAGCGCACGAAGGCGGGGGTAAGCTCTGCAACCATTGTGTGTCTTGGCGGCTAATGCGACCTTATCTTAGTCTGCATCATCTTTTCCAGCAGATCTGCGGTGCATTTGAGGAGAGCGGGACTACAGTACACTGGAGCGCTAGCCGAGGCATCATTGATGCCAGATGCAGCCATGTCAATGCCGCGAATCAGGGCTCTCAGCGCGTCTTCCACGTGCTCAAGAAGGACCAATACCTCACTGTCAAGGTACCCTGCATACCAGCGCGATAGCAGCAACTCGCATTCTTGCTGCCACCGCACTACGTCAGCCTTGAACTCCAACCATTTGTGGACCGGGACTTGCTTGAGAACAATGGTCGCACTTCCTTGCATCAACTTGAGTGCTTGCACTTGCGCCGTGTGAGTGCCGAGCTTCTGGTCCGCATCAAGCATTTTCGGCGTAGCATTAGGAACATGGTTTGGCCACAGGTCCGCGAATGAGGACCAGAAACCACCGAAAATGGCAATAGCAAGATGTGTAATTCTCCCAGCAGCATGATCTCTGGCACGAGTTTCCTTCTGTCGTTCAGCCTCCTGGATTAGGTTATCAATTGCGAAGACGGCAACGAGCATACCTATGAACGTCGCAGACAGATTGATCGAAAGATCACGACCGACGTTTGGCATGCATGGCACCAGAGCGACAGCAAACGAAATGACCGCCAATATGATCAACACCAATGCTATGAATCCACGTAGATGACGCTTGATCAACGAAGTCACCTTTTTCAAGTTTCTCTGCCCCTTCGTGTGAGTGCTGCCGACAAGCTGGCGTCAAAAATGGGAACCCGACCGTCCTTGCCCTGCACCGCGTTCCGAATCCGTTGCCGGCGTCCACACTCACCCTTGCGGGAGAGGGAGCCCGCGCTGCCAGAATCCGTGCTTCCGTGCCATCCGCGCCCTAATCCGTGGCCAGCTTCCGTGTCATCCGTATTCCGAATCCGTTGCCAGCGCCCGCCAACCTCGCTCATGCGCTTGTGGTTCGCTCGCGCAGCCAGGCCACGAAATCACCTGGTGTCCCGATGCGCAGACCTGAGCGTTGCGCGACCTCCGGCTGCAGAAAGTGCTTGCGATCGAGTGATGCCACATAGTCGGGCGCAGTAGCAATGGCGGCGTCGAGAATGGAGGCGTCATCGATATCGATAGACTGTGCTGCACGCTCAACCTGCTCCGGCGTTGGATCGACGCACACCTCGAATGGGATAGCTCGTAGAGCTTCATGGTACGGGGCCAGCGCCAGCGGCGCCTTGGTTTGCAGCACACGTTCACACTCGACCTGAACCTGCTGCGAGATCACAACCGTCAGGACTTCAGCCTCGGCCAGCACAAGAATGGCGCGTGCGCCGCCAGATGGGGACAGCACGCCGGCAATCAGCACACTGGAATCGACGAAAACTCTAGGCGTGCCCGCCATACTTCTCCTCGCGGTAGCGCCGGCGCTGCGTGTCTAGCTCGTCCAACAGCTCATCGAGGGTTACACCCTGCTCTGCGATGATCTGGGCTACTTTGTCTGCCAGATCGGGCACCACAAGCTTCTTGCGCGTCAAAATGACCGTGTCGCCGACCTGAACGACGGTGAAGATATCGCCTCTGCGTAGTCCGATCTTGCGCCGGATATCGGCGGGAAGCGTCATTTGCCAGCGGTCGCGGACTTGCACCACTTGCTCGGATACTGCAAACACCGGTTCCTGGGTTGCCATTAGATGCTCCATCCATCAGAATTTCTGACATCATTATAGCACTTTTACGGAATCCCGACAATCAGTGATCTTCTAGCGCACGACTCACCCAGAGCATCTCCCCGGGCGGTTTTCACCGATCCGTCTCGCATCTCCGGTACCCAATCCCCTATACCCTGAGCCCTGAACCCTTCCGCCCGAAGCACATGCTCTGCTCGTGGCGTTTGCCGGTGACGATGCCAAGGTCGCCCGGCTGCGCCCTGTTCACGGCGAAGGCCGCCACGCTTAACGTTGCGGAGACGATGATGCGAGCACGTCGCGCCTCAGGACAGAGAGCGCACGTTCGATACGTCCGCGCAGGAGGTCTCCCTCAAAACGCCGCGTGATGGGGGAGTCTGGCGCAACCTGTTTCAGCGCCTCCAGCACTTTCTCCGCCACCTCCAGGTTGCCCACGCCGATGTGGTAGATCCCCACAATACCCATGAAGGCGGTGTACTCCGTAATGTGGAAACGTTTGCGCTCCGGGTAGAAGAGGCCGATATCAAAGGCATGGTTGAGGAGATTGGCCACTCCGTCGTAGTCGCGCCTGCTCAACAGCAGCTCCGCATAGTTCATGCGGGCGAACAAGTAGTCGGGGAAGCGCTCGAAGTACTCTAGGACGACCTGCTCGTACTTGGCAATCTGTCCACTTTGGCCATAGGCCACCGCCAAGTAGTTGTAGAGCGTTGGCATATCTGGATGGCGCTCGATCTGCTCTATCAGCTCAGAAATTGCCGCCGTTGATGGTGTCGTGACCAGGTCATGCAAGCGCTCGATGACATCCCCCGGCAGGTGAGGGTAGAGCGGATCGGGCAGCGGATAGTTAGTGCCGCCTTAACTGAGCCAGTGTGACTCTCCAAGACCCCGACCGGCCGGGCGCCACGCCGTCCTTGCAATCATCCCCCGGCGGGGCGTGTCATGTGTGTTCCTC